>JABXIV010000298.1 GCA_013372925.1 Alphaproteobacteria bacterium
TACCCCTGTTCCTGACGAAAGATATTGCACAACGTCAGTGCCCGCGCCGCCATCCAGCGTGTCAGCACCGTGATCACCGTACAGCACATCAACACCGGCACCACCTGAAACATTGTCAGCATGGGTGCCGCCATAAAGGCGATCACTGCCGCTGCCGCCATCAAGCACGTCAGAACCTTCGCCGCCATGGAGCGTGTCACCGCCATCACCACCCAGCAAAAGATCATCACCAGCACCGCCAGACAAGCTGTCAGCATCTGCCGTGCCTGTAAGTGTATCATCTGTTCCAGGGTCTACCGTGTTGTCCGACGCATCGAAATCTGTCGCAGTCAACGCACTTGCGGAAATGCCTTCCACCCTAATGGTGTTGCCATTGCCGTCGCTGATAATCGCGTCATTGCCGCTATTGGTGATTGTCAGGTCAGCATATTCAAGGCCCGCGGCAGATAAATCAATCGTGTCGTCATTGTCTTCAAAATCGCTGATAACATCATCGCCCCAGTTTGCGTCAAAGGAGAAGATGTCGTCACTGCTTCCACCGGTTAGCGTGTCATTGCCAGCCCCACCGGTAAGCGTATCCTCACCTGTGCCACCGGTCAGAACATCGTTCCCGGCATTGCCTTGAAGGTCATTGTCTGCTGCGTTTCCGATCAGGCTGTCATTGCCGCTACCACCGATAGCGTTTTCAATCGTGATTTCAGGTGGCGTGTAAACGGTGTCCGACTTGTTGCGGCTGCTGGTCGCCGTATACATGGTAATGTTCGTACCGACGTCGCTCCAACTGCCAGGCGTCAGATCCAGAACCACACTCGTGGTTTGCGCTGAAGCATCATAGGTATCTGTGCCAGCTGAATCCCAAACAGTGATATAATATTTGGTATTGGCTTCAAAGACATAGCTGGTATCGCCAGTGGCCGCGTCAATAGCCCCATAAATGTGCTGAAGCGCCAGAATATCGTAGTACATATAAGTGGTTGGATAGTAATCCAGCCCAAGAATATGTTCACCATCCACTGATGTATTATATGACATCAGCGTATATTCCAGCCCATCAAACTCGGCGGGCATAATTTCGCCGGAACCATCAGTATCAAATGGGTGCTTAAGCCCCAGCGCATGACCAAGCTCATGCATCACCACGATCTGGTAATAGGAGCCGAAGCCGCCTTTGGCCAAATTGTCTTTCAGCAGCCAGATATCGCCAGCTGTCGAGGATGAAAAAGGCAAGTAAGCCCAAGCAGCAGCGTCTTCATCGGCCGTGCCCGTCCAGGCAATGCGAAGTGTTCCTGCGGAATCTTCGTTATCCGCTACTTTCTCGAAATTGATGTTTACGAAACTTTCAATCTGACTTAGCGCGTCTTCAAATATCTCTTTTTCGGCGTTATTCACATAGCTGATATCGGCAAATGGTTCCGCTCCATCAGCTGCAGGGCCATATCCGAACTCGCTATCTTCAGAAAAAACGCTACCCGTCGTCGGAAAACTGTATGTAACTGTCAGCGTTTCCTCTTCCGCCAGGTTTTTATAGCGCCACAACGAGAGGATGGCATCCAGTGGTTGATTGCCGCTTATTTCAAACTGTTCCGCATATGCCTCAGACAAGGGTGTCGAAGCAACTTCAGAGAAAAGCCCATAGCTAAGTGTATAAGTGCCTGTCTCTGTCCCCCAACTGCCGGCAGCAATATAATATGTACCACTCTCAGTCGGCGTAAACACAAGCAGGCTTTCCCTGCTCTGGCCGCTATCATCGTCTTCTTTATTCAAGGAAACGCCATCGGCGTCATAAAGCCCCTTGATATAGGGGTCGATCAATGTCCCGCTTCCTGAAGGATCACCCTGCATACTGAAGGCGTACGTGACACCTGCGGTCAAGCTAACCGCAATCCAATCCTCGTCCCCACCGGTTTCAATTTCACCATTATATTCAGCACCTTGATCAACCGATGCTGTTGTTGAAAGGTCGTCCGCAATATCGGCCACGCACTTCTCTCCACTAAAAGCCCCTACCAAGAACTCGTTATATCACCAAGCACAGCGCAAAAACAGCGTTACAAACAATTAAGGCTAAAGAAAGCCAAACAGATAACAGTAGTGAGCCCCTGCATACATTTATCTTTATTTAACGAGTAATAACGATTATCCCGCTGTGGGGTCAGATTGCAGTTCAGGATATCGTTGTGTTGCGAAAAGAATTTGTTTTCACTGTCTTGTGCGCTGTCTTTTTTATTTTTGGCCCAGCTACACACACTGCAGCCGTTGCGGACGAGCCTCACCCCGAGCGCGGCCCCGCACTGTTCCAATACTGCGTCCGGTGTCACACGATACGGCCAGAGGGTGAACACCGCTATGGCCCAAACTTGCACGGCCTCATGGACCGTGGGATCGCCTCTGTTGAGGAATTCGCCTATAGCGCCGCCCTAAGCCAGAAAAAATATGAAGACCAATACTGGACACCGAAGACCCTCAATGCCTTCCTTGCCAAGCCACACATGGCAGCTCCTGGCACAAAAATGGCGTTTAGAGGCCTGATGAACCCGCATGACCGGGCAGACCTTCTCGCATGGCTCATTGACGCCACAGGCTCCAAAATACTGGCTGATGCCATAGATGACCCGATGACAGAAGCCAGCACCGGTGATGCAACAAGGGGCGCCCGCCTTTTTCACCCCTGCCGCGCTTGCCACAGCACCGAAAAAGGGGCCCCACATGAGGTTGGACCAAACCTTTTTGGCTTGATGGGGCGCGGTTTCGCCGCAGCAGAAGGGTTTCACTATGGCGGATCGCTGGCTTTCAGAAAAGGTATCTGGACACCGGAGAGCCTCGACCGCTTCCTTCAGGAACGGAAAGCCTTCCGCCAGGGAACACACCGGGCCTTCGAAACACTTATCGGCCCCATAGACAGAGCCGATCTGATCGCCTTTATCTCAACACTTGACGACAAGAAAAGACAATTGCAATCCCAGCAAAGTACGGAAGAATAGCGATTGAAACATGAAGCTGACAGGGCTGGCATTGGCGTGAAAACAATGCCTGAAGCCAGACAAACACTCAAAACCACAAAAAAATGGCTAGTTCCCCAAATGGCGATCCCGCGAGGACTCGAACCCCGAACCTGCTGATTAGAAGTCAGCTGCTCTATCCAGTTGAGCTA
>JABXIV010000059.1 GCA_013372925.1 Alphaproteobacteria bacterium
CGGCAGGTCATCCTTCATCACGCGGGCATAATAGGTGGTGTTATCGCGCGAGGTGTAGGCGTTCATCTGCCCGCCAACAGCTTCAATTTCAGACGCGATTTCACGCGCGCTGCGGCGCTTTGTGCCTTTGAACAGCATATGTTCAAGGCAATGGGTGATGCCGTTCAGTGGTTCCGGTTCATGGCGTGCGCCAACATCAACCCACATCCCGACGGCTACAGTTTGAAGCTGTGGCCTGCTCTCGCTAACAATTCGAAGGCCGGATGGCAGGCGGGTAACCTCTACACTCAAACTTACATTCCTTGCATTATGCGGGCCTGAAGCGCCGCCACATCATTTGGCAGCGTGATAAGCCTTTCTTCGCGCGAAAGCAAGTCTGCCATATGGGCAGGTAGGTCTGGATCAACACCTGTGGCTTCCTTAACTGCCCCACCAAACTTCGCGGGGTGGGCTGTAGAAAGGGTTACCATAGGCACGGATTTATCTGTGTTACAGGCTTCTGCTGAAGCGATACCAACCGCCGTGTGCGGGTCTGCCACATAGCCTGATGCCTCGTAAACACGTTTCATCATCGCACGTGTAACGTCATCATCCGCCTGCGAAGCCGCAAAAGACGCCCGCAATTTTTCAAGGTGATCGGCCTTCAGGTCGAAGCCTTTTTCAACCGACAGCGTTTCCATATAGGATCGCACCTCTGCGGCGTCACGACCAGCAAGATCAAATATCAGGCGCTCGAAGTTGCTGGAAACCTGAATATCCATGCTGGGCGACAGGGTGGCAAACACACCGTCCGCGCGGTAGGAACCAGTTTTAAGCGTGCGAGCCAGAATATCGTTCTTGTTGGTTGCCACCACTAGCTGCCGGATAGGCAAGCCCATTCCCTTGGCGATATAGCCTGCGAAGATGTCGCCGAAGTTACCGGTGGGAACAGTGTAGGAAATCTCGCGGTCTGGCGCGCCAAGTGCGGCGGCAGACGTAAAATAATAAACGACCTGAGCCATCACCCGCGCCCAGTTGATGCTGTTCACGGCTGTCAGGCCCACACGGTCGCGGAAATCAAGGTCGTTAAAGCAGGCCTTCACAAGCGCCTGGCAATCATCGAAATTGCCTTCTACCGCGATATTGACCACATTGTCTTCAAGCACGGTTGTCATCTGGCGGCGCTGCACGTCAGAAACCCGCCCTTTGGGGTGCAACATATAGATCATCACATTGTCGCGCCCGCGGCAGCCTTCAATGGCGGCAGAACCTGTATCGCCCGAGGTTGCCCCCAAAATCGTCAGCTTCTCACCGCGCTTGGCAGTGAAATGGTCGAAGAAACGCCCCAGAAGCTGCAATGCGAAATCCTTGAACGCAAGCGTTGGGCCGTGGAACAGCTCCAGCAGCCAATCGTTTGCATCCATCTGCACCAGGGGCGCAACGGCCGGATGGCGGAAGGCCGTGCCATATGTGGCGTCTAGCATGGCTTTAAGGTCAGCGTCTGACACGCAGCCCGCAACGAACGGCTGGATTACTTCGAATGCTACATCGGCGTAGGGCTTACCGCGGAATCTGCGGATTTTATCAACGCTAAATTTTGGCAGACTTTCGGGCACATACAGCCCACCATCACGAGCAAGGCCCGTCAGGGTTACACCTTCAAAATCCAGTTTTTCAGCTTCGCCACGCGTGGAAATATATTTCATGATTACAGCACTCAACTTTACGAATCTTGCGAAGCCTAGTAGTAGGCGCAGACGCACAGTGATGCAAGCCAAAGCGCTGGCTTTGCTCCTTCTGCTTCCCTAAAAATGCTTTTTGACCGGAGTAGACCAGCTTTCGCCAGATTATTCTTCCCGGCCGCGTTTGAAGCCGAAGGCGATATAGACGCCGAGAAGCGTCGCGGCGAGACCGAACCAAGTGATGGCATACTGAAGATGGTCGTTCGGGATATCCACGCGCACCTGCCCGCCCTGCGGCAAGCTATCCGCGGCGCCAATATGGTCGCTGAAGATGCGGAAGTGATAATATTCCTTGGTGCGGAGGCCCCAGTGTGCCGCCATTTCATGAACGTCAGCCGTGAACCACTGGCCTTTTTCAGGCACGTTTGGCGGCGTCATCGAGCCCGGCGTCGCGCTGGTGCGCAACACGCCGGTCACCGCTATATCACCGCTTGGCAGAGCTGGTAACTTTTCCTGGTGGAAGGGTATCCAGCCGAAATTTACAGCCACAGCCATGCCGTGCTGTTTCTGGACCGGTGCATAAATATGATAGCCGGATTTGCCGGTAAGGCTGGTGGCGAAAACCTTGATAGGGGCCCTATCCAGCACGTGGCCAACAAAAGTCACCCTGTGGTAATCAAGCGCACTTGGGTCATCAAGGTGAACGGGAAGCTGGATCGGCGTCGCCGCAAGACCACCCTCAATGCGCGCCAGCAAGTCAGCCTTTGGCCCAATCTTACGCGCCTGCCAAGTTCCAAGCCCGATCAACACAATAAGCCCCAGAAGGGTGCAAACAGTTAGCGCAATACCGGGTTTGAAGCTTTTAGGCATCATCGTCCTTGTCATCATGAAGGCGGCCTTCAGATGCATCATGATGGAACTGAAGCGCCACAAGCGTAGCCTTGAACACACGCAGCATCCAGATGCTGCCGAAAAGGATCATGGCGAAAATGATCATCATGGCAAGCCAAGGGGCCAGATCAAGGGCACCGATCAGGATAAAGCCAACAAGCGCGGCGATGGTACCCATGATCAGGATCACGAACACCTGTGCGCCATCACCCGGATCGGCCTTCGAAAGATCAAAGCCACAAACATCGCATTCTTCACGAATATCCAGGCCGTTCTTGAACAGCTTGCCTTCACCGCACTTGGGACATCGTCCCTGCAGCCCGGCCTTATAAGGCGAAACCGACCGGGATTGCTCCCGGTCGGCCTCTGTGTCTTTGTTCTGCATATCTGCAGGCATGCCTTATGCACCACCCCAGATGTAGATGCAGAAGAACAGGAAGATCCA
>JABXIV010000190.1 GCA_013372925.1 Alphaproteobacteria bacterium
CCTGAAAACACAAGGCTGGAGGTAAGCATGATACCCGACCTTCAATCCTTCGGCTTCACGGCCGAGCATCAGGCGCTCTACGACACGGCCTATAAGTATGCCGAAAAGGAACTATGGCCGCTGTTGCCCAAAATGGATGATGAAGACTGGTTCCCAGATGAAGCCTATCGCGCCATGGGCAAGGTGGGTTTCCTGGGTACCACCGTGCCGGAAAAAATGGGTGGTGCGAACCTTGATTTCATCAGCCAGGCCTTGGTAGCCGAGGCTTTTGGTTACTGGAACCACTGCCTGGGGGCCAGTTGGGGTGCCAGCGAAAACCTGTGCGTGAACAATATCGTGCGCAACGCAAACGAAGAACAAAAGGCCAAATACCTGCCCCGCTTTGCGGAAGGCGCGATTGGCGCCCTTGGCCTTACGGAACCCGGTGCCGGGTCTGACGCGCTGGGGTCTATGGCCACGACAGCCGTGCGCGACGGTGATCATTATGTGCTGAATGGCCGCAAGATGTTTATCACCAACGGCCCCGTGGCAGACATCCTGCTGGTATACGCAAAAACCAACCCTGAAGCCGGGCCACACGGCATTTCCGCCTTTATCGTCGAGAAAGAGTTCGAAGGATTTAGCGTAGCCCAGAAGCTTGACAAAATGGGTTGGCGCGGCAGCCCGACAGGCGAACTGGTGTTCGACAATTGCCGGGTGCCAGCAGAAAACCTTGTTGGCATTGAAAATCACGGTGTTGCCGTGGTGATGAGCGGCCTGAACCTTGAGCGTGCCTTCCTGTGCACATCCACCGTCGGTGTGGCCCAGCGGGCGCTTGACCTAAGCGTTGCATACGCAAAGGAACGCCAGCAGTTTGGCAAGCCGATCGCGCACTTTCAGCTTATCAAGGGCCTTCTGGCCGATATGTATACGGACGTGGAGACCATGCGCGCAACAGCCTATCAGTTGATGAAAGAGATCAACAATCTTGAAAAAGGCGGCGGGGGCCGCGGCACCATTCACATGCGTACAGCCATGAACGCCCTTCACACAGGCCGCGCCCTGATGCGCGTGCTGGATAGTGCCGTGCAAATCCATGGCGGCATGGGTTTTATGCGGGAAACCGAGGTGAACAGGCTCTATCGGTCGGGCAAGGTGATTGAAATTGGCGCTGGCACCAACCAGATCCGGCAATCTATCATCGCGCAGGAACTATTGAAATAAGCCAGCTGGGGAGGCGGCTTCCGGGGGAGGAAAAGCATGACAGCAGAGCGTAAAACGGTTCTTGAAGACCTTGCCTATTGGGCGCAAGAAAAGCCGACAGCACCCTTTCTGGTGGACCTTCATGGCGGCCAGCAGTTTCCGATAAGCTGGGCGGAAGCGGCCGAAACGGTGGATCACACCGCCCGCGCCATCTGCGCCCATTTTGGCGGCGGCGGGCACAAGGCTGCGATCCTTTCCCGCAACCGCGCCCACTGGATTTTGGCTGATCTGGCTATTCTGGCGTCCGGCAGCGTTGCGGTACCGGTGTTCACAACCATGCGGCCCGAAACCTTCAACTATGTGCTTGATTTCGCGGATGTGGAGCTTTTGTTCCTAGGCGAAAGCACCAACTGGGCGGAAGTGAAAGACCATGTGCCCGAGGGCATTACAATCGTTACCCTGCCCGGTGTTGACGCTGCCGAGGGCGATATAACGTGGGACGAGTTTCTGGAAAAAGGTGAAGCCACGGCCCGACCGGCAGGCCACGCCCTTGAAGATGTGGCAACCCTGATCTTCACATCCGGCACCACCGGCAAACCCAAGGGCGTGATGCATTCGCTGGGCAGCCTTGGCCGCGCCACACATGCGCTTGTGCGGGAAACCAAAACGGAATTTGGCTGGCATTTCTTTTCATACCTGCCGCTGGCGCATCTGGCGGAACGCCTGATTATCGAACTGCATGCGCTCAGCACCGGCGGCACCATCTTCTTCAACGAAAACCTTGAAAGCTTTGGCGCTGATCTTGCGGTCGCCAAGCCAAACTATTTCTTCGGCGTGCCCCGCATCTGGGACAAGCTGACCCAAGCCGTAATCGCAGGCACCGAAGGCGGGGCCGATGCGTTGAAAGCAGCACTCACCGGCCCGCACGCCGATATGGTGGCGGCCGCCGTGCGCGAAAAACTTGGCCTCGCCAGTGTGCAGAAAATGGTTTCCACCACCGCGCCCGTGCCGCCCCACATCAAGGAATGGTTCCAGCTTTTTGGCCTCTTGCTGATGGATGGCTACGGCCAAACCGAAATCCTGCCCATCGCCACAACGCCCGAAGGCAGCAACAAGCCACACAGCGTGGGCCGCCCGCCGGAAGGCGTGGAAGTGCGCATCACGGAGGAAGGCGAACTGATCGCCCGCTCCCCCGGCTGCAGCCTGGGCTATTATAAGATGCCCGAAAAAACCGCAGAAACCTTCCGCGACGGCTGGGTTTATACCGGCGACCGGGCAGAACTGGATGAAGACGGCTTCGTGATCCTGAAGGGCCGCGTGAAGGAAACCTTCAAAACCGCGAAGGGCAAATATGTTGCTCCCATGCCCATTGAGGCCAAGTTCCTTGAAAGCAACCTGCTGGATCAAGCCTGCCTTCTTGGCCACGGCATGCCGCAAACGTTGCTTCTGCTTGTTGTGGCGGAAACCGCCGCAGATGTTGCGAAAGAAGAGATTGAGGCCCACGTGCGCGAACGCGTGGCCGAGATCAACGCCGGACTTGAACGCCATGCACAAGTGGGTGCCGTTCTGATGGCACCAGAGGCCTGGACGATTGAAAACGGCATCCTGACCCACACCATGAAAGTGCGGCGCGACCGCGTGCTGGACCAGTTTGGCGATGTGATTGACCGCACCGCCCAAACCATGGGCGGCGATGCAGTGCTGACGGTGGAGTTTCTTTAGCCCTACATGCTGCAGTCTAGAATGAAGGGTTCAAACACGCTGCCGATCAACAGGCGGCCGTGATAGGGTGACGCCACACTGGAACCTGAAATGGGATTACCGTCGTTCAGGTAAATTTCCTGCACGTCAAACCCGCCATCCGCCAGCGTTACCTTCAGCACTTGGCTGGGTGAACGGTTGGCAGCGTCCTTGGCGTGGTCGATAAACTTCAGCGCTTGCGGGTGCGCGCCAATCCAAAGATTGCCGTCTGCGTCCCATTCAAGGTTATCAAGCGCACTGCTAATGCGGTCTTCGGCCACAAGCGTTAGGTCTGTCGGTTTCTCGCCCGGCTGAAACTTCAACAGCCGCCCGCCAGTGGTTTCCGCCACATAAAGATGCGCGCCGTCCCACTGGATGCCATTAGCGTAAACAAGGCCGCTATAGGCTTTGCGGATGCCGTATTCATCACCGTAAGCCACGCCTGCGCGCGCCAGCCTGCCGTACCCTTCAAGCGCACGGCCAAGCGGCGTTTCGCTACCTTTGTCGATGCTGGCATAAAAGCTGTTCGGGCCTGTGGCTACCAGGTCATTCAGGCTGTAGGGGCCGTCGGTTTTCACGGTACGAATGTGCTTGAGCGCCCCTGCGTCAATGTCGAAAATCTCAACCTGGCTTGATGTGGACCCCGGCTTCAAGGGGCCATCATTTTCTTCCGGATGGTTGATCACCATCAACCGGTCAGGGCCTGTTGGGTCCAGCCACAGGGAAATACCGTGCGGGTGAAACGGGCCTTCAAGGTCGTGCGGCATGGCAAGCGGCGTGGCCAAACTGCCGGGACGATAGACGAATATCTGCCCTTCGGCTTTGCCGGTTTTCGTCCAGGTGCGGCGATCATGGGATGACAAATAGGCAAACCCTGAATCCGGGTCAGTGGTGATGTCCTCCACGCCCACAACACCGTGAACCATGTTGCAGGTGCCGCTATAGTGTGGATTGATTTCCCTGAACGCGCCCGCGCTGATCAACGTATCGGCGATGAACACACCAGCGGCGGCGACAACCACGCCGGTTCCGATCAAAATTTTCTTAAACATCCCAGTTCCCCCGTCAAATCCTGCCGATAGAACAACCGATTTGCCCGCGCTTTGCAAAAGGAATTTGGGGATTAAAGGAAAACAGGCAGCACAGGATGATCGCCATGCTGCCCGCCATAGAGTTTACCGTCGCGGGGCTGGCGTAAACAGATGCCTGAAGATGGCAGGGTACAGGCGGCCATGCACGGCATCCCGGTTCACACCCGCCTTGTCCTTGCAAAGGGACACGCCCATGGCTTCATAGGAATGGTCGCAGCGGTCCATATAGACGAAATGCCCCTCGTCGCCGGTCAGGAAAACTTTGGTGCTGTTTGGCAGGGTGCCGGCATAGAAACCGGCATGGGTTTCAAACGGCAGGAAATCATTGTTCCGTGACCCAACCAGCAGAACCGGTATACCAATCGCCCGAAGGCTTTCCGCCACTGCCATATGGCCCAGTGCCGGATCCAGCAGGATCAACTTCTTGACGCGGCTATCCTTGAAAGACGGCATGCTTTTGGGCGCTTCGCCATTCTTGCCCTTGCGACGCGCTATATAACCACAGCTTTTATCCGCCTTCGCCGCTTCTGTCTGGCAATAGGGTTTCGCGCGCGCCAGGTCATACGCTGCACCCGCAAGCGCCAGAACAGTCGCCCCACCAGAGGAATGGCCGATGGCGGTTACATTTCCCCAGTTCACAGCTTTGTTCAGAATAGCGACGCCACCCACTGTATTGGCCTGCAACTGGTCCAGCACAAAACGGGCGTCCTGTGGTCGCTCCCAAAAGCGCGTAACCGATGTGGGGTCGATTTTGTCAGTGCCATACGCCCAGGATTCGCCAAAATGGTTCAGCCCCACGGTAACGAACCCTTTGGATGCCAGCGCATAGCCGATCCAGTTATAGTTCCGCGCGGCCCCCATCGCACCGTGGGACAGGAGAACCCCTGTATCAAGGCGTGCATTTTCAGCCAAACAGGCATCGGCACCGTCACAGCCCTGCCCTGCCGGGTACCAGATGGTGATCTTCACGGGGCGCTGGCGCGCAGCGTCATACAGATCAACCTGCGCCACTTTCACCTGCGCACCTGTATTTTCCGCGAAAGCCTTGTGGAACTGCCCGACGCAAACCCACATCATCACCATCAACACCGTGGCCAGTTTCTTCCTGAACGCACGCTCAAGCCTGCCCCCGGCTGCATAACGCCTGTTTGCGCCTTCATGCAGCCCACTATGCTCATAGGCATGCCTGCCGGTACTTTGCTCATTCATCACTCTCTCCTCGCTACATGATTTATGCGTTGTGTTATTTACTTTGAAATACAAAGTTCTTTGTAGATTACAATAGGAGAGATCAAAAAAAGAGCGCTGGGCGTTACCACACCCAACGCTAACCAATTGGCTTTAATGGCTAAAACTCACATCCTAGGGATGCTAACTTTTCTCTTTTTCAGGCCGCTTTTGCAGGCTGGAACCA
>JABXIV010000082.1 GCA_013372925.1 Alphaproteobacteria bacterium
CCGGTTTCATCAGCGGCAGGGCGCGGATAAGGCCCGCACCCGCAAACGCATACAGCGCCCAAACGCCAAGCACGCCGGTGATCCCAAGCGTAACAAGGGTGGGGTGCAGCGCGCCTCGTTCGGCCATTTGCGCCATGCGTTCGCCCGCACCGAAAAAGCGGTACCACGCGGGCCCGCCAATAATCACGGCAATATGCAGAAGGGCTGCAATGGCGCTGAGGATGCCGGCAACAACAAGGGCAATGTTTGGTGTGACACTCATTACCCTTGCTCCTTATCTGGCGGGTTACGCCTTTTGGGCGGCTTTTGCTTCGCGCCACAACTGGACCACGGCAGCCGCAAGGCTGGGCCGGGTGGCTTCAAGGAACAGGCGGTTATCAGGCAGGTCGCTCTTCAGGCGGAAATAGGCTTCTTCAAGCGCATGGTACGGCATGCCGGGGAACAGGTGGTGCGTGGCATGAAAGCGTAGCCCCACAGGTGCCCACAGGCTTGAGATATAACGGTTGCCCGGAATATCCACACTGTCGAGAAACTCTTCTTTCTGGTCCATCCGTTCGCGCCCGCCGTTCCGGTAGGCGTGGGCCGCCAGCGTGCGGAAGCCGTTCAGCACAAAGATCAGGATCGTCACCACATACCACACGCCCAACAGCGCCCACGGCAGATAGCCGAAATACATCAGCGCAAAGGCTGCATACACATAAAGGCCGGTGAAGAAATCTTCCAGCAGCCAGCCCATTTCCTGGTCTTTCTTTGGTGCCGGGCGGATATAGGCAAAATCAATCACCAGCGAGCTGGCGCGCTTCCACACAAAGCGGCGGAAAGGCGGTATGACAAGCGTCAGCGGCATCAGGATTGAAAAACGCGCGATCAGAAGCGCAGGCACAATCACGGCCTGCACGATGAAGGCCACGATTTTCCATGGTTTATCCACCGCGAACGGCAGATATTCGCCGTCTTCCTCGGTGCCGTAAACCTGTGGCTTGTGGTGGTCGATATGCACGTCGGCATAGGTATAGGCAGGCACCATCATGGGCATGCCGCAAAATGCGTTGAAAAAGCGCCGGAAGGCCGTGAAGGTGCCTTTCCTGAAATGCGCAATCTCATGAATGAAGATCACCGCACGGTACAGGCCCAGCGTGGCAACAAGCATGGCAAGGATTTGAACCATTGAGAACAGCGGTGCCATGGTGGCCACGGCAACAGCGCCCCAGCCGATCAGCGCTGAAAGGGTGAAGTCTGTCCAGTAGATGCGGGCATCCGGCTTCCACAGGTCTTTCACCAGCTTGCGGGCTTCCTTCAGCGGGAAATCGGCTGCTTCCGGGTGCTTGCCTGAATGCGCCTGTGCGCCCGCGCTAGGGGTGGCTGTTTTTTCTGCTGTCAAAACGTCTTGCATGTCACTCTCTTTCGCCGCGCGCTCTGGCATGTTGCTGCCGAGGCGTGCAGGCGCTGGTTTCTGTGCGCCTAATTGCCACAAAATCGTCAAAAGGCAAAGCGTCTTAAAGCCGCAGGCGGGGTTCGCTTCCTTGACTTTGGGCAATCCGGCCATGGCTTTTGGTGGGCTGGGTAACCCGATTGTGGGGCGAAACTATGTCCCGCACGCAGGGGAGAAGTGCATATTTGTGCTCTTTTTTTCAAGGGGCTGTGCGTCTAGTCTAGGCCAGTTCACAAAAGGAAGGTGCCCGTGCAGGATTATCAGGCTGTTCTTGAGTATATCGCTGAAGCCGTGGAACCAAGCTTCGGCAAGGGAAAAGTGGCGGATTATATTCCGGCGCTTGCCCGCGTGCCTGCCAGCAAGTTCGGCATGGCGGTGCAGCTTCCCACCGGCGAAAGCTTCAGCGTTGGCGATGCGGCCGAGCCTTTCTCTATCCAGAGTATTTCCAAGCTGTTCGTGCTTGAACTGGCGATGTCACATTTTGGTGACATGGTATGGACCCGTGTGGGCAAGGAGCCTTCAGGCGACCGTTTCAACAGCATGATCAAGCTGGAAATGGAACACGGCGTGCCCCGAAACCCTTTCATCAACCCCGGCGCGCTGGCAACACTGGACCTGTTGATGGGGCTGAAGGGCGATACCAAGCACCGCATCCGCAATTTCCTGCGCTATCTGGCGATGAATGACGCGGTGGACGTGGATGAAACGGTGATGATGTCCGAGCTGGGGCATTCAGACCTGAACCGCGCCATGGCCCACTTGATGAAAAGCTACGGCAATGTAGAAATGGATGTGGATACGCTTCTGGAAACCTATTGTTTCCAGTGCGCCATGACCATGAGCTGCAAGGATTTGGCGCTGGCGGGCTTGCCGCTCGCAACCGGCGGCTATTCAAGCGTGCATGACGGCACGATCCTGTCGGCGGCGCAGGCAAAGCGCATCAACGCCGTGATGCTGACATGCGGCATGTATGATAGCGTGGGCAGCTTTGCCTACAGGGTGGGCGTGCCCGCGAAAAGCGGTGTGGGCGGCGGCATCCTTGCGGTTATCCCTGGCAAGATGAGCGTCGCCGTGTGGTCGCCGGAACTGGACCAGTTCGGCAACTCCTATGTGGGGACAGCAGCGCTTGAGATGTTCACATCCATGACCCACACCGGCATTTTCTAGGGGGTCAGGCTGCGTTTGCAGCCTTCCAGCGTTTTTCAAGGATCACGATCGTCACCAGATAGATCGCCACTACCACCGCAGGCACGGCAGTGAATCGGTGATCGGGGAAGGCATACCATGCGCCCAGCACCAACACGGTTCTGGCAATGCCGTGGAACAGGCCCACCCAGTGCTGGATCGCCCATGAAAGCGGCACCCACATCAGCCCCGTAAGGATGCCGATGGTCAGCGGCAGTGATGTATAGTCCGCCATGAAGAAGGGGATGGCGATGGCGAAAACCAGAAGCGCCATGATCACCGTTTGCAGGAACAGGGCATCAAATGTGTTCTTGGGTGATTTTTTGCCCAGCAGGTCTTCACCCGTGAAGCGCGCCACCAGAACGCCCAGGTAAAAGATCGATCCTGTGGCGATAAACAATAGCCAAACCGTATGCTGCGCCGAAAGGAACAGGCTGCCGATACCGGCAACCGCCCAGGCAATGGTGCCCGCGAGCGGCATGGCAAGGAAACGGTTTTTCTTATATTCTTCGCGCTGCTCTTCAAGGCTGCGCATTGGTTGGTCTGTCATGGCTCTCCCCCCAACAAGACAAATATGTATTTGTTTTATATAGGAATAAAAGGGGTGTCCACGCCGCTTTTTCAAGGGCTTTTTCAAGAGCAGGCAGAATTGTGACCTAGTCGTCGAACGCAGGTCCGTCCACATACATCATTTGGAAATCGTCTTTGGCCATAAGGCGCTCATAAGCTTTTCTGATGGCGTTTGTGATCTCTGGCTTCGTTATCACGCCGCCGGCCAGATACAGGGTAAGGCCCACATCCAGTTTGAAAACCGGCTTGAACGCGGCTTCATGAAAGCCCTGTTCTTTTATGTTGGTGCGGTAATTGATGATCCCGGCGGTATAAAGATCCACCCGGCCCGCTTCCACCAGCTTCATGCTGCCGGGGCGGCTGAGCGCGGCAGAGGTGACAATGCTGTGGTCTGGTATGCCGCTCTGGCGCAGAAGCAGGCAGGAAATATCACCAAAAACACAAACCACTTTCACGCTGCCGCTTGTAATGTGCGGCCAGGTGAAGGTGCGTGTGTCACCGCTTCGGGCGAACAGGTAATATTCATCGTTTGCAAGTGGCACCAGCCACTGGAAGCGTTTTTCCCTGCCCGGTACGCGGGCGATGGAATAAATCAGGGCGTTGTCTGCGGTTTCGGTGAAGCGCACGGCGCGGGCCCATGGCACCAGGGTGATGCGGTATTCAAGCCCGCTTTCGCGCATGACTTTTTCAACGAGGGTGGTGGCATCGCCAACAATCGCGCCATTTTCATCGGCATAATTATAGGGTGGATAGTTTTCAGTGTAGATGAAAACATCCTTTGCGGCCAACGGCGCGGAAAACGGGGTTTGGCCACCACACAGCAGTATGGTTAATAAAATGACGATGCGGTTGGGCAGTTGCACGTATCCCCCCATCTTCCCCCGATGGATACGAGCATAGCCTTTTTTCCCGCTTTTCGCACGGTTTTATTGGGTCATGGCTTTCAGCACATCTGCCGCAAACGTGTGGATTTTGAAGCCTTCGCCCCCTGCCGGGTCGTGTCCGCGGCGAACGATCACCATATTCTTGGATGGAATGATCATCAGCATCTGGCCGCGGTTGCCAAGGGCCGCATAGGCATCATCCGGTACTTCGGGGAAGCGTTCGTTATAGAGCCAGAACTGGGCACCGTATCCGGGGTTTACCCGGCCGCTGGCGCGCTGTGCCACAGGCTGAACAGGGGCGGGTGTTGCCACATATTGGGCCCAGCCTTCGGGCAGGATACGTTCGCCGTTCCACACGCCGTCCTGCAAATAGAGAACGCCCAG
>JABXIV010000286.1 GCA_013372925.1 Alphaproteobacteria bacterium
GAAATGGACTGGGAAGACAGCATGTTTTCAACCGGCTTCAAATTCACAAACCCGAACGAGAAGGGCCGCTGCGGCTGCGGCGAAAGCTTCCACGTATAGCCCTTGTCATCACTCGCCGCAGGTTGTAGCCGTATTGTCTGAAGACCGGCATTCAAGCCGCGCGACACTTGACTTGATCTTCTCGTCTTCTGGATAGAAATGCGCCGCAGCCTTCAACACCTCAAGAGCTGCAGCCTTGTTGCCAATCCGCTTCTCCAAGAACCAGCCCAACCCGGTCATACCGCGCTGGCGAGGCAATAGCCGATAATTCAACTGTCGGGAAAGCCGTGCATAATGATCGATGATCTCGCTTGCCTTCATGGCTTGCACACGGTCGGTCGGAATGCTGAAATCACGGTAGAGCCAGGCAAGACTGTCATAGGTGCCCTTGAAGGCCGCCAGCATATGATCCGTATGTGCAAGGATGGTCTGCTCATGGCTCCAACCATCCGGCGCATCCGCTTTCAGAACCTCGCTAAGACCGGAAAACCCCTGCTGGATCGTTTCATGCTCAAGGCTTCCCAATGCAAAGTAGGCCTGACTTTCAACCGGCCCGTTCGTTTTGAAAAAATCTGACAACACGCCCAGCAACTGCGGGGCATGCTGCAATGATGGGCTCAAAATGATGAATGTTGAAAAGGCGTCTGGATACTGAGTCATCATATGCGTGACCATCAAGCCAGACAGTGAATGGCCAACGATAAATCGGCCGCCATTTGTGCGGTAATTTTGCTCAATATAGGGCAGCGCCTCTTCCCGGATAAAATGAGAATAAGCCTGCGACCTGTCGTTCAATTCAAGGCTGCCCGTTTTTGCAAATGGATAGTTGTCGCCGCTGTAATTATCTGTCGCAGGCAACCCCACGACAAACATGTCATCCATCGCCCCCCGTGAGGCCTGTAAGCCGACGATATAGCTGGCCCATTCGAAGTTGTCCTTTTCATTAAGCACAACAAGAACCGGGTAGCGCTGCGCGCCGCCTTCTTCATAGCCTTCAGGCAACCTGACCAGAATGGGCCTCGCCTCATCCAAGGCCACAGAATTGAATTCCAGTTCAACTGTTTCGGCCAATACTGAGCCACATGCCACATGAAACAGCGCAAAACATGCCTGAAAAACTAGGAAAGTCCACCGCATAACCACCCCCATTTGGACTGAATGTGTTTGGGTACACCCTAGAAGATCGTCAAGTGACCGTAAAGCTTCGGCATTGTATGGCTGGGCCCAAAGAAACTTTGGGCGAAAGAGATGCATTCGAGGAAACGCCTTCCTCTTCAACGCCTGTTTTCTGCGCCAAAGGCGGTTCCACTGGCTCATCCATGGTCAAATAAACCGAACACCCGATCACGATAATCAAAATAAAGCTCACCCCTGCCTCCTCTAACCCCTATCTGGGTTACTGGCATCAAATCCGATTGATTGCTTGGAAGGGGCCGCACCGGGCGGCCCGTCTTATATTTTTGTGCCTATGGGGCCACCAAGAGATAGGTGACAAGCGCCCCCACCAGCCCGCCAGCCATGGCCGTCGCCACCATGATAAGGCGGGAGCCGATCATCCGGCCCGTTGTCAGCTCACCCCGGCTATCCGGTTGGTCGGCAAGCAGCACCTCCGGGCTGACACTGAAAACAGCGCACAGGCCCTGCACCGTTTCATGCGCGGCAGAGCCGTCCTTCTCCACCCGCTGCACGGTGCGCAGGCTGATCTCGCAGGCATCGGCCAGATGCTGCTGGGTCCAGCCGCGCGATCGGCGCATGTCCCGGATTGTGTTTGCATTCACATCCATGGCCGGTCTCAGTTTGTCAGCAGGGCAACAAAGGCGCCCGCAAAGCCGGCTAGGAACCCTGCGATAAAGAAAGGGCCAAGGGATTTCCACCAGCTCATCTTGCCGTCCTTGGCCACCACATAGGCCTTGGTTTCGCGACCGACAATCTGGCCATCGCGGATCAGGATACATTCCATCGCGCCGCGCAGCACACTGTGCGCCACCAGAAGCGCTTCATATTTATGGCCGTCACGTTCAAAAAAATGCTGGGCGTTGAAGCCGAACCCGCGTGTATCGATCAACAGCTCGTCATTGAAATAAACCCGCTCCTTGCCATTAACGGCAGAGCCATGAACCGCGATCTCATTGTCCCCGTCCTGGAAATAATACCAGTACCCGTTCCTGAGTGTGATGCGTTTTTCCATGAGGGCCTCTTTTGCGGTTTGGGTCGGTGTTGGTTCATGCGTCATTTTTCTGTCCTCACATGTTTGCCGTGCTCGGCCGTGTTTGTGAAGCCAGTAGATGCAGCAAGAGACTATTTTTGTCTGCGTCACACATATGACAGACGCATGCCTGTCATATGACAGTGGGGTGTCATATTGTTATATTTCAATAGTTTAGATAGGGTTCGGGGACCTGATCAATCCACCAGTTTCAGTTTGCCGCGCATTTTCTTGCGCTCGCCTGTGGTTTTCTTGGCAACGATACGGCGTTCTTTCGAAGCCTTCGACGGCTTGGTCGCCACCCGGAACTTGGGCTTTTTGGCTGCCGCCTTGAGCATATCCACAAGCCGCTTCGTGGCGGCGCGCTTATTGTCGATCCGGCTGCGGTGCTCGTCTGCGGTCAGGATGATCTCGCCGCTTGCGGTCATGCGCCTGCCCGCCACTTTCCGAAGGCGGATGAACATCTCATTGCTGATCGCCGCGCACGCGCGCGCATCAAACCGCAGCTCAACCGCGGTTGACACCTTGTTCACATGCTGACCGCCGGGGCCAGACGCCCGCTTGGCCGCGAAGGTGATCTCGGATTCATCGATCTGGAGTGTGGGTGTGATCTCAAGCATGACGGGAGCTTAGCGCAGGCACGCGCCCGCGCAAAGCCCCCTGTCATGGTTCTTGTCAAGCCGCCGCGGTGCCGCGTACGTCCTCGATAAAGGCGTTTGACTGGGCCTTCAGCGTTTCCACCGTTAGCGCTAGGTCTTCTGCCGCATGCGCCAGCTCTTCAGCGGCCGTGTGGGTACGGCTGGCCGTTTCGCTCACGCGTTCGATATTGCTGGCCACGTCCTGTGTGCCCTGCGACGCTTCCTGGATATTGCGGCTGATCTCCATGGTCGCGGCAGATTGCTGCTCGGTCGCGGATGCAATCGCCGCCGCAATTTCGTTCAACGACCGGATCGTATCCGCAATATTGCCCACCGCTGAAACAGTGGTGTCTGTGTTGCTCTGGATCGATTGCACCTGCGAACCAATCTCACCGGTCGCATTCGCCGTTTGCTGCGCCAGCGACTTCACCTCAGACGCCACAACGGCAAAGCCCTTGCCCGCTTCGCCCGCGCGCGCCGCCTCGATGGTGGCGTTCAGGGCCAAAAGGTTGGTCTGCTCGGCAATGTCGTTGATCAGCTTGATCACGTCACCGATCGTGTCGCTAGAGGCCTTCAGCGCCTCAATGGTTTCAGAGGTATGAGCCGCTTCCTGCGATGCTGCGCCTGACCGCTCGGACGAGGATGTCACCTGCCGCGCGATCTCCTCAACGGAGGCAGACAATTCTTCAGCCGCTGATGCCACGGTCTGTACATTCATGGTGGCCTGTTCGGCCGCCGCCGCCACACCGGTGGCCAGCGCCTGATTCTCGCTCGCAAAGGTGTTCAGTTGCTCGGCCGTGGCCCGCACCTGTTCCACCGCGCTCGTCAGCGTTGTCACAACCTGCAGGACCGAGTTTTCAAACGCTGCTGCCATCTCAAGGCGGTGTTCATGCTCGCGTTTTTCCGCGTCCTGCATCTTGTCACAGATATCGTTGATATGCTGTGCGCCTTCACCAAACGCGCCAGCCATGCCGGTGCGCATGAACCGACGGTAAAAACGGTGCTCGGACGCCGCCTGCAGCGATGCCTCCGCCTCACGGATGTAGGCGTCTGTCAGGTCAAGAACCCGGTTGAAATCGCACAGGGTTTTCGACATGGGGCCATATTGATCCCAATCGGTGATGCGGGCTTCCAGATCGCCATGGCGCACCCGCTTGGCTGTTTCGGACAGGCGTTTGCACGCCCCCTGCATCTTTGCGGTTTTGGCACGCTCTTCCGCCAGTTCACGCTCAAGCTCGGCGATGCGATTATTGGCGGCGCTGTCGCGGCCGCTGAATTTCCCGAAAATCGTCATGCTGCCAGGCTCCATACAAATTGGTCGTAATCCATACCAGCTTCGTCCAGCAGTTTCTCAAGATGGGCGGTTGATGCAGCCAGGGCATCCTTGCCATTCTTGTACGACCCTTCAATCCGCAGCAGCTCCTGATAGAGGGGCTTGATCACGGCGAGGCCCTTGGCGGGCGGCACGCGGCGGTTCGAATGATACCCAAGAAGCTTGCCGCCATCCCCAAAGCTGGGGGTTACATGTGCCAGCACCCAATAATATTTGCCGGTGGCCGACATATTTTTCACATAGGCGAAAATCTCATGGCCCGCACCGATCCTGTCCCACAACAGCTTGAAAATAGCACGCGGCATATCAGGATGGCGGATGATGCTGTGCGGCTGGCCGATCACATCCTTGGTTGTCATCTCCGCAACATCACAAAAAATCTTGTTCGCATAAAGAATCCGGCCCGTTGGGTCGGTCTTCGAGACGATAATGTCGTCCGGCGAAAAAGTGACTTCCTCGTCCACAGGTGTCACTTGGGTTGAAACAGACATAAATTGGCTTCCCACAATCGAAACTGGTTACTTACTCTCTCCAGCAGCGAGCCTAGGCACGAACGGTTAAATTTATTTTAATTAAATTGATTAACTTCACGCCTGCGTCGAAATGCCCACCCTTAGGGTGCACTGCTACCATTTTGGTACTTTTTGGAAGGAAAATGGTGCCGCTTACGTGACTCGAACACGTGACCCCATCATTACGAATGATGTGCTCTACCAACTGAGCTAAAGCGGC
>JABXIV010000053.1 GCA_013372925.1 Alphaproteobacteria bacterium
ATGAATTTGTATCTGTCAGCTCGGACCTGCCGGTCGTTTTTGTCAAGGTTGGTGAAAACGAACAGCTTGTGCCAATGGCAATGTGTGGCCTGAAACCGGGCGACAACCTGGTGGTGGGCGAGGATGGCCGCTGGATGACAGCATACATCCCCGGTATCGTAACCACCTATCCGCTGCGCGTTATCCCGGCCGGTGAAAACCGCGATCAGCTTGCCCTTGCAATTGACGAGGAAAGCAGCTGGGTTTCCCGTGAAGAAGGCGATGCCCTTTTCAATGCGGATGGCAGCCACACCGAATATTTGGAAAAGCGTCAGGACGCGCTCAGCAAATATTATGAGCACAACCAGATCACTGGTGGTTTCGTTTCCATGATGAACGACCTTGGCCTGATCGAAGAGCGCAATCTGTCTGTTGAGGTTGGTGGCGACCAGATCAACATCAACGGTCTGTTCGTGATCAGCGAAGACAAGCTGAACGAACTGCCTGCTGAAACGTTTGAAGACCTGCGCAAGCGCGGTTTCCTGCCTGCGATTTATGCGCAGATGATCTCAATCAACCAGATCCGCCGCCTTGGCAAATTCAAGATGGACCGCGACGGCAGCGCTGCATAAGCGTTCTTGAAGCTTAAGCATGTTTGAAAGGCCGTCCGTTTGGGCGGCCTTTTTCCTTGGGATATGCCGCTTGGGGGCGTATAGAAGTGCCACTTGAACTTTAAGGATAGTGATATGAGTGAACTGCCACCCTGCCCGAAATGCAACAGCCCCTACGCATATGAAGACGGTTCGTTGCTGATTTGCCCTGAGTGTGCGCATGAATGGTCGCCTTCTGCTGATGCAGCGGCTGCCGAGGCGAATGCCGTGCGTGACAGTGTGGGCAATATCCTTCAGGACGGTGACGATGTAACCGTGATCAAGGATCTGAAGGTGAAGGGCAGCTCAAGCGTTGTTAAAGTGGGGACCAAGGTGAAGGGTATTCGCCTGGTAGACGGTGACCACGACATTGATTGCAAAATCCCGGGCATTGGCCAGATGGGCCTGAAGTCTGAATTTGTGAAAAAGATTTAAGTCTTTATTCGGGGCTGGGCTGCTTAGGCCTGGCCCCTCATTTCCATGATAATATCATACGCGTCCCCGCGATAGACCGCTTGCGTCAGCTCAATGGTGCGGCCGTCTGCCAGAAACCCCCGCCGTTCGATCATTAGTCCCGCGCTCCCTTCCTGTGCGCCAAGCCGGGCGGCCTGTTCCGTATCCAGAAGGACGGCTTTCACGTTTTGGATGGCCCGCACGGGGCGGTGGCCTGTTTTCTCCAGCGCCTGATAAAGCGACCCTTCAATGGGGCCAGCGCCCCTCAGCGCATAGGCCGGGATCACGTTTGTCTCAACCGCCATGGGCGTGCGCCCCGCATACCGAATGCGCGTGAGCCGGTAGATGCGCTCACGAATGCTGCCGCCAAGCTGCAGGCTTTCTTCTGGTGCGGCCAATCCTTCAAAGCGGTCGATCCATTCGCTGCGCGCCTGCTGTCCCCGCCGCGCCATCTCCTCCGAAAAAGAAAGAAGCGGGGCTTTGGTCTGCGGCGTCTGGCCTTTCACGAAAGTGCCCGCGCCTGCGCGGCGGATCAAAAGGCTCTCAAGGGCCAGGTCATCCAGCGCCCGCCGAACCGTTACGCGGGATGCGCCCAAGTCTTGGGCGATCTCCCGTTCCGGCGGCAGGGCCGCGCCCGCAGGCAGGATGCCTTGCTGGATGGCATCCCTGAGGGCGGCGCTGAGGCGCTGGTATTTCGGGCCGCGGGGTCCTGTGTTCCAGGCGCTGATAATGTCGGAAAGTTGCATGCGGGCCACTTCGGTTGTTCTGAAACAATACCAAAACAATACCAAATATAATTTCTGTCTCAAATATTAAATTAAGACATTAAAAAATAATAAAAAATTACAAATCCGTTAGCCTCATTATTAAAATTGACACCGCTGTCATTGAGGCGTAGGGTCCGAGGCAAGCAATATTTGGGAAGAAAACCATGCACGATGTGTTTGATTTGGTCATTTTCGGTGGTGGGGGCGATCTGTCCCGTCGCAAGCTGTTGCCAGCACTGTTTTCCGGCTTTGCGGCAGGACGTGTCTCGAAGGATAGCCGCATTTTCCTGACCTCCCGGCAGGGGCTGGATGGCAGCGCGGAACCATGGCTGAAGGAAGTTTTCAAGGAAACGCCGCCTGCCTGCCCGCTTGATGCCAAAACGCTGAAAGATTTTGCCAACATGGTGCATGTGGTGGAGCTTGGCCTGTCGGAAGGCGGTGATGACTGGGTGGCCCTAAAGGGCCTGTTAGCCAGCGATGATGAGACCCGCCCGCTCGTGCATTTTCTGGCGATCCCGCCGTCGCTTTTTACATCCACCTGTGAACTGCTGGGCGAATATGGCCTGAACGGCGAACGCGCCCGCGTGGTGCTTGAAAAGCCGCTGGGGCACGACCTTGAAAGCGCCAAGGCCATCAATGCCGATGTGGGGCGTTTCTTTGATGAATGCCAAACCTTCCGCATCGACCATTATTTGGGTAAGGAAGCGGTGCAGAACCTACTGGCGCTGCGCTTCTCGAACATCCTGTTCGAAGAACTGTGGAGCGGCCGCACCATCGACCATATCCAGATCACCATTGCGGAAAACCAGGGCGTGCAGGGCCGCAAGGGCTTTTATGAAGGCACAGGCGCCATGCGCGATATGGTGCAGAACCATTTGCTGCAGCTTTTGTGCCTCGTGGCGATGGAGCCGCCTGCCCGGCTTGAGGCAGACAGCATCCGCGACGAGAAGCTGAAGGTTCTGAAATCCCTGAAGCCGCTTGAAGGGGCAGAAATCGACCGCAATGTGGTGCGCGGCCAGTATCAGGCGGGTGCCATGCACGGCGAGGCTGTGTCAGGCTATGCCGACGATGTTGAGCTGGATAGCCCATCGAATACCGAAACCTTTGTGGCCCTGAAAGCGCATATCGAGAACTGGCGCTGGGCCGGTGTGCCGTTTTACCTGCGCACGGGCAAGCGCCTGCCTGACCGTTTCGCGGAAATCGTGATCCAGTTCAAACAGATCCCGCATTCGCCGCATCCCGGCTGGGGCAATCATATCAACCCAAACCGTTTCATCATCCGCATGCAGCCAGAAGATCATCTGGCGCTCAGGATGATGGTGAAGAACCATTCATCCGCTGATGAAGCGCTCAAGGAAGTTGAGATGAACCTTGATGTGGCCGGGGATGACGCTATGCGACTAGGCCCGTATTTGCGCCTTATCCTTGATGCCGTGCGCGGGGATCAAAGCCTATTCGTGCACCGCGATGAGGTGGAACATGCATGGCGCTGGGTTGACCGCATTATCGGGCATTGGGATGCGTCGAACGAGCCACCGGAAAGCTACCAGGCGGGCACGTGGGGGCCTTATGAAGCGCATGACCTGATGACCCGCGACCGTCGTGAATGGTTCCACGAGACCAGCGGTAAGCGGAGCGGCAGATGAGCGAGGCGATGTCAGACAGGTTCAAGATTGAATGGCGCTGCTTCGACACCCGCGAGCAGATGGTGGACGAGCTGACAGAAGCCTGCTGTGAAGCATTGATGCGGGGCATCAGGAAGCGCGGCACCGCAAGCTGGGCGGTTTCTGGTGGGTCTACACCACAACCGCTTTTCGAGGCCATGTCGGGCGTGGAACTTGATTGGGAGAATATCCAGATAGCGCTTGTGGACGAGCGCTGGGTGGATAGGGATCACCCACGCTCCAACGAGGCGTTTGTGCGCCGGTCGCTCGCGAAAGGGCAGGCGGCAGAGGCCATGTTCATCGGTATGAAGACGCCGGAAGACAGCCCGTTTGAAGCAATCGTTTCAGTGAATGAGCGTTATGCACAGGTGAAACAGCCGTTTGATAGCGTGCTTCTTGGGCTGGGGGCTGATGGACACACGGCTTCATTCTTCCCAGATGCTGAAGGCCTTGAGGCCGCGCTTGACCTGTCGAACGATAAAATCTGTGTGCCCCTGAGGGCCCAGAAGAGCGAGATTACTGGCGACGAGCTTGACCGCATGAGCCTTTCTGCCGCCGCGATATCAAAAGCCCCCCACGTGGTGCTGATGATCACAGGCGCAGAAAAGAAAGCCGTGCTTGAGCGCGCGCTTGAGACAGATCACCATCTGCCGATTGCGCGCCTCGCTGAAAATGTCGCTATCACTGTTTACTGGGCACCCTGATGTTGCGGGTGCCCGGCCTTTTAATGCCGGGAGCATAAAATGACCCATCCTGTCCTGAAGCAGGTGACTGACCGCATAAAATCCCGTTCCGCTGAAAGCCGTGCGGCCTATGAATCGCGCATTCAGGCCATGCGGGATGCAGGCCCCGCACGGCCGCATCTTTCATGTGGGAATTTGGCGCACGCCATTGCCGCATGTTCTGAAGCTGAAAAGCAAAAGCTGATGCAGGAAGGCATGGTCAATATCGGCATTGTCAGCGCCTATAACGATATGCTGTCGGCGCACCAGCCATATCACCAGAAGCTGGATGAAGTGAAAGCTGCGGTGATTGAGGCAGGCGGCGTTGCGCAGATGGCGGGCGGTGTGCCTGCCATGTGTGACGGTGTTACCCAGGGCCAGCCGGGCATGGAAATGTCGCTCTTCAGCCGGGATGTGATCGCGCAGGCTACCGGCATTGCCATGAGCCACAATGTGTTTGATGGCGGGCTGTTGTTCGGTATCTGCGACAAGATCGTGCCG
>JABXIV010000126.1 GCA_013372925.1 Alphaproteobacteria bacterium
GTGATGTTTTTCGCCACCCACTCTGCGCCCTGACGGTGCGCAATGATGGTGCCGCCTGCTTTCACCCAGGCTTTCAGATCATCAACCATGTCTTTCGGGATAACCGGGCCATAGTTCCCCACAAGAATAAGGTGCGTGTAACGGTTCCAGTCCAGTCGCTTCAGACGGTCCTGGCGCACCAGTGTTACCGGCATTTTCATCTTGTGGTCCAGAAGGTGCCACACTTCACCGGCGTCGTAAGGAGATGTGCGGCCGCCCACCACCAGCAGCGGCTTCACGGGTTTCAGGTCTGCCACGGAATTGCGGCCACCCAGATCAGCCCCTACATTCAGTGTATGGCCAGACGTCGCAGCATGGATCTGGATATTGTTTTCTGCGGCAACTTCTTTCATCAGGGCATGGATTTCAGCGGCAGGGACAGTCTGCAAATCGCGCTGCACCACAATGGCGCCGCGGTCGAACGACACGGTGCCGCTGAGGGTTTGCACGTCAACCGGTTCCTTCACCACACGGGCCATGATGCCCGCATCCAGAAGCTTAGCTACCGCCCGCGGTGCATAATAATCCGACCAGCGGAAAACGTATGCATAAGGTGCTTCTGCTGGCTCCATCACCATTTTGAAGGTGCCGTCAGCCTTCTGCCCAAGCTTGCCGCGCATGTTGCCGTCAAAGGCTGCGTAATCAAGGCCGTAGGCCAGCGGCAGCGTCCAGCCGGAAACGTCATAGAAAACCTTGTCCGGGAATTCGGTGATGCGGTTAAAGAGCGCCTTCGCCATACGGTATTGGCGCTGGTTCATCGGCACCACATAGGCACCATCGCTGAACACACGGCCTTCAGCCTTTATGTCACCCTTCAGCGCATAAACCTTCACGTCATGTCTGTTCAGAAGATCGATAAACATATGCAGGCGCACAGGATCTTCCGGCGCGCGGAACACATAGGCGGTTACATCGTCTTCTTTCGCCGCAGCCATGGCGGATTTATAAAATTCACCCTGATAGGCATGCAGCTTTTCCCGCATGGCCGCGGCGCCATTGATGGTGGAAAGGCTGGTCAGGAAATGGTTCCGCACATTCTTGGCGTAGGTCTT
This sequence comes from Alphaproteobacteria bacterium, assembly GCA_013372925.1. Classification (GTDB taxonomy): domain Bacteria; phylum Pseudomonadota; class Alphaproteobacteria; order Sphingomonadales; family Kordiimonadaceae; genus Kordiimonas. The sequence goes on from JABXIV010000126.1 coordinate 1,092, forward strand.
GATGCCCTGATCGCTTTCGCGCGCGATACCCATCTGGGCACCGGCCTCGAACAGCACACCAAGAGACCCGTTCACCTGCGGGTATGTGGACCCCTTGCCGATATAATAGTTGTCGAAGCTTTCTTCGGAATAATAGAGCGACTTTTCTTCATCCAGCGTCTGGCGGTGATAGCCACCCAACTCCACCAGAAGCTCACGCCCCTTGGCCGGGATCAGTGGGTATTTCCGTGTTGGTACGCCGGGGTGGAAATAATAGGTGCTGTTTGGGCCCATTTCATGGAAGTCGGCAGAAACCTGTGGCTTCCACTTGTGCCACTGGGTCAGCCACGCACGGCTTTCCGGCTGGGTTTGCAACAGCCACTGGCGGTTCAGGTCAAACCAATAGTGGTTGGTGCGGCCACCGGGCCAAACCTGGTTATGTACCTCATGCGCAGGATCAAGCGCGCGCACGTCAGACCCATACTGCGTTACCCAGGCACCGCGGCGGGCATGCCCATCCGGGTTGAAGATCGCCGTAATCAGAAGCACGCTGTTCTTCAACATGCTTTCAACCTTCTCGCCTTTCGCAGCAGCAAGGTGATACAGCACCGGCACAGCAGCATCCATGCCGCTTGATTCCGCGCCATGCACCCCATAGTTCAACCACGTGATAACGGGCAGATCGCCTAAGGCCTGATCGGTGGTTTCCGGGTTGCTGCGCAGCAGATGGTTAGCGCGGATTTCATCCAGCTTTGCCAGGTTTTCAGGCGCGCTTACAGTGATGAACAGGATCGGCCGACGCTCATGGCTATAGCCAATGGTTTCCACCGTCATACGGTTGCTCGCGCCCGCCAAATCGCGAATGTAGGATACCATCAGGTCATGCCGGATCGGCTGGTCCCCAATGTCATGGCCGAACACGTCGGCCGGTTTCAGCACGCTTTGGTCATAGCTGGTGCCAGCCTCAAGGAAATAGTCCAGCGGTTCCGCGAAGGCGGCCACCGATACCATTGTCAGCGCGGCACCAAGCCCGGCAAATCGTTTCAACAGTGTCGTGATCATCCCTGTCCCCTTTAATTCAAGCATCTTGTGCGTTTGCCAATTCGTAGCACGACCCTGTGGGGGTCCGCCAGCCCAACCGAACGTATGCAAAACGCTTCACAAATCACTCTATGGGGATACATATAGGGCGATGGAACAGAAAAACACATGTTCGTTATGCGATCGGCCGCTTGGGCAAGCTGTTGAAATGCATCACTTAATCCCAAAGAGCCAAGGTGGGCGGGAAGTGATAGCGCTGCATCCGATTTGCCACCGCAAGATACACGCCCTATTTAACGAAAAAGAGCTGGCACGACGCTTTTCAACCATAGAGGCTTTGCGGCAGACGGAAGAGATCAAGCGCTTCATTGCGTGGCTGGAAGGAAAACCGGCCGATTTTTACCGCCGCACCGAACCAAAAGGTGGAAAAAGAAGGCGTTAGGGGGTATGTCCCGCCAGCGAAAAGAATAACTGTGCTGGATGGAAACATGAAGCAACCGCCAATCACCCTCGAACGGTGGGGCCAATGTGGCAAATATTTCGAGTGGCAGGATCACCACGTGTATTATCAGCGTGGCGGCCACGGTGAAATATTGCTGATGCTTCACGGCTTCCCCACCTGCAGTTGGGACTGGGCCTGGATTTCGCGTGACCTTGTGCAGGATTTCCACATGATTGTGCCAGACCTGCTGGATTACGGCCGGTCGCTCAACAGCCTCAAGAAAACATGCTCGATCATGGATCAGGCCGACATGCTTGAAGCCCTGATGGCCCACCGCGAAGCCAAGGAAGTACACATTCTTGCGCATGACGTGGGTGATACGGTTACGCAGGAACTGCTGGCGCGCCAGAATGAAGGCAAGCTTTCCTTCCGCATCAAAAGCGCGCTTTTCCTGAACGGCGGCATGCTGCCCCATATGCACCGCCCACGTACCGTTCAGACCCTGCTTGCGGGCAAGGCTGGGCCACTGATCGCGCGCTCAGCCTCCAAAAAGAAATTCCTGACAGGTTTTGCCGAAGTGTTCGGAAAAGATACCCGCCCAAGCGGTGCCTTTCTGGAAGAGTTCTGGCCTGCCATGGTTGGCGTGAATGGCCGCGGCGCTTTTGCCCGCCGCATCCGCTACATGAATGAAAGGCTGCAGCATGCCGACCGCTGGGTTGGTGCGCTCAGACAAACCGCTGCGCCCATGATGTTGATCAACGGCGTGGAAGACCCGGTATCCGGCGCCCACGCTGCCGACGCCATGGAGCGCGAGATTGGCATGAAAGTGGTGCGCCTACCCGGTATCGGGCATTACCCGCAGATTGAAGCTCCGGAAACCATCGTTGAATTGGTGCATCAATTCCAGGACTGCATCGTCAAGAACGGCTATGTGCAGCCCAGCCCGCTGCGACACGCCGCATGGAATGAATAATATAACGTTTTCTTTATATTTGTAGGCAACCCTGCTATA
>JABXIV010000289.1 GCA_013372925.1 Alphaproteobacteria bacterium
AAAGAACAGAATTGCGACCTTCTGATCTCACACCTTACGATGACAGATTATCACAGCGCGGCCAATCTGGTTGCCAGCGGCCGATGTGACGGGTTGATCGTTTTGGGGCAAAGTACGCTGCACAAGCAACTTAACCAGTTGGCGGCCCAGCGTGTTCCTTTTGTGACCTGGGGCGCACAATTCCCGGACCAGAATTATTGCTCCGTGGGCAGTGATAACAAACAGGGTGGCCGCCGTGCGACCAACCACCTGATCCGCATGGGGCGGAAACGCATTGCTTTTGTGGGCGACTGCGAAGGCCCTGAAATGAAGCTCCGGCAGGAAGGTTACCGCGAGGCCTTGGCGCTCAATGGCATTGAGTTTGATCCACGGCTTGTGCGCCCGGCTCATTTCTATCCTGAATCTGCGATGGAAGCTGTAGATGTGCTGGTAGAGCAGGGTGTTCAGTTTGATGGCATCGTTGCTGTATCAGACATGATTGCCATTGGGGCGATGAAGGCGCTCGCAAACCGGGGTATCCTCGTTCCTGACGATGTATCCGTGATCGGGTACGACGACGTGCTTGTGGCGGCCTATACAAGCCCGGCCCTTAGCACGATCCGTCAGGATGTCACGAAGGCAGGCCGTTTGATGGTGAGCAAACTTCTTAGGATGCTTGAAGGTGAGGTGGTGCAATCCTCCACGCTTCCGACAGACCTGATCGTTCGCGAGTCTTGCGGTTCATAGCTATGGCTTGAGGTTAAAGGAAAAAGGCAGGGCGATGGCCCTGCCTTTTCTTTATCAGCCCTTGCAGGCCGCTTTTTCAAAAACTGCCCAGCTTAACGGTGGGGCCTTGTATCCTGATTTTTCAAGGCTGCCTTGCTCACCGTCAATGAAGCACAGTGTGCCTGTCATGCCGGGGATAGCTGCTGTCGCGCTTTCTGTTGAGGAATTGATGACCACAAACAGTGTTTCACCGGTTGCTTCATAGGTGCGTTCAAAGGCGAAGAGGCCCGGTTCATCATCGGCAAACAGCACGCTTGTCAGCCCGTTCCGAAGAGCTGGGTACGCGCGTTTGACCGCGGCGAACCGTTGGACAGCCTGATAAAGAGGATGTTCCGGATTGAAATTATTGTCTGCGGAGCTTGCTGTTGTGCCCAAAAGCAGATTGTCTGCATAGCTCGCCACTTTGCTTTCGAACATATCTTCGCGGGCGTCCTGGTCGTGCCCATCGCCGATAAAGCCTTGTTCGTCCCCATAATAAATCACAGGCACGCCCCGGCTATAAAACATCAGCGCGTGACCAAGCAGTGAACGCTTGAACAGTTCTTCCGGGCTGCTGTCAGGATTATGTTTGTGAATGAAGTGGCCGATCCGCCCCATATCGTGGTTCCCCAGGAATGTCGGCATGATGCGGGCGTCGCCTTCCTCTGGTTTATAAAGGCTGTCTTTGCTGAAAAAATCTTCCATCACGGTTGGTGCCATGCCTTCTGCAACGAGGCGGCTTGCCGATGACTGGAAGCCGAAATCAAGCACGGCGGGCAGTTTGGCAACGTTTGTATAGTGGCTCAACCTTTCGGGCGTGGGCTCATATACTTCTGCAAACATGTAAAAATTCGGGATGCCCTCAGCTTTCGCATGCGCTGTGATGGCCGGGGCGAACTCTTGCCAGAAGCTGTCGTTCACATGTTTCACTGTGTCGATACGGAAGCCATCAATGCGGAATTCGGTAATCCAGTGCTTGTAGATGTCTATGAAGCCGGCTTTTACGTCAGGGTGTTCGGTGAACAGGTCGTCAAGGCCTGCAAAGTCCCCATAGAGTGAGCTTTCGCCCTGCCATTCGCTATCGCCGCGATTATGGTAGTATCGCATGTCATTCAGCCATGCGGGCGCTTTGGTGTTTTCTTCACCCTCTGGAATATAAGGCGTGTAGGCGTAATTTAGGCTGGTCAGCTTGTCGAAGTTATCCTTGGTTTGCTGGTCGGGTTCGTCGCCCATAAAGCCTTCGTTGACCGGTGTGCCATCCACAGTACCAACTGTTGTGTATGGATAGTCTTCCCGGCTGCGATAATCGCACAGCGGCACGTTCATGGGATCACTGCCCTTGGGGAAACATTCTTCATATTTGATAACGTCGGCTGTATGGTTGGTGATGATATCGAAAATCACCTTCATATTGCGCTTGTGCGCTTCTTCCACCAGCTTCTTTAAGTCGTCATTTGAGCCAAGGTGGGGATCAATGCGCGTGAAGTCGGTGGTCCAGTAACCATGGTACCCTGCCGTCATATTCACCGGGTTGCCTTGCACAGCCTTGTTCTTGAAAATAGGCGTAAGCCATACGGCGCTGATGCCCATGTCAGCCAGATAGTCCAGCTTCTCCGTCAGCCCCTTCAGGTCTCCGCCATGGAAGAAGCCTTTTTCGGTTGGGTCAAAGCCATGCTTGGTGGCATCACCACCAATGCCACCTGTGTCATTTGACGGGTCACCATTGTGGAAGCGATCAGGCATGACAAAATACATGATGTCATCTGTAACAGGCCTTGAGATAAAGGGCTCAAGGCTTTCCGGGCGCACGGAACTTTGTGCCAGGCCTGCCTCTTCAATGATGGCTGTTTGTTCTGAGCTTTCCCCGCAAGCGGTAAGAAGAAAGGCAGAGGCAAGCAGGGTGCTGCCCAAAAGGTTTGATCTGAACATTATTTTTCCTTTGTTTCGCCTACGAACAGGGTTGCAAGCCCCGCAATGAACCAGGATATGCCGCCAATGACGAGCGCGTAGATAGCTTCCCCATTAAACAGGCCGCGCATCATCAATCCCAGCAGACTTGCTGCGGTAAGCTGCGGGATAACGATGAAGAAATTGAAGATGCCCATATAGACACCCATTTTATTGTGCGGCACGGCGCTGGAAAGGAGCGCGTATGGAAGCGACAATATGGACGCCCATGCGATACCCACGCCAATCATGGACAAGATCAGCAGATCAGGGTCTTTTATAAAGACGAAAGAAATCAGGCCGATGCCGCCAAGGAAAAGGTTAATCATGTGGCTTTTCCTGCGCCCTACTGTGGCAGCAAGTTTCGGAATGGCGACGGCGGCGATAGCAGCAAATACATTATAGGCAGCAAAAAGAATGCCGACCCAGTCGGCCCCTTCATTATAGGCCGCAGATGTTGTATCGCTGGAGCCAAAATGAAAGGCCGTGATGCCGGGTGTGGTGTTTGTCCACATGGCGAACAGCGCAAACCATGAGAAAAATTGCACAACGGCAAGCTGCTTCATTACCTTCGGCATATGAAATATGTCGTCCACAACTTCATAAAAGCCGTTTTGTGTCATAGCTTGTCGCTGCAGCATGCTGGCAGTCAGTTGCAGGATCCCGAAAACGGCCCCGCCCAATGTCAGGATCAGTAGTTCTTTATCCAAGTGTTGGGAAATAACAGCCCAGCTTGCAATGCCGCCGAGTACCAGCCAGATAACACCAGCTTTCTGGTATGTTTCAGCGCTTCGTTTTCCTACGGTACCGTTTGTGTCTTTGGCTTGGTCCTCCAAACCTTCTGCTTTTGCAAACGCATCCAGTTCCTCAGGGCTATATTCCTTTGTGCGAATAATGGTCCAAAGCACGGCTAGGAACAACGCTCCGCCGCCAATATAAAATGACCATTTTACGGAGTCGGGAATAACGCCGGCTTCGGCTGTGTTTGCAATGCCGAACCAGTTTTTCATCATCCAAGGCAGGGCAGATGCAATAACCGACCCCACGCCAATGAAGAAGCTCTGCATGGCGAAGCCAAGTGTGCGTTGGCGTTCGGGAAGCATGTCACCGACAAAGGCGCGGAAAGGTTCCATAGTAACATTGATGGAAGCGTCCATGATCCAAAGCATGCCTGCTGCGATCCATAGGGCAGGTGAATTCGGCATGAAGAATAGCGCCCCACTTGCCACCAATGCGCCATACAGGAAATAAGGGCGTCGCCGTCCCAGTTGTGTCCAGGTGCGGTCGCTCATATATCCAATGATGGGTTGGACCAGTAGCCCGGTTAGCGGTGCTGCGACCCATAATCCGGGTATCTCATAGGGCTCTGCCCCCAAAGTTTGAAAAATCCGGCTGACGTTGGCATTTTGCAATGCAAAGCCGAATTGAACCCCCATAAATCCGAAACACATGTTCCAGATTTGCCAGAAACTTAATGCTGGTTTTTTGTTCATATTATTGCCCGCTCCCCCTGAACAACTATTAAGACACCTGAGAATCGGTATCCCCTTCCGAAAATTAGGAGTAGCATTTTTTGCAAAAAATGCAAAAAAAATTGTAATTTTGGGAATTTTGCAAGAATACGTGTCTCGATAGAGTGTTGAATTTTCAAGAGGTGTGCCTCTTTAAGGCTATAATTAAAGCCGAAATTGCGGAACTGTTGCAGCAAGGGCACAGTTTGCATTGAGGTTGCAATAAATGACAAAAATATGAAAAAATGACTTGAGTTTTGCAAATCTATAAGCGAGCTTCCGTTATAGGGAAAGTTGCGGAAGTCTAACTTTTGGTCGATAGGGACGGCCACGGGTGGCTTTCAGTATTAATTCAGGGAAGGGAAGGCTTAATGCGCACCTCGAATTTCAAGACACATTTATTATCTTTTGCGTCGGCCTCGGCGATTGCATTTGCTGCAACACCAGCAACTGCACAGGATGCCGATGGCGCTGAAGAGCAAGACGCTAACGCGTTTGAAGAGATTGTGGTTACGGGTCTCCGTGCTTCGATCATGAGCTCTGTTGCTCGTAAACGCGAAAGCAGCTCGATTGTTGAATCTATCTCTGCCGAAGATCTGGGTAAACTGCCAGATGCTTCTATCGCAGAAGCGATTGCGCGCTTGCCGGGTTTGGCTGCGCAGCGCCTGGATGGCCGCGCAAACGTGATCTCCATCCGTGGTCTAGCGCCTGACTTCACGACGACAACGCTGAATGGTCGTGAGCAGGTTTCTGCAAACAATGGCCGTGCCGTAGAATATGATCAGTATCCATCAGAGCTGATCAACGGCGTTACAATCTACAAGACACCAGACGCAAGCCTGACAACACAGGCTGTGGGTGGTACCGTTGATATGCAAACCATTCGCCCACTGGCGTATGGTGAACAGGCAATGGTGTTCAACCTTCGCGGTGAATATAACGACCTTGGTTCCCTGAACTCTGGCACATCTTCCACTGGCTACCGTGCAAGCTTCTCGTATGTTGATCAGTTCAACGACGACCAACTCGGTGTGGCAATCGGTTATGCGCGCATGGTTTCTCCAACGCAAGAAGAGCGCTGGCAGGCTTGGGGTTATGAGCCTGTAGCATGGGGTGGTTCTGCTGTTTCTGATGCCGATGGCCCGCTCGAAGGTCTGAATGCAGATGACTTGATCCTTGGTGGTGCCAAGCCATACGTGAAATCGAACGAACTGACTCGTGACGGTTTGCTTGGTGTTCTTGAATATGCACCACATGACAGCAGCTTCCGTACGACAGTTGATGCCTATTACTCCAAGTTCAACGATGAGCAAACGCTGCGCGGTATTGAAGTTCCGCTGCGGTGGGCACAGAATGGCGATCAACGCATTCAGCCAGGTTGGTCCTCTACAAACGGTGTTGTAACCGACGCGACGTTCAACAATGCAGAAGTTGTGGTCCGTAACGACTTTGTGGACCGTGAAGCAGAGACGATCGCTCTGGGCTGGAACACCGAATATCAGATGAATGAAAACTGGACGCTTGAACTTGATGCAAGCTACTCCAGTGTTGAGCGTGTTGAAGCAAACACCGAAATCTATCTGGGTACAGGCCGTGGTGCAGGTAATGGTGCGCTTGATACGCTTGGCTATTCTCTGCAGCCAGATGGTGGCGCGATCTTTTCGCATAATCTGGACTATTCCGACCCAAGCCTGATCACGCTCGGTGGCCCAGTAAGCTGGGGTGGTGGCCTTGTTGCCGCTGGTGTCTACGATGATGCCGACGCTCAAGACGGCTTCATCAACGCCCCGGAAACAGATGATGAGCTCTCAGCTATCCGTTTCAGCGCTGAGCAGGTTGTGAATGGCGACTTCCTATCCACCATCGAATATGGCGTACGGTATGCCAAGCGTGAGAAAACACTTCGTGACAGAGGTTATTTCCTGACGCTCAATGCATATCCTGCGGATGTAGCTGTTCCTAGCGAGTATCTTCTTGATCCAACATCTCTCGACTTCATCGGAATGGGTGATGTGATCGCTGTGGATGCCCGTGCGCTTTATGAAGACGGTTACTATACGGAAACTGACGAAGCACTCTCAACTGTAAGCCGGACAACCAATAGCTGGACGGTGACCGAGAAAGTCTTCAACGCATACGTTCAGGCGAATATCGATACTGAATGGGTAACCGGTAACGTGGGTGTTCAGGCTGTTCACACCAACCAGTATTCTGACGGTTGGGCCGCTGTTCTGCGTGATGGTCGCGTAGATACATCTGCAGTGCGTGATGGTGCGAAATACTGGGACTTCCTGCCTAGCATGAACCTCAGCTTCAATCTGAACGAAAACAATAAGATCCGTGTTGGTGTTGCGCAGGTTCTGGCGCGCGGCAAAATGGAAGATATGAACGCAGGCTTTACGTTCGGGTATAACAATACCCAGAACCGTTGGACTGCGACAGGCGGTAACCCGCAGATCAAACCGTTCAAGACGTGGCAGTTTGACGTGTCTTACGAGACTTACTTTGGCGAAGGCGGGTATCTTGCTGTGGCTGGTTTCTATAAAGAAATCCAAAGCTATCCATTCAAGACAAGCACTGACTTTGACTTCAGCCCGATCCTTGGTGATCTTGCTGGCGCGATTACCTTGCCAGACGGAACAGCCGTTCCTGATGTAGGTGTGCGTGAGCAGATCGAGAATATCGATAATGCTGGGCACATTTATGGTCTTGAACTTTCCGGCTCGTTGCCATTGTCTACGCTGTCTGAAAGCCTTGAAGGCTTTGGTCTTCTTGGTTCGGCTTCCTTCACAGAAAGCTCAATCAAGGAAACGCCTGATAGCGACCCGATTACGATGCCAGGCCTGTCCAAGACAGTTCTGAACGGTACTGTTTACTATGAAAACAAAGGCTTCAACGCACGTGCAAGCGTTCGTCACCGTTCCAAGTTCCTGGGTGAAGTATCGGCGCTCAGCCTGACACGGACGCTGGTGGACGTAGACTCTGAAACGATCGTTGATGCGCAGCTTTCATACGACCTTTCAGAAGTAGGTGTTGATGGTCTGACGGTTCTGTTCCAGGTGAACAACCTGACCAATCAGGAATTCGTAACACGCTTCCAGACCGGTTACGTTCGTGACTATCAGAACTATGGCCGTACCTTCCTCTTTGGCCTGAACTACAAAATGTAGTCAGGGCCGCTGAGGCTGGTTGAAACAATGGCCCCTGCCGATATGATTGTCGGCAGGGGCTTTCTTTTGCGTGATAGGTGAGGGTTGGATGCAAACGGGTAACATCAAGAAGCTTGTGATTGTTGGGGGTGGTACGGCCGGTTGGATGGCTGCGAGCCTGCTCGCGAAACTGATGGGGCGCCAGCTTGATATCACGCTGATAGAATCAGATGATATCGGTACCGTCGGTGTTGGTGAGGCAACCATTCCGCCTATCCAGATTTTCAACAGCGCTTTGGGGTTGAATGAGGACGAGTTCCTGAAGGCAACGATGGGGACTTTCAAGCTGGGTATTCAGTTTGAAAATTGGGGTGCTGTGGGCGACAAATATATGCACGCGTTTGGGCCCATTGGGCGCCAACTGGGTATGGTGCCGTTTCAGCATTACTGGTTGCGGGCAAAAGCTGAAGGCTATGGCGGCGATTTGTGGGACTTCTCCTTCAACTATCAGGCGGGTAAGCAGGATCGTTTCGCCAGATTGAAGCAAATTCCCAACTCCCCGCTTGAGGGCATTGTTCATGCCTTTCATTTTGATGCGGGCCTTTACGCGCGCTACTTGCGGAAAGGTGCTGAAGGCTTTGGCGTCGAACGCATAGAAGGCATGATTACAGATGTCAGCCTTGATGGCCAAAGCGGCAACATACAGTCTGTTACCTTGAAGGACGGCAAAGTCGTTGATGGTGATTTCTTCATTGATTGTTCGGGCTTCCGGTCGCTTCTGATGGGGCAGGCCTTGGGGGTGGGCTACACTGACTGGACAGGCTGGTTGCCTTGCGACAGGGCAGTGGCTGTACCTGCCGAGAATGGCCCGCGCATGCGGCCCTATACTCAATCAATCGCCCATGCGGCAGGTTGGCAATGGCGTATTCCGCTGCAGCACAGGGCGGGGAACGGCCATGTTTTCTGTTCAGACTATATGAGTGAGGATGAGGCGACTTCTATCCTACTGAACAGTCTGGAAGGAAAACCGCTTGCCGATCCGCGCACTATCCCTTTCCGCACGGGGCGAAGGGAAAAATTCTGGCATAAGAACTGTATCTGCATGGGGCTTTCTTCTGGGTTCTTGGAGCCGCTAGAAAGCACCAGTATTCACTTGATTCAAAACAGTATTGTGCGGTTCGTGCAGATGTTCCCTGGCCTTGGCGAGCAGCCGACCAACGTGGATGAGTATAATCAGCAGGTTGGCTTTGAATTTGAAAGCATTCGGGATTTTATCATCCTGCACTATAACGCCACATCAAGGACAGATAGCCCTTTCTGGCAACGGTGCCGCGAGATGGAAATTCCGGAAAGCCTGCAACAGAAAATAGAGCTTTTCCGGGAGACAGGCCGTATCTTCCGTTTCAATAACGAACTGTTCTCAGAGGCAGGGTGGCTGCAGGTAATGTTGGGGCAGGGCATCACCCCAAAGGCGTATCATCCTATGGCTGACGGGTTGGAGGAGGCCAAGCTTCGAGAGTATCTACACAATCTGAAAACCATCATTGATGGTGCCGTAGGCAAACTGCCCAGTCAGAAAGACTTTATCGCTGCAAACTGTTCAGCGCCTGAGAATGCGGGCTAGGGGCAGGCGTGTTCAATAAGGATGCGCGCAGCATCCTTGGCGTCGGGTGCCGCATATGCCTTGCCCTGAATGTGGGCTGTGACAATTGCTCCTTCCTTCAGAAGCATTAATTGGCGCGCTAGCCCTTCTGGGTCACCCACGCCTGCATCCCGTGCCAACCCGGCCATATAGGTTGTCATGGTGTTCTTGTGCTTTGCTGCTATGGCGTGGATAGGGTGGCTCGGGTTTTGATACTCGGACGCAGCCTTGATGAACATACAGCAATTGAAGGCATCACTTGCGATCCATTCCTGAAGCGTGTCGAAGCATGCAACCAGCTTGCCTTTCGGCGTGTCGGCCAAGGCTTCAATGCGAGTAGTCATCATGTCCCTAAACTGCTGATCTCGCAGTTCAAGTGTGGCCAGTATCAAGTCTTCTTTCGTACGGAAGTATTTATACATGGACGTTTTGGATATGCCGGTTTCTTCCACCAGTTTGTCCATGCCAGTCGCATGAAAACCATCGCGATAGAAAATCTTCAAGGCTTTCTCAACCAGTTCTTCTTGTTTGGAAGGTCGTGCCAAATGATTTCCCTTTCTATACAGATCAGTACACTTAATAGCATTATTTTCCACGATTCGGAAATAAAAATACTATTTCAAAACAATCTTCTAATTGTTTCTTTCTGTGAAAATAACACGGCGCGCTTGACAAAATGTACAGATCGGTTCATTTAATGTGAACAGATCGGTACACGTGCTCGTGTCACCCAGCGAGATATCATATAGAAAAGAGAGCGCCCATGACAAACCCAACCCTCAAATTGTACAGCTTCCCGCTTTCCGGCCATGCACATCGCATTGAATTGGCGCTTTCCCTGCTGGGTCTGCCGTTCGAGAACCGAGTTGTTGACTTAGCTCAAGGCGAGCATCAGCAGCAGTGGTTCTTGGATATGAACCCACAAGGCAAGGTTCCTGTTTTGGTGGATGGTGATGCGGTGATAACAGAATCGACAGCGATCCTCACATATCTGGCGGCGAAGTATGACGCCGATGGTCGTTGGATGCCGAAAGAGCCAGCCCAGCAGGCTGCGGTTCAACGCTATTTTGCACAGGCTAGCGGCCCTCTTGCAGCCGGCCCCGCGCGTGCACGCCTGATTACGATATTCGGTGCACCCTTCAATCAACCTGAAACAATTGAAAACGCGAAGGCCTACCTTGCCGATTTGGAAGCTGACCTGAACGGTCGAAATTTCCTTGTTGGAGATGCGGCAACCTTCGCAGATGTGGCCATCTATAGCTATGTGGCGCATGCCCCTGAAGGCCTTGTTGGACTCGAGTCTTATCCGAATATCCAGGCTTGGTTGCAGCGTGTAGAGGCGCTTGATGGTTTTGTGGCAATGCCAAAAACAGAGGTTACAGCAGCGGCCTAACGGTCACTGCGAGCTGGGGCTGGCTCCTCTAAACCCCGTTTTGCCCTCAACCGGCCCCAGCTCAGTAGCGTGGATAGAAGATATGGATGATTTTGAGACCCCGTTTCACGAAGGTGAGCTTGCGCTGCAGGACATGGTGGGCGCGCGGGCGCGTGTGCAAAGCTACGCACCCCGCATGATACGCCCATTCATGCCAGACCAACATCGAGTTTTTTACAGGGATTTGCCCTATCTTTTTGTTGGGGCGGTAGACGAAGATAGCAGGCCTTGGGCAACAGCTTGGTGTGGGGAGCCAGGCTTCGTTGGATCGCCGGACCCATACACGCTTGCGATATCTGACATGCGGCAGGCAGACGACCCGGTTTCGGAATGCATCGTTGAAGGTGCAGAGTTAGGCTTTTTGGGCCTTGCACTTCATAATCGGCGACGGAATAGAGTTAACGGCCGCGTTGTGCGGGGCGCTGAAAACCAGGTGACCGTTAAGGTGTCCCAGTCGTTTGGTAATTGCCCCAAATATATCCAGAAGCGCATATTCGCTCCCTCAGAGTTGCAGGAGAAAAAAAGCCCCGTACGCGCTGAAATCCGAAGCGCCTTTTCTGCGGAGGACCTGCATATGATTGAGCAGGTAGACACATTCTTCATTGCCTCCATAGCGGCAAGGCCGGGCGAAAACGCTAAGCGGGGTGTGGACGTGTCACACCGTGGTGGGAAGCCTGGGTTTGTGAAAGCGACGCCGGACGGCAGATTGATCATTCCTGATTTTGCTGGGAATAATCACTTCAATACATTGGGTAATATTCATGAAACCGGGAAAGCAGGTCTCCTTTTCCTGGATTTCAAAACGGGCGATATTTTGCAAGCTACGGGCGCAGCGACGTTGCTATGGCCGGAAGAGAGCGAGTGGAATTACGGCGGCGCTGAACGGTATTTGGTGTTCGATGTAGAGCAAGTGGTGCGAAGAGACAGTACTTTTCCTTTAGGCTGGTATTATATCGATGCATCACCCTTCATACCGGATGGAGGCCCTTGGTTAAAAGTCTAGGTGAGACATTAGGGCTCTTGTTTTGGTAGCGAGAGGGTAACCATGGTGCCCTCATTCAGAACGCTTTCAACTGTCAGCGTGCCACCATGGAGTTCTACAAATTGCTTGACTATTGCGAGGCCTAGCCCGGTGCCTTCAATCGCATCCGTCGGGCTAAGATGCCCGCGGTCAAATCGGTGCGTAATTGTGTCTAGTCTGTCTTCAGGGATGCCGCGTCCGTTGTCGCGAACCGTGAAGCTAACAGCATCCTTTGTTTCGCTTGCACACAGCCAGACATCGCCGCCTTCATAGCCAAACTTTACTGCGTTTGAGATCAGGTTGATCAAAATTTGGCGCAACGCCCGCGAATCTGCCCAAACGGTGTCTGGGGCCTTATCAAGTTCCGTGTGTATTTCGATTTTCTTTTTGTCCGCCAGTGACGAAACCATAACAGTGCAGTCGCTGATGATTTCGGCGACGTCCAAGTGGCTTTTTTGAACGGTGCGCTCTTTCGCGTCAATCGCTGAAAGGTCGAGGATATCATTGATCAATTGCAGCAAAAACGTGCCCGAACGATATATGTCAGATGCATATTCATCATACTTGGGGCTGCCAAGCGGGCCGAATACATGGTTTTTCATGATTTCCGACATACCAATGACAGCGTTTAGCGGCGTTCTCAGTTCATGGCTCATGTTGGCAAGGAAGCTGGATTTGGCCCTGTTGGCGGCCTCCGCCTCCATTAAGGCTTTTTTCAGGGCTGCCTGGTTTTCCTTGGCTTCGGTGATGTCGCGACAGATGGCATAAAGCGCAATCTGGCCTTCATAGGGGACGCGCGTCAACGTTACTTCAACGGGGAAGACTTCGCCTCCCTTTTTCTGGTGCATCCATTCAAAACGGTGATAGCCGGTGTCGAGTGCGATCCGCATCATTTTTTCGGCTTTGTCGAACGAAGTCATGCCGCATGGCTGATACTCAGGAGACACTTCCGATGGATGGGCCCGTTGCATTTCCTCTGGGCTCTGGTAATCGAACATGTTTGCTGCACCCTTGTTGCATAGTTCAAACTTGTTCTGGGTCAGAAGCATCATTGCGTCTTCGCTTTGCTCAAAAAGCTGGCGGTATTTCTCTTCACTTTCGGCCAGTTGTTCGTGTGTCTTCCATTCGGCAATCCTGACAGCCAGCATGGAAGCGATCGTGGTCAGCAGGTCTTCATGGTCCTGTGTGAAATAGCCAACCTCATGATGTTCGCAGTCGATTACGCCGTAAAGGTGATCGCCATAGAGGATGGGCACAGTAAGTTCTGACCGCATGTTCCTCAGGTCTTCAATATATCGATGGTCTTCAGCCGTATCGGTTATACGTTCTGGCTTTTTAGATTGGGCGACATAGCCAGTGATGCCCTGACCCATCTCCAGTTCGATTTTTTCCGTGACGGAGTGATCGGGGCCCTTCTTGTCGCCGTAGGCGGCCGCCTGCACCAACTTGTTTCGTTTCTGGTCGTGCAGATAAATTACACAGTCCACAAACCCTTGCTGACCAACGACTTCTTCAACCACGTACCAGATCAGGTCATGGACAGAACTTAGTCGCATCAGGTCGCGTGCGAACTTGTTTAGTATTTGTAGCTGTTCTTTTGGCTGGTCGAGCATTCCGGCCCTGTTTTTCCCTTTCGAAGCACTAGGTCAAGGGCTAATGCTTCTCCAACTTTCTCCCAAACTTATGTTTGTCATACTCCAGAAATGATTAAGGATGCATTGATTTTCTAATCAGATGCATCCTCAATTGAATTGGGCAGTGTGTGGCAGCAAGCTTACATCATGCTTTTGCTGGGCAGTTTTTGGCAATGAAGTCTGCGTGGCTGGGCATAGCCGCTGTGGTTTCCTCCATCACGCGCCTCAGGCCCGCGAGCCGTGCTCGATAGTCAATTTTTCGGGCGTCGGCCAGTGGATCATGGCGCTGCGGCCAGACATTCTGGCCTGTGTAGACAGCCAGCCAACTCTGGTTCGAGAACAGGTCCAATTCATGGGCCACAATCCGACCGCCACGGCGGAATTGCTCTATTTTATATTCCAGCGTTTCCGGGATTTCCATGTCTGCAACATATTGCCAGAGCGGCGTATCACGCCGTTCGGTGGCTTTATAGTGCAGGATCAGGAAGTCGCGTGTACGTTCATATTCGCCCGTGGTGATACGGTTATATTCCATGATGCCATATTCGTCGAAATCCAGCGTCGGGAACAAGGCAAGCAGGCGTGTGATACCGCTTTGGATCAGGTGTAGGCTGGTACTTTCCAGTGGTTCCATGAAACCTGCGGAAAGCCCAATAGCAACACAGTTCTTATTCCAGAACTGTTTACGCCTGCCAGTAACAAATCGGAGCCGACGTGGATCAGCAAGCGGCTTGCCGTCAAGATTATCCAGTAGCGTCGCTTCTGCGGCATCGTCTTCGATATATTTGCTTGAATAGACATATCCATTGCCGATGCGGTGCTGCAGGGGGATGCGCCACTGCCAGCCTGCTTCGCGTGCTGTTGAGCGGGTGTAGGGTGTGAACTCACCGCCATGCTTGCATGGTATGGCAACGGCACGGTCACAGGGCAGCCAGTGGGTCCAGTCGATATAGCCGGTTTTCAAGGCCTTCTCGATCAGCAGCCCGAAGAAGCCTGTGCAATCGATGAAGAATTCGGCGCCTATGGTGGTGCCGTTTTCCAGTGTGAGGCTTTCGATAAAGCCATCGGTGCCGCGCAGGGAGACATCCACAACTTTACCTTCGACACGCTTCACACCGCGTGCTTCGGCATATTCGCGCAGGAAACGGGCATAGAGGATGGCATCAAAATGATAGGCATAATCGAAAGTGCTTTGCACCATGCGGCGGTCGTGGCTGGGCACGCTGAATTTGCCGTGCTTGGCCATCACCCATGCCAAGGAATATTCATCGATCGGATCAGTCAGGCCCTCTGATTTGGCCTTCAGGTAATATTGGTAAAGCTGCACGCTATCGAACGGGGCGCCATAATCCCCGAACGGATGAAAATAGCTATGGCCTTTCTTGGCCCAGTCCACAAACTGAATGCCCAGCTTGAAAGACCCTTCCGTGCGCGAAACAAACTCTGCTTCCTTGATGCCCAGTGTTTGGTTGAACAGCTTGATGGGGGGAATGGTGGCCTCACCTACACCCACCACGCCGATCTCTTCAGATTCAACCAGTGTAATGTCACAGGCGCCTTGCAGGGCGTTCGATAGTGCGGCAGCGGTCATCCAGCCTGCGGACCCGCCGCCAACGATAGCAATCTTCTTAATGTTTCTGTTGCTGTCTGTCATGGCGACCTCATTGGGCTTGAAG
>JABXIV010000249.1 GCA_013372925.1 Alphaproteobacteria bacterium
GATCGGTGTGGGTAACCGAGGACGCTTTAGAAGGGGATATCATGTCACAGTTTAAATCAGGAATTTCACGGCTTGCGCTGATGTCGGCGCTGGCAATCGGGCTGGCGGCCTGTAACGACACATCTGTCGAAGAAAAGAAGGTGGCGCCAACCGTTGAAGAAGCAGCGGCCTTTATGAAGGATGCGGAGCAACAGCTTCTGGCAGAGGGCAACAGCCTGAGCCGTAAGGCATGGGTGCAGGCCAACTTCATCACAACAGACACTAATGCCATCGTTGCGGAAGCGGATGAGGCCTTCACGCTTCTAGGTGTGAAGCTTGCGAACGAAACCAAGCGCTTCGATGATGTGGAGCTGCCTGCTGAGCTGCGCCGCAAGATGAACATCCTTAAGGGTGCGTTAACGCTGCCTGCCCCTGACGATGCCGCGAAAACTGCCGAACTTGCCACAATCAAGGCCAACCTTGACGCCACGTACGGCACCGGTAAGGTTGAAATGGAAGGCGAAACGCTTTCGCTTGGCGCAGCATCTGACATCATCGCATCAGACCGCACACCAGAGCGTTTGCTGGAAGCGTGGGACGGCTGGCGCAAGATTTCAAAACCAATGAAAGACGATTACGCCCGCATGGTTGATATTGCCAACGAGGGCGCGCGTGAACTTGGCTACAAGGACGTTGGCGCGATGTGGCGCTCCGGCTACGACATGGACCCGGATGAGTTTGCAGCCATGGTTGATGGCCTTTGGGGGGAGGTGAAGCCACTTTACGATGCGCTGCACTGCCATGTGCGCGCCAAGCTGTCAGACTTTTATGGTGACCGCGTTGTTTCAGACAATGGGCCGATCCCGGCACACCTTCTGGGCAATATGTGGGCGCAGGAATGGGGCAACATCAATGATGTCGTGCAAAAGGATGCAGGCGGTGATGCCGGTATCGATGTAACCAGCCTGCTGGTTGAAAAAGGTTATGATGCGCACAAGATGGTACAAACGGCTGAAGGCTTCTTCACCTCACTTGGTTTTGCGCCATTGCCAGAAACCTTCTGGGAGCGGTCACTGTTTGTGAAGCCAGCGGACCGCGAAGTGCAGTGCCATGCCTCAGCATGGAACATCGACAGCAAGGACGACGTGCGCATCAAAATGTGCACCAAGGTTAATGCTGAAGACTTTGTGACCGTACACCACGAGCTTGGCCACAACTTCTACCAGCGCGCTTACAACAAGCAGGACCCACTTCACATGGGCGGCGCCAACGACGGCTTCCACGAAGCAATCGGTGACATGGTTGCCCTGTCGATGACGCCTGACTACCTGAAGCAGATCGGCCTGATCGATCAGGTGCCTGCAAGCACTGATCCTGTGCCAGCCCTGATGCGCCAGGCGCTGGATAAAGTTGCCTTCCTGCCTTTCGGCCTGATGGTGGACAAGTGGCGCTGGCAGGTGTTCTCGGGCGAGGTGACGCCAGACCAGTATAACGACGCCTGGTGGAAACTTCGCGAAGAGTATCAGGGACTGAAAGCACCGAACGAGCGCCCGGCTGACGCGTTTGATCCAGGTGCCAAGTACCATATTCCAGGCAACACGCCTTATATGCGCTATTTCCTTGCGCGCATCCTGCAGTTCCAGTTCTACAAAGCTGCCTGTGATCAGGCGGGCTGGACCGGGCCATTGCATGAATGCTCAATCTACGGCAACAAGGAAGTTGGCGAAAAATTCAACGCCATGATGGAAATGGGTGCCTCCAAGCCTTGGCCGGAAGCGCTGGAAGCCTTCACAGGCAGCCGTGACATGAGCGGCGATGCCATCATCGCGTACTTCGAGCCACTGAAAGCCTGGCTTGACGAGCAAAACAAAGACCGCACCTGCGGTTGGTAATTAGCAAAGCCAAAGCCCGGTGTGCCAGCATGCCGGGCTTTTTCTATCCGGAGACCAAAGATGGCTGATGTGAAATTACGGCGCAGCATGCTGTTTATGCCTGCATCGAACGCTCGCGCTCTTGAAAAAGCAAAGGCGTTACCTGCTGATGGCCTGATCTTTGATCTTGAAGACGCCGTGGCACCGGATGCCAAAGCCATTGCCCGGGAACAGGCGGCAGCAGCCGTTGCTTCAGGGAATTATGGCGGGCGTGACCTTGTGGTGCGCATCAACGGTATGGATACCGACTGGTGGCGCGAAGACTTGAAAGCGGTTGTGCCTTCCCACCCTTTCGCCATTCTGCTGCCGAAGGTGGAAGGGCCGGAAGCCATTCAGCGTGTGGAAGAAGAGATTGCCTGGCATAACGCCCACCCGGACATGGAAATCTGGGCCATGATAGAGACGCCAAAAGCTTTCCTGAATGCGGGCTCCATTGCAGAGGCCAGTGACCGGCTGACCACATGGGTTGTCGGGGGCAATGACCTTGTAAAGGATTTGCGCGCCAAACATACCAAAGAACGCTTGCCTGTGATAACGGCGCTTGGGCTTGCGCTATTGCACGCGCGAGCAAACGACCTGACCATTCTTGACAGTGTTTATGGCAACTTTCGGGATGAGGAGGGTTTCACCTTTGAATGCGAACAGGCCAAAGAGCTGGGGTTTGATGGCAAGACGCTGATACACCCTGCACAAATAAACGTTGCCAACCGGATCTTCGCCCCCAGTGAAGAGGAACTTGATCTGGCAAGGCGTATGCTTGCAGCTTTTGAAGAAGCGAAGAGTGAGGGCAGGGGCATTGCTGTGTTGGACGGCAGGATGGTTGAAGAGCTTCATCTTGAGGAAGCGCGCCGTATGGTGGCGATGGCTGAAGCAATCGCCTGAATATTAGCCACTATTTATGCAGGTGTTTGGCTAGAAACGGTTCCAGCGACTGCAATAGGCCTAGCCTCGAGGTGCCTGTATCCATATTGTGGCCACCGCTTTGAAGCTCCACAAAAGTTGATCTCTTGCCTTGTTTGCTGAGTGTTTCATGCATTTTCTTGCTTAGGCGGTAATCTACGCGCGTGTCGTCTTTGGCGGCGATCAACAGGATGGCTGCCTTGATTTCATCAGCCCGGTAAATTGGTGAAATGTCGGTGTCTGGTACGCCTTCAAGGCCCATGCGTTGGGCCCAGTTGCGACCGCCGATGAATTGCGTGTCATCTTTCTTGAGCGCGACAACGTCTGTAACGCCATTGATGGATACAGCGCATTGATAGAGGTCTGGTTCCTTGATGGCACCCATCAGCGCTGAATAGCCGCCATAAGACATACCAACAATGCAAAGGCGCTTTCTGTCAGCGATGCCTTCGCTCACCAGCCATTTGGTGGCGTCGGTGACATCATCCTGCATCTGGCCGCCCCACTGTTTGAGGCCTGCCTGAAGGTGCTTGAGGCCAAAGCCGCTTGACCCCCTGAAATTTGGTTCAAGCACGGCATAGCCATGGCTGGCCAGAAACTGTGGCAGGAATTCCCAGTTGGCTGTCGCGCGCGCAATTGGACCACCATGCGGCAGAATGACAGCGGGCAGGTTTGACCCTGTTTTCATACCCTTTGGCAAAGTCAGGTATCCGGGTATGGTGGTGCCGTCACGCATCGGTATCTGGACAGGGCGAACGCTCGCTGCATCAGTGGCCGCTATTTGGGGCTGTGCGTGTGCCAGCAAGTCCAGGCGATTGGTTGCTGCATCGAAATAATAGTAGATTCCAGGTTCCTTGTCGGAAAAGGCCTTAACCAGATAGCGGTCCTTGTCTCTCGCGTTGCTGACAATAAGGTTGTTGGTGGCGGGCAAGGCTTTGTCAAGCGCTGCCTGCACATTTGCCCACGTTTTATTGAAGTATGCGACTTGCTGGCGGTCCACAGTATATGAAACACCCACAGGTTCATTTGTGTGTGGGTCAGCAACCAATTCATCAATATCGACTTGCGGGTGCGCGAAAATGGTTTCCACAATCGTGCCACTGTCCAGCGCGAGCGTATAAAGGCCTTCGGTGCCATATCCACCATAGCCCGATACATAGAGGATGTTCGGGTCATCAGCGAAACCGCGAATGGTTACCTTGCTGCTCCAGGGTTCGTCTTCCACTTGCCGCCATACGCCAGCGGCATCCTTGATGCGGTCCACCCATTTGCTTTTGTAATAGCCCGTGCCGCGCCGAAGGGTTCTGTGATGATCCATGAACCAGTTCTGGACGCCTTTTTCATCTTCGCGGACGATCTTAAAATCACCTGTGTTGATGTTGACCTGCCTTATTTCTGCACTGCGGTTGCGGTCACCATCAACGGCAAGCAGGATATGGTCGGGCATGTCTGCCAGCATGTTCAGGATTCTACCCTGAATTTGCGGCCCCTTCAGGGGGATGCGCGTTGAGCGGGAGCCCGTGACTTTCATTGTTTCCGGTTTCACAACCCAGATGAAATTGCTGCCGTCCCGGTCAACGGCGGCAAGGCGTGTGCGGGTGCGCTGGTTTATCTGCCCCCTGGATCGGTTTCGCTGGGCTTCTTCATATAAAACAAGGATGCGGCTGTCGGTGGCCCAGAAATGATCAAGGATGTCGGCTTTTTCCTGGGGGTTGATTTCAACGCGATTGTTGCCACCAAGGTCCTCCAGTACGAGTACCCGGCGCTTTTTTTCCGCGCTGATATAGGAAATCTGTTCGCCGTTTGGGGATAGTTTGGGCTCAGTAAAGCTGGGCAGGGCGGCGAAATTTTCCAGGCTTGGCTTGGTAATCTCGCTATTCCAAGCGCCAGCGCCGGGTGAGATGCTGCCCAGAAGCAAAAGTGAAGCAGCAAAGTTTCGCAGCAATAGCTTGGTCGCCTGCATATATGTTCCCACCCCCATTTATTACTTCAGTGTATAAATTACATAAACCATAGGATCAAGGGTCACTCCTTTGGGGGACAGTCTTTTGGCGTCGTTTCAAGCATATAAAATGGCTTTCGCAGATGCTGGCAATGCGTGAAAGTTGCCCTAACTATCGCGGGGAAACAGGAAAAATGTCTCCAATCACCTGATTCCTTCCTTGCGAAACAGGGGTCTGGGGCGTTAAAAACAATGCCTGATTCTTTCGCGGTGCAGCATCCGGCACGCGCGAGGCCAATAAAGTTAATTCTGCCGGAAGAATATTTGTTAGGGGATTTTTTCATGGCGCAAGTGAAACGCCCGCTCTCTCCCCACCTTCAGGTTTATCGCTGGGGTTGGCACATGGCAGCGTCCATTATTAACCGGGCAACCGGTGCGGCGCTTGCTTTTGGTTCCATCCTTCTAACCTGGTGGTTGGTGGCTATGGCAACAGGGCACGACTATTTCGACACTGTTCAGGGCTATGCTGGCTCTATCATCGGCCGTGTGGTGCTGTTCGGCATTACGTTCGCGCTGATGCAACACCTTGCGGGCGGCATTCGCCACCTGCTTATGGATATGGGCAAGCTTTATGAGCTGAAAGCCAATACGTCATCCGCTCGGCTGACCTTCGTTTTCTCAATTGTGATGACAATCGTGATCTGGGTTGCCGCCTACAAAGTAATGGGGGTGATGTAAGCCATGACTGATATGAAAACACCTCTTGCAAAAGTACACGGCCTTGGGTCTGCCAAGGAAGGTACGCACCACTGGTGGGTGCAGCGCGTAACTGCGGTTGCCAACATTCCGCTGGTGATCTTCATGGTCGTTTCCTTCGTTGGAAATGCAGGAAAAGGGCACGCGGAATGGGTGGCCTGGCTGAAACAGCCGCTGGTTTCCGTTCTGGTGATCCTGTTCGTTGCCAACTTCGTATATCACATGCGCCTTGGGCTGCAGGTGATTGTGGAAGACTATGTGCACGATAAAGGCACAAAGATCGCAACCATGCTGATGATCACTTTTGCCTGTGTGCTTATTGCGGCACTCAGCATTTTCTCTGTTTTACGTATAGCGTTCGGGGGATAAGTCATGACCAACGCCTATCCCATTACTACACACACATATGACGCCGTTGTTGTTGGCGCCGGGGGCTCAGGCCTTCGTGCGACCATGGGGCTTGCTGAAGCAGGCCTGAAGACAGCGTGTATCACCAAGGTATTCCCAACCCGGTCGCACACTGTTGCGGCGCAGGGCGGTATCGCAGCTTCTCTCGGCAACATGGGCCCAGACCACTGGACCTGGCACATGTATGACACTGTGAAGGGTTCCGATTGGCTCGGTGACCAGGATGCGATTGAATATATGGTGCGTGAAGCACCTGCCGCGGTTTACGAGCTGGAGCACTATGGTGTGCCGTTCAGCCGGACCGAAGAAGGCAAGATTTATCAGCGTGCTTTCGGCGGCATGACCACCGAATTCGGTGAAGGCCCGCCAGCGCAGCGTACGTGTGCGGCAGCAGACCGTACCGGCCACGCCATGCTGCACGGCCTGTATCAGCAGTCGCTGAAGTACGACAGTGACTTCTACATCGAATATTTCGCTATTGATCTGATCATGGAAAACGGCGAATGCCGCGGCGTGATCGCGATGAACATGGAAGACGGTTCCCTGCACGCGTTCCGCAGCCAGTCAGTTACACTGGCGACCGGCGGTTACGGACGGGCCTATTTCTCATGCACATCTGCCCACACCTGTACTGGTGACGGCGGCGGCATGGCCCTGCGTGCCGGCATCGGCCTTCAGGACCTTGAATTCGTTCAGTTCCATCCGACCGGCATTTACGGCGCAGGTGTTCTGATCACGGAAGGTGCTCGCGGTGAAGGCGGTATCCTGATCAACAGCGAGGGCGAGCGCTTCATGGAGCGTTATGCACCTTCAGCCAAGGATCTGGCATCCCGTGACGTGGTATCGCGCTCTATCTCTAACGAGATTCGCGAAGGTCGCGGTGTTGGTGCGAACAAAGACCATATGTTCCTGCACCTGGATCATCTTGATCCAGCACTCCTGGCAGAACGTCTGCCTGGTATTTCCGAATCTGCGAAGGTATTCGCGGGCGTGGACGTTACCAAAGAGCCGATCCCGATTATCCCAACAGTGCATTACAACATGGGCGGTATCCCAACCAACTATCATGGTGAGGTTATCAACCCGACGAAGGACAATCCTGATGCAACGGTTCCTGGCCTGTTTGCTGTTGGTGAAGCGGCTTGTGTGTCGGTTCACGGTGCAAACCGCCTTGGCTCCAACTCGCTGATTGACCTTGTTGTCTTTGGCCGTGCCACTGCGCACCGGATCGCCGAGATCACGAAAGCGGGCGCAACACAGAAGCCGTTGCCGAAGGGGTATGAGGAAATGGCGCTTGGTCGCCTTGACGCTGCCCGGTATGCAAATGGCTCAACGCCAACTGCAGACATGCGGCTGAAGATGCAGCGCGTGATGCAGAACAACTGTGCCGTATTCCGTACGGAAGAAGTTCTGACAGAAGGCGTGAAGCTGATCGATGAAGTGGCTGCTGGTTTTGATGATCTTAAAACCAATGACCGCTCACTGGTTTGGAACAGTGACCTCATTGAAACGCTAGAGCTTCAGAACCTGATTGGTCAGGCAGTTCTTACGATGCATGGCGCATCTGCACGGAAAGAAAGCCGTGGCGCACACATGCATGAGGATTATCCAGACCGTGACGATAAAAACTGGATGAAACACACCGTAGGCTGGTTCGATGGTAAGAAGGTTACGCTGGGCGATCGCCCTGTGCATGACTATACGCTTACTGAAGAAGTCGAATATATCAAGCCTAAGGCTCGGGTTTATTAAGGGAAGGGAGACGACAAATGGCTGAATTTTCACTTCCCAA
>JABXIV010000255.1 GCA_013372925.1 Alphaproteobacteria bacterium
CCCTCTTTCCAGACAGCTTCCTTGAGTTCAGCTCCGAATGCCATATGACTTTCAAGTTGGTGCTTGTGCGAAACGCCTTCAATATAGTGCTGGATCTCCCCGCCAGGGCTGAAGACCATGGACCAATCCGCTTTGGGCTCGAACGAGTAACTGTAGAGGTGGCTTGGCACATCACAGGCCACGCCCGGGTATGTGTTGTCACGCCATGTGCCGCCAACATTTTCCGCTTTTTCATAAATCGTGAAATTCGAAAACCCGGCTTCCTTCAGTTTTATGCCCATGCACAGGCCTGAAAGCCCCGCACCAATGATTGCGATGCTTGGGCCTTTGTGCGGATACCCTGATCCATCTGCCATTTACTATCTCCCTTTTCCCTGAGGATAGAGATTAATTGCTTTCATTAAGTTGTAAAGCTTTGAGATAGGTCGCGTTGCTTTTAGAATAAGAAATTCAAGGGAAAGGGAGTTGAAGAAATAGAGTACTGTCCCCAACGGGCTGGGTCTGGTTGGTGGTGGAGCTCATTATCCATAGAAAGAGAGTGATGTATGGATATTTCAACTTTATCTGATCCCTTGCGGGTTGAGCTCAATAAAGAATTGCACGGCCGCCCTGCAATTCGGCTCAGCTCTCCGGCCCGTGTGAGCCATTTTGCCTATCTTTCCGGGGAAGGTGGACAAGCCGCAGACAGATTGCATCTTGAAGCGCTATGCGACAAATATGGTGCGGCGCGTCCTTCCACCGATGGCCGACATCATATCGCCGATTTCGGACCGTTTTTCCTGAAATGGGAACGCCATACCGAGTTCACTACATACACGGTTTTTGTAAAGAGCGGCAAAGACACACCGTTCACAGTGGCCGCAGCGGAGGCCCTGCCAAGAGATTGGCTGGAAGCTATTCCAGGCCGCATGCTGGTTGCCCTAAATATCGAACTGGTCGATGCCAACGATCTGGATGCCAAAGAGGCGTGCTTTGCACCTTTTTGGCACAAGGATGTTGCAGGTAGTTTGGTCACAGGCGGCAACACGTCGGTGTGGAGCGATTTTCGGATACATGACGACAGTTTCATGCGACTTGCGGTGCTTTTGGAAGGCTTGTCTGAGGGGCGCACCGGCCGACTGGTGCAGCGGGTGGTGGAGATTTTCACCTATGGGCATATGGCGTTGATGTCTTTGCCTGTTGCGCGCGACGTGATGGCGCAGTCTGCTGAGATCGAAAAAACGCTCGAGGAAACCGTCTCCGATATGTCTGAGACTGCGGAAGAAGGAGCGGCGCAAGCGCACTTGAAATCTCTGCTAAAACTCGCGGCGCGCACCGAACATTTGATCGCACAATCCAGTTTCCGCTTCTCCGCAGCAAAAGCGTATAATTCGTTGGTTGTGAGGCGCTTTGAGGAAATCCAGGAAGCACGGGTTCCAGGGAACCAGCGACTATCGAACTTTCTCGATCGGCATCTTGCGCCGGCGATGCGAACCTGCGAGGCGGCGGCAAACAGGCTGAATGATCTGGCTTCACGGATTGACCGGGCCGCAGGAATGCTACGAACACATGTTGATATGGATTCCCAGCGGCAAAGCAAGGCGTTGCTCGTTTCGATGAACCAGCGTGCCAAAGTGCAATTGCGCCTGCAAGAAACTGTGGAGGGTCTCTCCGTTGTGGCAATCAGCTATTATTCGATCGGCATAGCGTCAACGGGGTTCAAAGCCGTAAAGGCTGCCGGGTATGACATCAATGTAGGATTAGCGACTGGTATCAGTGCACCCATAATTCTGGCTGGTGCCTTTTTGCTGATCCGCTTTATTCGCAGGTCAGTACTGAAATAGATGTGGATGGAGGCTGCATGTGTGGCAGCCTCCGGTTTTCTTGTCAGCCCATAGGTTTCATGCCGAAGAGCCATTCGTGCGCCCACACTACGAAAACGACATAGAGTGCAACGCCGATGGCGACTGTTATCGCGTCTTTCACAAAGCCTACCTTTTCAGGTTTTTTCCATTCACCGTCTCGGCGATTGGCACCAAACATGGTTAGCAGTGCCCATACTGTAAACCCACCAAAAAGGGCAAATGACCTCGTATCGCCATTTACCAGCAAATGCCCAATAGCCCAGAAAACAACGCCGGTTAGCTGTGGATGACGCACAACGCGCTTGATATTGGTTGGCGCCCGCGCAGCGAAGAACAGAACAAAACCAATAAGGACGAAAAGCCCGGTCGCATGAAAAGCCCATGCAGGCAAGCTGTAGAGTTGTGTGGGGGTGGAAGTCGTCCAACCCTTGTACACCAAGTAAAGGCCTGCAAGCGACGCAAGCGCAAACAAGCCCTTGTATGGCAGCTCACCTATTTTTGAGGCAACTTTGTTCCGTGTGCCGTTGGCGTATACTGGGACGAAATGCAGTAGAAAAAACAGGCTGAGCCCGATTAAAAGTGTCGTCATGATAGTCCTCCCTCTCCACTATTATGATACGGGAGAGGAAGGAAATTCCCAAGGATGAATCCCGGTTGGCCTTAATCCGCGAGTAGGGGCGTTGATAGGCTGTGGTCAGCTTTGCACAAAAACCATGGGTTCAGGAAGGTTTTCAAGTCCTTGGCGTAGGTGAGTGGCGAACCGTCAGCTACCTCAACTGAACCGCCTGCAGCCAGCAGTACTGCGTGAGCTGCGGCTGTGTCCCACTCACATGTGGGCCCAAGACGGGGATAAAGATCGGCTTCGCCGGTGGCTAGCAGGCATAGCTTGAGGCTTGATCCGATGGATACATTCTCGGCACTGGGGAAATGACCAAGCCAGCTTTCAAGCTCGGGGGACCTGTGCGATTTCGAAGCGACAATTACGAGTTTTTCAGGGTCGGCAGTTCGTGTGCGGATTTGTTTTTCTGATACGATGGCACCATCCCTGATCTCAGCCTGCCATGCGCCGTCTCCTGCAATACCCCAGTATAGGGTGTCCATTGCCGGTGCCAGGACTAATCCCATGATGGGGGTTCCGTCCTTGATCAGCCCAATGTTGACAGTAAAATCTTTGCCCTTCTTGATGAATTCCTTGGTCCCATCCAGTGGGTCAACCAGCCAGAATATGCCGCCGGATATGTCGGGGCATTTCCCCTCTGATTTGGCCTCTTCGCCAACGATGGGAATTTCTGGTGTCAGTTTTTCAAGAGCTTCGGTGATAATTTCTTCGCCGCGCCGGTCTGCCTCGGTCACAGGCGACTGATCTGCCTTGCCAAATACTTCAAAGTCGCTCGCGTAGACATCCATAACGGTTTCGCCGGCGCGCAGGATTGTGTTTTTCAATTCAGGAATAAGGGCGGTCAGATCGAAAGGCATGAAAATCCTCAAAAAATAATCTCATAGGTGTTGGCGCAAATGCCTAGGTTGGCTATGGTTCTGCCATGACTAAGGAAAATCGCAAGGACTAATTCTGATTTGACTAGAGAATCGGATTATTTTTGTAGCGATAAGGGAGGCCGCAGGTGGCAAATATAGACTTTGCAGCAATCTTATGTTCCCGGCTTTGCCATGACTTGGTGAGCCCTGTTGGGGCCATCAATAATGGGCTTGAGATTTTACACGAAGAGCAAGAACCCTCAATGAAAGAGGCTGTTCTGGATTTGATTGAAAAATCAACCAAGCAAACTAGCAACAAGTTGCAGTTTTTCCGGCTGGCTTTTGGTGCAGCCGGTGGTTTTTCTGCAAGTTTGGACGTGCGTGAATGCGAAAAGGCAATGAGTGCGTTTTTGGAAGGCAGCAAGGTCGACCTTGATTGGGATGTGCAGGTCTCAAGTGGGCCGAAGAGCTTCGTTAAAGTATTGCTGAACCTGGGTTTGGTGGTCTCAGAGGCGCTAATTCGGGGTGGGCACCTCAAGATGTCAGCATGGCAAGAAGGGGGGCATATGAAAATGGTTATTTCTGGCCAGGCGGGTAAGGTAATCCTTCAAAAAGCGGTAGAGGAAAGTTTAAAGGGTAACTTAAGCGAGGACGAGGTAGACCCTAGGGCGGCTCCGGCTTTTTTGGCGTACGAAGTCGCAAAAGGTGGAGGCGGGGATATTCGCCTCTCTCAGTTGAGTGATACGGAGATCGAGGTTCATGCAACAATTGATTTTGAGAGCAAAAGCATTGAAGAATAGAGAAAGTTTTACACGTTCTTAACTCTTTTTGGCCAAGGTTCACTTGGGGGCGAGCCGAACTTTTGATCGGAGCAAAGTTGAGCGCCTGTGGCTCTGCAGTATTTTACTGGCTACCTTTTGAAGGATAACGCCCACCGTTCCAGGGAAAATGGAAATGGATGATCTATTAAACGAATTTCTGACTGAAACAGCCGAAAGCATCGATGTCGTAGATGTGGAATTGGTTAAGCTTGAACAAGACCCAAACAACAAGGAGGTCTTGGACAATATTTTCCGCCTTGTTCACACGATTAAGGGTACCTGTGGCTTTCTTGGCCTGCCCCGACTTGAATCGGTCGCGCACTCTTCTGAAAACGTGCTTGGGAAATTTCGGGATGGTGAACTGGAGGTTTCTGAACACGCCGTAACAGTGATTCTTGAAAGTCTTGATCGGATTAAGGAGATCTTGGCGGGGCTGGAAGCAACGGAAGAGGAGCCTGAAGGCGATGACAGTGAGCTGATCGGTAGATTGGATGCTATCGCCGAAGGCGCTGTGAGCGAACCAGAGCCTGAACCGGATACGGTTGAAGGGGAAATCGTCGACCCTTCTCTTGGTCGTGCATTGAAGCCCGGCGAGGTTTCGCTTGAGGAATTGGAAGCCGCTTTCGCAAATGCACCGGGCCCAGAGGACATGGAAGAAGCCGACGCGGATGTGGGTCAGGGGTCGTCCGAAGATTCATCTGCATCCGGCTCGTTGTTTGATCGTGTTGGAGGTGAAGATGCCATAGCAGTCGCTGCGCATTTGATTGCCCAGCGATTGGAGAATGATGCGGATCTCTCCAAATTTTTTGCGGGTACCACAGTTGATCTACGCAAGGGCCGCTTTATGGGGCTCATGCTGTCGCTATTCAAGGATGATATGGATGCGGCTGACAACGTTGGCCGCCAGCTTGTTTCAGTCGCAGGATTCGCAGACAAGAATTTCGATCAGTTGCTCGTTCTCATCAAATCGGTTCTTGAAGAGTGCCAAGTTGACGGGGATACGTGCGA
>JABXIV010000090.1 GCA_013372925.1 Alphaproteobacteria bacterium
AACGCTGTGATCCTGCGCGGCGGCAGCGACAGCTTACATTCATCAAGCGCGATCCACGCTTGCCTCAAGGAAGGCTTGGAGGCAGCAGGCCTTCCAACAGACGCCGTCCAGCTTGTCACCACCCGCGACCGGGCGGCTGTGGGTGAAATGCTGACCATGACAAATTATATCGACATTATTGTCCCGCGGGGTGGCCGCTCACTGGTGGAACGCGTGCAAACCGAAAGCCGGGTGCCCGTGTTTGCACATCTGGAAGGTATCTGCCACGTCTATATCGACAAAGACGCCGATCCGCAGAAAGCGCTGGATGTGACGGTGAACGCCAAGATGCGCCGTACCGGCATTTGCGGTGCTGCGGAAACCCTGCTGGTGGAACGGGATGCCGAAGCGATGGCGATTTTTGTGATAGGGGCACTGCTGGACGCCGGCTGCGAAGTGCGCGGTGACGAGGCCATGATGTCACTGGACGACCGCGTGAAGCCCGCATCAGATGAAGACTGGAAAACCGAATACCTGGATGCGATTATCTCCGCCCGATTTGTTGACGGCGTCGAGGGCGCGATCAAGCATATCGCGGAAAATTCATCCGGCCACACCGAAAGCATCATTACAGAAAATCATAACACTGCCGAAACGTTCCTTAGGAAGGTTGACAGTGCGATCGTTATGCACAACGCCTCAACCCAATTTGCGGATGGTGGCGAATTTGGCATGGGGGCCGAAATCGGTATCGCAACCGGCCGTATTCATGCCCGTGGGCCTGTCGGGTTGGAGCAATTAACAAGCTTCAAGTATCAGGTGCGCGGCACCGGCCAGACAAGGCCCTGAGGCTTGCTGGTCACCCCCAACATACTTCTGCCAGAGGCCGCAAAATGGCGCGGATGCACGGTGGCGCTTTATGGCGGCAGCTTCAATCCGGCACACTTTGGGCACACCCATGTTGCCAAAGAGTGCCTGAAGCGACTGGGGGTTGATGCAGTGTGGTTCCTTGTGAGCCCCGGAAACCCCCTGAAGGCTGATGCCGACATGGCTGATTTCGACAAAAGATACGCCAGTATAGAAGCGCTTACCAAAAATCATCCGCGCATGCATGTTTCTGACATTGAAACGCGGCTTGGTACGCGCTATAGCGCTGACACGATTTTCGCATTGAAAAAAGCAATGCCCCACACCAACTTCATCTGGGTGATCGGTGCCGACAATTTGGCGTCTTTCCACAGATGGCGCAGTTGGCAGGAAATTGCCTGTGCGCTCCCCATTGCGGTTTTTGACCGTCCGGGGTATTCTATCACCGGATTAAACGCCAAGTTCGCCCGCCGGTTCGGGCGCTTCCGCACTAAGGCGGAGAAACTTGGCACGTCCTGTTCACCGGCTTGGGCCTTCCTGACGATACCGCGTCACCCGGCCTCTGCCACACGGCTTCGCCAGCAGCTAGGAAAAACATGGCTGGCAAGCGCTGATATAAAGGAGACTTAGTTGCAAGCTTCATCGGAGACGCTGAGCGTCACTGATCCTATCCCGGTCATCACGACCGAGGATCTTCTTAAAACGGTCATCGCCGCCCTTGATGACAACAAGGCGGAAGACATTGTTTCAATCAACCTTGCAGGTAAATCCAGCATTGCGGACCACATGGTTATCGCGAACGGCCGTTCGCAGCGCCAGGTGGCAGCCCTTTCCGATTACGTGATCAAGGCGATGAAACAGGCCGGCCACAAAGACATTGTTGTTCAGGGCCTTGAGCAGGCTGACTGGGTACTTATCGATGCAGGCGATGTGATTGTTCACATCTTCCGCCCGGAAGTGCGCAGCTTCTACAATCTGGACAAGATGTGGGGCACCGAGCTTGACGACGGCGACGCGGTAAACTAGGCGTCGCCCCTATAGTCTTTGCCCTTTCCCGAAGGGGCATCAGGCAAATGAATGAACAGGGCTTTTGGGCCTTGAAGAGGCAGTTTTGCTGATTTCAATTATCGCAGTTGGACGCATGCAGCGCGGACCTGAATTGGACCTTGTAAACCAGTATCTGGGCCGCCTGCCATGGAAAGCCGACATCCATGAAATCGACATCAAGAAACAGGCCGCAAACGCGGCTGAGCGCAAGGCGCGGGAAGCCGAGCGCATTCTGGCGGCTGTGCCTGACGGCGCCGCCCTCATTGCACTTGATGAACATGGCAAGGCGCTGAAATCACGCCAGTTTGCAGCAAAAATAGACGACTGGCAGGCCACAGGCATCGGCAAGCTCGCTTTTGTGATCGGCGGGGCTGACGGATTAGACCAGAGCCTACTTGGGAAAGCCGACCTGAAACTGGCCTTCGGCACCCTGACCTGGCCCCATATGATGGTGCGTGCGATGCTGGCCGAACAAATTTACCGCGCATGGTCAATTAATGCTGGGCATCCTTATCATCGCGACTAAAATGGCGGCGACTTTAAATGCGCCAATTTTCAGACATAGCAGGTTTGTAGAAAGAACAGTGTCATGAGCAATCAACCCAAACCCGTTGTCCTTTGTATCCTTGATGGTTGGGGCTATCGCGACCAAACCGCAGACAACGCCATCAAGCTTGCAAACACCCCCAACTACGACAGGCTTTGGAACAGCGTGCCGCGTGCATGGCTGGCCACCAGCGGGCTTGCAGTGGGGCTGCCTGACGGGCAGATGGGAAACTCTGAAGTTGGCCACATGAACCTGGGTGGCGGCCGCGTTGTACTGCAGGACCTGCCCCGCATTGATGAAGCCGCCAAAAACGGCACGCTCGCCAAAAACGAGGAACTGGTTACCTTTATCCAGAAATTGAAGGTGTCTGGCGGCACTGCACACCTGATGGGCCTGATGTCTCCCGGCGGCGTGCACAGCCATCAGGACCATATTGCCGCACTGGCCAAGATCATCGCGGCCGAAGGCGTTCCGGTACGCATCCATGCCTTTATGGATGGCCGCGACACACCGCCACGGTCTGCGCTTGAGTATCTTGATAAATTCGAGGCCGACATCGCAAGCGCCCCAGATACAAAAATCGCCACCGCCACTGGCCGCTATTGGGCCATGGACCGTGACAAGCGCTGGGATCGCGTAGAGAAGGCCTACAACGCGCTTGTATGTGGCCAAGGCCTGCATCAAGCAGCATCTGCGAAAGAGGCTATTGAGGCCGCTTATGCCCGCGATGAGAACGATGAATTCGTGGGTGCTACAACCATCGGTGATTACACCGGCATGAAAGACGGCGACGGCTTCATCATGGCAAACTTCCGCGCTGACAGGGCACGGGAAATCCTGACCGCCATGGTAGACCCGGCCTTTGACGGTTTCACGCGCGCTGCAATGCCAAAATTCGCGGCCGTTGCCGGCATGGTGGAGTTTTCCGCCGCTCTGAACGAATTCCTGTCTGTTCTGTTCCCGGCAGAAGAAATCAGCAATTCACTGGGTGAAGTGTTGGCGAAGAACCATATCAACCAACTTCGGATCGCGGAGACCGAGAAGTACGCGCATGTAACCTTCTTCTTCAATGGTGGCTCGGAAGACGTATTCGAAGGCGAAGACCGCATCCTTATCCCATCGCCTGATGTAGCCACTTATGACCTGCAACCGGAAATGTCGGCCCCTGAGGTGACAGACAAGCTGGTGGAAGCCATCAAATCAGGCAAGTACGGTGCCATTGTCGTCAACTACGCCAACCCGGATATGGTTGGCCACACTGGTGTTCTTTCGGCCGCTATCAAGGCTGTTGAAACCATCGATGGCTGCATAGGCCGCCTTGAAGAGGCAATCGGGGAAGTTGGCGGTGCCATGCTGGTAACAGCAGACCATGGCAACGTAGAAATGATGAAAGACGAAAGCACAGGCCAGGCCCACACGGCACACACCAGCTTTGACGTACCAGTGTTGCTGATTGGCAGCGACAAGGGCATGAAAGATGGTCGCCTTGCAGACGTTGCCCCAACCATGCTGGATCTTCTTGGCCTGAAACAACCAACAGAGATGACAGGCCATAGCCTGCTGACCGCTGAGACAAAACAGCAAGAGGAACGGGCCACTGCTTAAAGGCGGACCATACCTGTCGCTGAACGCTGGCCTTCTTCTGCTGGCCAGCGCCTGCTTTTCACAGCCTCTTCTTGCGCAAGACCGCATGGAAGCCGCAGAATCAAATCTGAAACGGCTTGAAGAAGAAATCGACGAAAAGCAGAAGCAAAAAGCCGCCCTTGAGGAAACCGCCAAGGAGGCTGCTGAAGCAGCGAGCAAGCTTTCCAGAGATCTCGTTGAAGCGGCCAGCAGTCTGCGCCTGAGCGAAGAAGAGGCCATGCGCCTTGAAACCCGCATCGCGGACCTGGAGGCGGAAGCCACGGTTAAAAAGGATCAGTTGGACGCTCGGCGCGGTGAACTGCTGAAATTGCTATCCGCCCTGGAACGGCTTTCCAAGCGGCCCGTTGCCTTCACACTGCTTCAGCCCAAGGAAGCGATCAAAACAGCCCGCACAGCATCCCTGATGGGCAATCTGGTGCCGGAAATAAACAGCCAGACAGAAACCCTTCGACAGGAGCTTGGCATCCTTGCATCACTGCAGGAAGCATTGTCGAACGAGCGGTTCAGGCTGAAAAATACCCTCGCCGAATTAACCCAACGTCAACTAAAACTTGGTTCACTGCTAGACAAGCGGAAACGTGAGGCGAAACAGGCCAGCGCCCAGGCCGCCGGTGTTGCCAAGGAACTGGCAGACATCGCGGAAAAAGCAGCCAGCCTGAAAGAGTTGGTCGACAACCTGGAACGACAGGCCGCAAAACTGCGGTCAATGACGCCAGTTCCTGTTACGCCTGACAGAAGAAGCCCGGTGTTACAACCAGCCCCAAGCCTACGGCAGTCGATTGCCAAGATGAAAGGGCGGTTGACCTTTCCTGCGATTGGGGCCGTCATCAAGCGCTTTGGTGACAGGGAAGGCGCAGGGCATGTACGCGGGATAAAGATCAAAACGCGTGAAAGTGCGCAGATCGTATCCCCGTATGACGGGCAGATTGTTTTTGCGGGACCGTTCCGGAATTATGGTCAGCTCTTGATCATTTCACACGGTGACGGGTACCATAGCCTTCTGGCAGGGCTAAGTGACCTGCAAAGTGTTGTAGGACAATGGGTTCTGGCGGGAGAACCCGTAGGTTCCATGAGCAGCAACAAGGCTCTGGCCGAGCTGTACATGGAACTAAGGCATAATGGGGAATCGGTAGACCCGGCCCCTTGGCTGAGCCGCCAAACAGCCTCCGCGCGGTAATCGAATGAGCGCCGTGTTAAGAGTAGGAATAAGAAAGGTGTCGACATGCGGAAACTAATTACCGGGACAATGATGGCCCTGATGATGGCCCTGCCGGTACAGGCAGATGCCCGCAAGGACCAGGATGAGTTCTACGAGCAGCTTGATCTGCTGATGCGGATATTTGAGCGTGTTCGCTCGGAATATGTCGATGAAGTTGACGACAAGGAAGTGATTGAAGCTGCTATTCAGGGCATGCTTCGCTCGCTTGACCCGCACTCAACATACCTGAACCCTGAAGTATACCAGCAGGTGCGCGTTCAAATGGAAGGCGAATATGGCGGCCTTGGCATCGAAGTACAGATGGACAAGGGCCTCGTGAAGGTTGTTTCCCCCATTGACGACACACCAGCCGACAAAGCCGGTATTCAGGGCGGCGATTATATTTCCCACATTGATGGTGATTCTGTAAGCGGCAAGACTCTGACTGAAGCCGTGAAGAAAATGCGCGGCCCTGTTGGTGCCCCGATTGTGGTAACCATCCTGCGTGAAGGCAGCAACAGCCCGTTTGACGTAACGATCGTACGTGAGAAAATCATGGTACGTTCCGTGCGGCACCGCATCGAAGATGAAACCATCGGTTATATCCGTATCACCACCTTCAATATGCAAACCGGCAGCGGCGTTGAAGACGCCATTGAAAGCCTCAAGGCCGAACTGGGTGAGAACCTCGACGGTATCATCCTTGACCTTCGCAACAACCCGGGTGGCCTTCTGGATGAAGCCATCCGCGTTTCAGATGCATTCCTTGACCGCGGCGAAATTGTTTCCACCCGTGGCCGCCGCAGACAGAACAATAACCGCTGGTATGCCACATCCGGCGACATGCTGGATGGTGTGCCGATTGTTGTGCTGACAAATGCCTATTCCGCTTCTGCCTCGGAAATCGTGGCCGGTGCGCTGCAGGATCATCGCCGCGCCATCGTGCTGGGCGACAAAACCTTCGGCAAAGGCACTGTGCAGAGCGAAATTCGTTTGGGCCGAGCAGGTGACCGTGCGATACGCCTGACCACAGCGCGCTATTTCACACCAAGTGGGCGCTCCATTCAGGAACGTGGTGTAGAGCCAGATATTGAAGTCTTGTTCCCGCGCCCAGCAGGGCAACGGGGCAATCCACGCCGCGAAGCCGACCTTCAGGGCCATATTGAGAACGATCAGGCAAGCATTGACCGCACAGGCGAACTTGACGAGGAAGAAGACCTGCAGGAAAGCATTGATGCGGCAGATGCAACAAACGCTGCAGCCAAAACTGGCGAAGAACAGGTTGACGTACAGCTCAGGTATGCCATTAAGCTACTCAAGGATATGTCTGGCCTGCCCAAACAGCAGGTGGCGGAAGTACGTTAGAGCTGAACTTTCGCCGCTCTCATGGGGCGGCCGGACAGAAAACTCGAGAGGGATTTAGCGCTGTGCCGTCCAGTTTGAATGCACTATTAGCCGCATGGGCCATTAGCTTAATCGTCGTGGTTGGCACAACGGTCTTCTTTGAGCTGACCTATGACCCGAATGCGCCAAAAGAACCCGTGCATTCGGACTCTGGCGATGTTGCTTCAAACCAAAGCGCCGACGAGCCTATTGCGACTGAGCCAGCTCAGCATGAGAACACCCCAACTGAGCAGAATGATACAGCGATAACCAGCCATCAGGCGGAGGAACCAAAGCGCGAGGACCCGCCGGTTCGGCAAGACATGACTACTGGCCTTGTGGAGCGGCAGGAACAACAGCCACGCTCTGAGCCACAGCCCATCGCCCGCCTCAGCAGTGGCATTCGGATTGAAGCTATTCCGGAACTGATCGAACAATCAAACCAAGGCCCCCTGCCGCGCGTTTCCAGCGATGGCCGCCGCCCCTTTGACGAATATGCTGCACCGCCGCCACCAAATGACAATCGCCCTAAAATCGCGATTGTGATTACCGACCTTGGCATGCGCGCGCGCATCACCCGCCGGGCGATTTCCGATCTGCCGCCACGCGTTACGTTTGCTTTTTCGCCGTACGCACCCAATCTGGTTGAATGGGGCGAACAGTCTCGCCGTACCGGGCATGAGGTTCTGCTGATGGTACCGATGGAGCCCGTGAACTATCCGCAGAACGATCCGGGGCCATTCTCGCTGCTGACCAGCCGGTCCACGCGCGAGAATATCAATATTCTCAAATCATCCCTTGGCCGCATGACAGGCTATGTCGGCATTGTGAACCATATGGGGTCGCGCTTTACGGCTGCGGCTGAAAGCCTGCGCCCGGTTCTGGAAGAACTGAACCGCCGGGGCCTCATGTTGCTGGATAGCCGGTCCACACAATATTCACGCGCTGCATCCATGGCGCGAGATCTTGGCATGCCTGCATCCTTCAGCAACACCTACATCGATGACGATGTGAACCCTGGTGAAATCGCCAAGCAACTGGCCGAGCTTGAAAGCCGCGCCCGTGTCTATGACTATGCCGTCGGCATTGGCCGGCCCTATCCGGTGACGATTGATGCTGTGAAAGTCTGGGCCGCATCCCTGGAGGACAGGGGCTTTGTTCTGGTACCTATTACAGCCACAGCCAACAACCAACCCCTGCCGCGGTAAACAAGTATGCAAGACCTCCCCTATCGCCCCTGTGTGGGCATTATGCTGATCAACAAGGACGGCCTTGTGTTCACCGGTGAACGCATTGACACGCCGGGCGCATGGCAAATGCCGCAGGGCGGGATCGATGAAGGCGAAGAACCGCGTGTGGCAGCCCTCAGGGAACTTGAGGAAGAGATTGGCGTAGCACCTGATCAGGTCACCATCCTTAACGAGACAACCGACTGGGTAACCTATGATCTGCCCGAACACCTTTTGGGAAAGGCCTGGGGCGGCAAGTATCGCGGGCAGAAACAGTGCTGGTTCCTGATGCGCCTTGACGTTGACGACCTGGCCATCAACCTTGACACCGAGCACCCCGAGTTTTCAGACTGGAAGTGGTCCACGCAGGATGCCCTGCTGGCAGAAATCGTGCCGTTCAAACGCGATGTCTATAAGGCAGTGATCGAGACCCTCCTTTAGCGGTCTCGACACTCATCATTATTCTATATATGGTTTTATCGTTACCATCTTAGGTTAATTGAGGGTGAGTATGAAACCGGAAGAGATCACAGCTAAAATCACATCGTTCCTCCATGAAATTGGCATTGAGACAATCGAAAAAGAGCTACCTGAGGATACATTTCTCCCCGGCATTCGCCTCGAATATGGCGCGTTAGCTTATGATCCGACCCGCCTGAAATATCCCGGTGATCTGCTCCATGAAGCTGGCCATATCGCTGTGATGACGCCCAGCCTGCGCGCCGAGTGTTTCGCTGACGCTGGCGCCGATCAGGGCGAAGAGATCGCTGCCCAGGCATGGTCATACGCAGCCGCTGTTGCCTGCGGCATTGAGCCTGAACTGGTCTTCCACGATAGCGGCTACCAGGGGGGCGGCACCCATATGGCTGGGATTTACCGGGACGGCTATTCACCCGGCGCACCGCTGTTGGCGTGGTTTGGCCTGACCGGCATGCCCGATATGGAAGCGCCCGGCGACCCAAAGTTTCCCGCCATGAAAGCCTGGGTCAGAAAGGTGGACGACCCCAGCACACCGTCCGGCTAAACGGCCACCTGCACAAAAAAAGCGCCACCCGACCGGGTAGCGCTTCTTGAATTTCTATCGCCGATTTAGCGCGGTTTAAGCTGAAACGATATCAGCCAGAGCCACCATCCAGGCAAGCTCTTTCTCGAAACCTGCGCGTTCCACATCATCCTTGGCGTCTTCAATGTCCTCGCGGGTATCCGCGATTTTCTTGTTGAGGTCATCCATGTCCACGTCTTCCAGAGACAGTGTCTCTTCGGCGAGGATGGTTAGACCGGCTGGGCTGATCTGAGCAAGGCCCCCTTTAAGGAACATACGCTCAGGCTCACCACCTTCGGTCTCGAAAATCTCAACAACACCAGGGCGGATAGTGGACATCATGGGCGCGTGCGCTGGCAGTGCGGCGAAATCGCCCTCAGTGCCTGGCACAACGATCATCGCTGCCTCAGCGTCCTTCAAAAGGCGCTCAGGAGAGACGATTTCATAGTGAAGGGTATCGGTCATGATGTCCTTATCCCGTTTCTTTATGCGGCTTCAGCAGCCAGTTTTTCAGCTTTCGCGACAGCCTGATCGATGTTGCCTACAAGGTAGAAGGCAGCTTCTGGCAGGTGGTCATATTCACCGGCAACGATCGCCTTGAAGCCACTTACAGTGTCTTCGAGGGATACGAATTCACCGTTAATGCCGGTGAAGATCTCTGCTACGTGGAACGGCTGGGAGAGGAAACGCTGGATCTTACGGGCACGTGCCACAACCAGTTTGTCGTCCTCAGACAGTTCGTCCATACCCAGGATCGCGATGATGTCCTGCAGGGACTTGTATTTCTGCAGTACTTCCTGAACCGAACGTGCAACAGCATAGTGCTCGTCGCCGAGAACGCGTGGGTCAAGGATACGTGACGTGGAATCCAGTGGGTCCACCGCAGGGTAAATACCAAGCTCTGCAATCTGACGCGACAGAACTGTCGTAGCGTCAAGGTGTGCGAACGAAGTTGCTGGTGCAGGGTCAGTCAGGTCATCCGCAGGTACGTAAACGGCCTGTACGGAAGTAATGGAACCCTTCTTCGTGGATGTAATACGCTCCTGCAGGGCACCCATGTCAGTTGCCAGAGTAGGCTGGTAACCCACCGCAGAAGGATTACGGCCGAGAAGG
>JABXIV010000308.1 GCA_013372925.1 Alphaproteobacteria bacterium
ACCCGAACCTCAAATCTCATATGGTGGATGATGGCCACCTAGTCGATATCATCCCCCATATTGCTGATACGGAAGAAAAGCGCCACAAGCTGCTCGTTGACAACCCCATGCGCCTTTATTGGTGTGAAAACAGGTAGGTCGAATTTTCATACTTTGTCGAGAATGCAACGTTGTTTTCTCAAGCTTGGTACTTGGTAGGTGAAGAAAGCTCAGTCTGTTACTTTTGGTGTGTTGTCGCCTTCCAGACGGAAAATGTCTTCAACGGGCACATTAAAGAAATACGCGATCTTCAGGGCGATGATAGTGGAAGGCACAAAACGGCCCACTTCTATGGTGCTGATGGTCTTTCGCGTAACACCAATTTTTTCGGCCAGATCGGCTTGGCTCATGCGGTATTCTGCCCGGTAAACGCGGATACGGTTTTCAAGGGTCGTGCTCATGCATCGTCCTCCGCGCTGAATTCATCATCTTCCCCTGGATCACGGTTTAGGACAAAAAAGGAAATGCTGAAAGACAGCAGCGATAGCGTAAGAGCCACATTGAGGAAAAAGGCTGCAGGCAGACCAGAAGCATATTTCTCGGCTATTACCTTGAGCGCCAGCAGGCACACAAAGGTCAGACTGAAGGCCATGGTGCTGGCTTTCGAGAGCATCTCTGTGACGAAACCCTCCTGATGGTCACATTCCAGTTTTCTGAAGCCGCCAAGTTTCATCGCCTGGTAAAATCCGGGCGCAACTATCAGAATGACACCAACCCCAAGAATTTTTCCGACCATCGCCAGCATTTCAGCTGTATTGTCAGGAACTAGAAATTCCGCAGCGCCCATGCCGTGTACGATCGCGAGCAAGAAAATGCCCCATGCCGTGCGTTGCATGAACTTTTCTATGGTTAGTGCCGGGGAGTCATTGTTGGATCGATTTGTGGCCATTGATGGGGCTCCGTTGTATACCAGGGTTCCCTGAATGAAACCTATGGGTTACATTTATGGGGTCCTTACAGGATAGTCAAGCACCGCATTGTGATAATTTCGCCTTTGCATGGGGTTGCAAAAGTGAACTCTGATGTCACATTGACAGTAAGAAAAAGCGTGTCCCCAAGTTGGGTGCAAACAGGAGACAAAAGTTGTGAGTAAGCAGGACCAATATCAATTGTTGGAACAACAATTGCTGGCAGTGCTGGAAGGCGAAACAGACAGAACCGCGCAAATGGCAACAGTGGCCTGCCTGCTTTCTGAAGCCTTCCCAGAAACATATTTCTGGACCGGATTCTATGTCGTGGACCCGAATAAAGAGAATGAGTTGGTAGTTGGGCCCTATCAGGGAACTCTTGGGTGCCTGCGCATAGCTTTTGGTAAAGGCGTTTGTGGCACTGCCGCTGCGACGGGCGAAACCCAGCTTGTTGAAGATGTGCACGCATTTCCGGGTCACATCGCGTGTGATAGCCGAAGTAATTCCGAAATTGTCGTGCCTGTTCATGACAAGAATGGCAAATTGATTGCTGTATTGGATGTTGATTCGACAGAATTTTCAGCTTTTGACAGTGTAGACCAAGTTTGGCTTGAGCGTTTGATGACAAAAATCTTTGCGTCCTGACCTACCTGAAAGACGGAGAAAACAAACATGAAATATCTGCACACAATGGTGCGTGTAACCGATCTGGACGAATCGCTTGATTTCTATTGCAACAAGCTGGGCCTGAAAGAAGTTGGCCGCAAAGATGTGCCTGCCGGGCGCTTCACGCTTGTGTTTCTTGCGGCCCCGGGGGACGAG
Organism: Alphaproteobacteria bacterium; assembly: GCA_013372925.1. Classification (GTDB taxonomy): domain Bacteria; phylum Pseudomonadota; class Alphaproteobacteria; order Sphingomonadales; family Kordiimonadaceae; genus Kordiimonas. Next base: position 1,770 of record JABXIV010000308.1, read on the forward strand.
GACGCACAAGTAGAACTGACTTACAATTGGGACCCTGAGGAATATTATGCGGGCCGGAATTTTGGTCATTTAGCCTATGCTGTTGATGATATTTATGATACTTGTCAAAGGCTTATGGATAAGGGTGTGACCATCAATAGACCGCCGCGCGACGGCAAAATGGCCTTTGTGCGCAGTCCGGACAATATTTCAATTGAGTTGCTGCAACGTGGTGCGCCACTTGATGAGCGCGAGCCATGGAAAAGCATGTCAAATACGGGCGAATGGTAATAAAGATGGAATTAGTCCTGTTTTCGGGGCAAATTTAACGGGTGTTAACCAAGTCTTTAGTGTTCCACGCCTCAATAGATAGTTTGATGGGGGTCGAGTAAGGGGATGATCTTTGCAGCTTCACTGGTCTGACAGGATTTCATTCAAACTTGCACGAACTGCGGTGATCATTGCTTTCGCCGTAGGGTTGGTCTTGTCTGCGGGACAGGTGTATCTCGACTATCTGGAAGAAGGTGGCATTCTTGACCAGAAGGTGAATAAAAGCCTTCAGGTGGCCGAAAAGGCCGCTACCCGTGCAGTGTTGATTCTGGATTCTGATCTGGCGCAGGAGGTGGTCTCCGGCCTGATGGAATATGAATATGTTGCTGAGGCTGCCATTCTTGATGACCACGGTTCTATCCTTGCGGGCGATCAGGCGGACACAACAAACCTAGGGCCAGCCAGTATCAACTATGCGCGTTTCTTCATTGATGACGTGAAGACCTATATTTTCCCGCTGGACCTGCCGGACACAATGGCGGAACGCCCCGGCAGTTTGCGGGTTGTGATCGACCGGGCAGTGGGGCTGCAGCCCTTCTTCTCGCGGGCGGTTACCACATTCCTTTCGGGGTTCGTGCGCAACCTGTTGTTGGTGATGCTCCTCTATTTCGCTTTCCATCAGGGCCTGACAAAGCCGTTGGCGCAGATCGTGGAGAAGATTTCGTCCATCAGCCCAGAGCATCCGGGCGAGCAACGCATCAATGTGCATAAACGCCACAAGAAAGACGAACTGGGCCTGTTGGTGGGGCAGATCAACCTCTCCTTCGATGCGGTACAGGTTCTTCTGGATAACCTGCGTTCGACCAACAAGGCCTTGTCCTCATCTGAGGAAGCACTCCGCAAACGTTCCTGGGAACTTGAGCAGGAAGTGGAGCGCACCAAGAAAACCTCGATGGAACTGATTGTTACCAAGGAACAGGCCGAAGCCGCTAACAGGGCCAAGTCGGTGTTCCTTGCAAACGTAAGCCACGAACTGCGTACACCGCTGAACGCCATCATTGGCTTCTCTTCCATTATGGCTGACCAGATGTTTGGACCTATTGGTCACGAAAAATACCGTGAGTATTTGCAAGATATTCGGTCTTCTTCCGAACATCTCTCTGACGTTCTTGGCGAAGTGCTCGACCTTGCCAAGATTGAGGCTGGTCAGTTCAAGATGGAAGAAGAAGAAGTGGATATGAACAAGCTCTTTAACGAGAGTCAGGCGCTTGTCAGCGGTCAGGCTTCTCAGAAGAGCTTCAGGATCGAGATTGATGTTCCAGACCGCTTGCCACATGTGTATGGCGATCGGCTTCGTATCAAGCAGTCTGTTCTCAATCTTCTTTCAAACGCGGTGAAGTTCACCCCGGAAGGGCGTGGGAATGTTACGCTGAAGTCCTGGATGGAAGAAGACGGTCGGATGGCTGTTCAGGTTGTAGACCATGGTATTGGTATCCCGCAGGAAGAGCAGGAACTGGTATTCTCGCCGTTCATGCGGTCAGCATCTGCGCTAAGCCGCAGCCACGAAGGCACTGGTCTTGGATTGTCCCTTGTGAAGGCGTTTATCGATATGCATGGGGGCGATATTTTGCTGGATAGTAAAGTGGACCACGGTACACGCTTTACCATCTATTTCCCGGCGGATCGGATTATGAGCGATGGGAAAACAGCACAAGAGCCAGCAGACAAAACGGCTTAGTCCTCTAGCCAGTATTCTGTAAACACAAGTGCATGCGATAGTTCGTCATGCTGTGAAACAGGCACAACCAAACTTTCACCTTCCTTATGTTCCTTGCCAAAAACCTTTGTCCGGGTACGGAACGGCCTGCGAAGTTCGATCAGGTGCTGGGCTGTGATACGCCAGCGTTCAAATAGCTCTGCGGGCAATGTGCATTTTCCGCTCTTGCCTGAAATTTCTTTGATGTTGTCTGCAATGTGGCTGGCGAGCACGCTCGCATGATAGTCTTTGACTACGCCATGCTCTATCACGAGTTTGAATAGTGAAGCATGGCGAATGTAGGGGGCAAGGGCGGGTGCGTTGATCTCGTTCCGGTCCACCATCTGTGATGCGGACCAATGCGACTGTACCCACTTGAAAGCCTCGCGCAGTACGGGCCTTTCAAGATCAGAACAATGACCGAAAATAATTTCGTTTTGTCTTAACATTGGAACTCAAAGCTACGCCCCCAAGCGTGCTTATAGATAAAGTATTGTGATCTGAATATGCAATAGGCACAAAACAAGGCCGGTCAGTTGTAACTGCCCGGCCTGATGTTTTTGAAACGTTTTTAAGCTGCGTCCAGAGCCTGAGCCAAGTCGGCGATCAGGTCATCAGCATTTTCTACGCCGACAGAGATGCGAAGCATCGACTCTGTGATGCCAAGGCGAATTTTAACATCGTCTGGAACGTCGGCATGTGTCATGGCGAAAGGATGCTCCATCAAGCTTTCCGTGCCACCAAGGCTTACTGCCAACTTGATAATTTGGAGGGCATCCAGAACACGGAAAGCCGCATCTTCGTCGCCATCCACGTCAAAGGCGAATGTAGACCCTGCTGCGCCGCCGCATTGTTCCTTGAAGATGGGGTAGCTTGGGTGGTCTTCCGGCAGGAAGCCAAGATAGTGCACTTTCTTCACTTTTGGATGGTCACGCAGGTATTCTGCGATCTTTTTCGCGTTTTCTGCTGAAGCGGTCATACGCAGCTTCAGGGTCTCTAGCGACCGCATCAACAGCCAGCCTGTGTGCGGATCACACATGGTACCAAGGATTGTGCGGAAGCCCATAACAGGCCCCATAACATCCATGTTGCCGATTGCAGCGCCAGCAACCACATCTGAATGACCGCCGACATATTTTGTCAGGCTGTAGATAACGATGTCTGCGCCGTGCTCCATCGGGCTCTGCCAAACGGGGCCAAGGAAAGTGTTGTCGGTCATGATGACCGGGCGGTGGCCGGTCTCCTTGCCAAGCTTGTCTGCTTCATCTCGGCAGGCATGCAAATCAATCAGGCCGTTCGTCGGGTTTGCCGGTGTTTCTGTGTAGATCACAGCCACACGCCCCAGTTTCTTGGCTTCTTCAAGTGCTGGCGCCAGTGTTGGCTTGTCGCCACCAGCTTCAAATTCTACAGCCTTAATGCCGAATTCGGGTAGGATGTTGCGGATCAGGAATTCAGTGCCGCCATAGATCGGGGCCGAATAAACAATTACATCACCTGGGCGAAGGTAGGCCCAAAGGCATGTGGAAATAGCCGCCATGCCGCTTGAGAAAGTAAGGCCTTTCTCGGCGTCTTCCCAAAGGGCCAAGCGATCTTCGAGGACTTCCAGGTCCGGGTTGTTGATCCGTGAATAAATCAGGCCGGGTTCTTCGCCCTCTGCCGCTTGCCGCTTGCCATAAGCCAGTTCGAAGAACTCTTTACCGTGCTTGGCACTTTCAAAGACGAAAGTCGAGGTCATGAAAACTGGCGGCTTCAAAGACCCTTCAGACAGTGCAGGATCATAGCCATAACCCATCATTTGTGTTTCCGGGCTAAGCTTATGATTGCCGATCATCGTTTTGCGATAGTTCTTGCGGCCGTCAGTCATCGGGGCAGTCCTTTTTCAAGCTTTTCTTTTGTGTCTGGTGACAAATTCTTGGCGGCCTTTGTCAGCTAAAAAAGTTTCTTATGCAACTAGATTTTGGAATGGCTGCCATTAATTGAGATGTCTCTGGAAGAGGCCGTTTCGCTGTGTTGAAGCCAAGTTCCTGTTTGCACATTTCGGCGGGCTTGGGCTAATAGTAGCCAGCCGCCGCTTTTCAGGCGACAGCGAGACGAGAGGCTTGATAATGAAAAACACCAATAGGCAGCAGACCAATGAGACGGATGCTGTCGAGGCAGGGCATGGTGCAGCGATGATTATTGGTACGAACGGCCAGGTTCTGAATAAGTCCGCAGAAGCCGTCGCGGCCGATTTGAAGGCACTAGCCTTCCAGGGGCCAGAAGCATTCCTGAATGGTTTGCACCGGATCGAGTTTTGTTTTTCCCAAGATTTTGATTGGCCCTGGACACGTTGGAAGCAGCTTTCGTTAAGTGGGTACGATATCGCCGCCATGCTGCCGGAGAAAATCAAAGGAAAGGCTTCGTCCCGGTTGGCGAACAAGATTTTGTCTCGTGTGATCGCAGTGCGTTCAGATAATCCGGAACTGGCCAATCTTGACGATATTTTCAGGGTAAACCCACTGGGTATCGCCGATAGGGCCGCAGACTTGCCCTTCCCGTTCCTTGTGGAACTGATGGGGTACGCTTTTTATTTGCGTCGCTGGAAAGTGTTGGAGCGACTTTGTCGTACTGTGTTGGCCCGGCGGGAAACACCCCACGAAGGCGCAGTCGCGACACGCATTCATGATCTTGCGTTCGAGACATTGTTCTTCTCCATTTACCGCCCGGGCATGCCCAAATATGTCGCTGATCCTGAAGCCCTCGTTTCAAAGCTCGAGGAATTGGGCAATGACCTGGCGCTGGCGCATGTCACTGAAAGGCGCTCTGTTGTTTCCCTTGTATATAAGGCCAATTGCCTTGCCATGAGGGCAAATTTCGATGAGGCCTTATCGCTTTATCAAGAAGCAGCTGAAGATGATGGGTTCCGCACCCCTGTTTTCTCTCAGGCGCAGACCCTTATCTCCATCGAAAAACTGCTGGCAGCGCCAACCGATGAACTCGATGAATGGCGCAAAAGCCATATCAAAACCGAGCATCATTTTCGCCATGTTCGGGCAGACCAGAAAGAACATGCGATCCTTGTTGCCTGCGAAGGACAGTATCTAGACCTTTTCGGTGATCTGTATGTTGAAATCCTGTCTTTGACCAACCCTGGTGCCCTGGTCCATTTCCATTTCGTGAACCTTGGCAAAGAGCTTCACGAAATTGAGGCGCACATGGATGAATGGCAGGCGCGTTTTGATATTCGTATCAATTTCTCTATTGAGCAAAACAAGATCATGGCCGATATGCCCAGTCATCGGGGCGGTATCTGTGTTTGCACGCGCTACATCCACTTGCCCGACTATCTTGAAGTATATAGCGGCGTTAGCATCACCGACATCGATGGTTGGCTTGAAGCCCCTGTATCCTATCTGTCGGATTTTGCGGGCGCCGATACCAAGATCAGTAGCTGGGTTTGGCGGAAAAATCCCGGGTTTTGGCGGTTGCCGTGGGGCAATCTGGCTGGGGGCTATATATCTTTTGCGTCCACCGAGGCTACTAAGGCGTTTGCAGACATCGTTGCACGCTATTTGCTTACAGTGTTCAAACGCAATGCCTATGCCGGGAAATCCATGTTCTACGCGGATCAGGCGGGGGTGTTCCTGTGTATGCAGCACGCAGTGCGCGCCTTTGGCATGAAGGTGGGGCATCTTGAGAAAGGTTTTGCCCAAAGCGAGGAACAGCGCTTTGGCGCGCGCCACGAAGGCAAGCAGAAAGCGATGAGGGCCAAGATTGAAGCTCTTCGCAAGTCCCGAAAACCGAGCCGTCCAGTGCTTGAAGGGCAAGGATAGTTATTTTGAACCAGTACCGTAATGTAATTTTGCTGGCGATCGCACAGGCCTGCTATCTGGCCACAAGCATGACAGTCGTAACCTTCGCGGGCCTTGTGGGGGCGTCCACGGCGCCTGACCCGGGTTTGGCCACGCTGCCTGTGACCCTTTCAATCGTTGCAACAGCGCTGGCAACGGCCCCTATGTCGATGGTGATGCAGCGCACATCGCGCCGGTTCGGGTTCCGCCTGGGGGCGGCGTTCGGAACAGTGGCGGCCCTGTTGGCCGCCTATGCGGTTTACACCCAAAGCTTTGTCCTGCTCAGCCTTGCTGCCCTGGTTATCGGGCCGTTTCAGGCCAGCGCGCAATATTACCGCTTTGCGGCCGCCGAGAGCGTAGCGACCGCCTTGGCACCCCGCGCGATCTCGCTCGTGTTGATCGGCGGGCTTGTAGCGGCGCTATTGATGCCCACGCTTTCCGGCTGGTTCAATGATCAGTTCGCGGATCATCAATATATGGGAGCCTTCCTTTTCGCGACGATCATGATCGGCCTTGTGTTTGTGCCAGTGTCGCTGTTGAAGCCGCTTGAAAGTGCGTTCCAGACAGACGCGGGCGAAACAGAGGCAGAGCTTTCGCGCCCCATGAGCGCGATTGTGAAGCAGGCGGGTTTCATTGTTGCTGTTGTGAATGCGGCGCTTGGCTATGCCATGATGAGCTTTGTGATGACCGCCACGCCGCTTGCCATGGAGATCTGCGGCATCGGAGCGGAAAGCCCGGCCGTTATCCAGAAGCATGTGATCGCCATGTTCCTGCCCAGCCTGTTCACTGGGTTCCTGGTGCAGCGTTTTGGGGTCGTGCCGATTTTGATGGTGGGGCAGGCGCTGTTTGCGATTGCGTTCCTGACGGCCCTTTCAGGCATCGAGATTATGGAATTTTCTGTCGCTTTGATCGCCCTCGGTGTGGGCTGGAACTTCTGTTTTGTGGGGGGGACCACGCTTCTCACACGGGTTCACACGGCGGCAGAGAAAGGGCGGGTGCAGGGCCTGAACGAATTTCTGGTTTTCTCCACCACCGGGGTTGCGTCCTTCGCTGCGGGGCTTATCTTACACCTGTATGGTTGGCAAACGGTGAACCAGACCGCCTTCCTGATGCTTGTGATCGCGTCAGTGGTAACCTTGGGCGCAAGTATGTCCGGCAGGCTTCGCGGCCTCATTGAACGCCAACCGAAATAGCCAGAGGCCAGTAGGAGCATTTTATGATCATCGTTCTGTCACCAGCAAAAAAGCTTGATTTCGAAAGCGAAAATATGGCGGCTGACGCAGGCACGCCAAAGCTGATGGATGACGCCGTTGAACTGGCATCCCACGCCAAGAAGCTGAAAGCGATCGATTTGAAGGCGATGATGGGAATTTCCGACAATTTGGCGGAACTGAACGAGGCGCGTTTCAAAGCGTTTGAAACACCTTTCACGCCCGCCAACGCCCGCCCGGCGATCGATGCGTTTCAGGGCGATGTGTATGTGGGGCTGGATGCAGCCACACTTAGCGATGAGGATCGCGCCTTTGCCAATGATCATGTGCGCATCCTGTCTGGCCTTTATGGCGTGCTGAAGCCCCTTGATCTGATGCAGGCCTACAGGCTGGAAATGGGCACCAAGTTCGAAACACCAAAGGGTGCAAATCTGTATGCATTCTGGGATGACAAGATCGCCAATGCCCTGAACGAAGACCTGACAGGTGATGATCCTGTTCTCGTGAACCTGGCATCGAATGAGTATTTCAAAGCCGTCAAGAAGAAGGCGCTGAAAGCCCGCGTGATTACGCCTGTGTTCAAGGAAATCAAGGATGGCCGCGCCCGCGTGATCTCATTCCTTGCCAAAAAGGCGCGCGGTATGATGACGCGTTATGTGATCGATAACCGTATCGATAACCCGGAAGCGCTGAAGGATTTTAGTGAGGGCGGCTACCGCTTTGATGAACAGGCCTCAACCGACGACCAATGGGTTTTCTCCCGCACGCAGCCTTGATGGCGATCGGCAAGCTTCTTCATAAACAATAGTTGTTTAGACAGAAGCTTAGTTCGCGCTATAATCTCTTCAGACAAAGAGGATTTCTGAGGGGAATTTCCATGGACTTCAAAGTGAATGGCCAAGCTGTCTCTTTTGACGGCGATGGTGAGATGCCGCTTCTGTGGTTTCTGCGCGATATCAAGGGAATGACAGGCACAAAATTCGGCTGTGGTGCGGGCCTGTGCGGCGCTTGCACAGTGCATGTGGATGGTATCGCAACGCGGTCTTGCCAAACTTTTATGGCAGATGTTGAAGGCGCGAACATCACCACAATCGAAGGCATGGCAGATGGCGACACGCTTCATGCGCTTCAAATCGCTTGGGCTGAAAATGACGTGCCCCAGTGTGGTTACTGCCAATCTGGCCAGATCATGCAGGCGGCAGCCCTTCTGAAGGAAAACCCAAATCCAACGGACGACGACATCGATACGGCCATGTATGGCAACATCTGTCGGTGTGGCACCTATCAGCGGATTAAGAAGGCCATCCGCGATGTGGTTGAAGGCAAAGTAACAGGAGGCATGCTATGAGCTTCCAGTTAGATAATATCTCTCGCCGTGGGGCGTTGAAAACCATGGGCGTGGCCTCTGGCCTTGTGATCGCATCGCCGATATTTGCAAGCGGCCTGCGTGCCGAAGCCATGGGAACAGCAGGAGAGCTGGTTAATTCCGCCTACCTGTCGATCGACCCGGACGGCACAGTGCATATTTATATCCACCGTGTTGAAATGGGGCAGGGCAGCCGTACAGGCCTGCCGCAAATCATCGCAGACGAACTTGAGGCGGATTGGTCGCGCATCGTGTTTGAGCCAGCCTATGGCGACACGAAATTTGGTGACCAGAATACCGATGGTTCAACGTCTATTCGCAAATTCTATGATGCCTACCGCGCCGCTGGCGCAGGCGCGCGCCAGATGCTTGAGCAAGCTGCGGCAAATCACTGGGGCGTAGCCGCCAGTGACGTGGAAGCCAAAGCCCACAAGGTGCACAATAAAATCACCGGGCAATCAGAGGATTTCAGCGCCTTCGTTTCGGCCGCTGCCAAGCTGGAGGCCCCAAAGGGTGATGCGCTTAAACTGAAGAGCAAGCCGAACTGGGATCTGATCGGTAAGCCTGTACGCAACATCTATATGAAGGAATTCGTAACAGGTTCGAGCGTGTTCGGGCAGGATGTGATGCGCGAAGGCATGCTGTTTGCCGTTGCGGCCCGTCCGCCGGTTGTGGGTGGCAAGATCACGGCTTATGACAAAGAAGCGGCGATGGCCGTTTCTGGCGTTGTGGACGTGGTGGAACTGCCAGCACTTGAACTGCCAGCCGTTTTCAAGCCGCTGGGTGGTGTTGCCGTGCTTGCCACTAATACATGGGCCGCCATGAAGGGCCGCGACGCCCTGAATGCCCAGTTTGAGGCGGGCGATAATGCTTCATACAATAGTGACCAGTATGAGCAGGGCCTTTGGAGCGCAATTGACGGCAAGGACATCACGCACCTCAATAGGGGCGATGTAACTGCCGCTCTTGAGAATGCAGAAAAGACGCTGACTGCCGATTATTACGTGCCGCACCAGCACCATATGACTATGGAGCCACCAGCTGCCACGGCAGAATGGCAGGGCGACGATCTGAAAATGTGGGTGTGCTGCCAGGATCCGCAATCCGTGCAGCAGTCTGTTGCACCATTCGTGGACAAGAAGCCGGAAGATATTTACGTGGAAGCCACGCTTCTTGGCGGTGCCTTTGGCCGCAAATCAAAGCCTGACTTTGCAGTCGAAGCTGCGATCCTGGCGAAGCATGCTGGAAAGCCTGTGAAAATGGTGTGGACACGAGAAGACGATGTTCATCACGGCTATTACCATACGGTTGCAGCCCAAAGAGTTACTGCGGGGCTGACGGCTGACGGTGAAGTAACGGCATGGAAGCACAAGGCGGCCTATCCTTCAATCGGTGCCACCTTCAACCCTGCAGCCAATAGCCCGGGAAGTTTTGAGCTTGGACTGGGACTGTTGGACCTGCCGTTTGAGATGCCAAACCTGCGTGTGGATGCGGGGGACGCGAAAGCGCATGCCCGTATCGGCTGGATGCGGTCAGTGGCCAATATTCAGCAAGCCTTTGCGGCAGGATCTTTCGTTGACGAGCTTGCCCATGAAACGGGCAAAAATACAGTTGATATGTGGCTGGATCTTATCGGTAGCGACCGCAAGATCAATCCAACCGATGATATGCCCAACCTATTGCCCGGTGAAGGGCGTCGGTCAAGCTATGGCAACTATGGTGAAAGCCTTGAACGCCACCCGGTTGATACGGCCCGGTTGAAGGCTGTGCTGAGGAAAGTGGCTGACATGTCTGGCTATGGGCGCAAGATGCCCAAAGGTTGGGGGCTGGGTATCAGCGTTCATCGCAGTTTCGTAAGCTATGTGGCGTCTGTTGTGGAGGTTCAGGTTACCGAAGATGGCGGCCTGAATATTCCGCGCGCATGGATGGCGGTGGATTGCGGTGTGGCCGTAAACCCGGACCGGGTGAAAGCGCAGATGGAAGGGGCCGTTGTATTCGGCCTTAGCCATGCCCTTCACGGTGAAATCTCATTCAAGGGTGGCGCAGTGGAGCAATCGAATTTTGATAGCTATCCGATGTGCCGTATCGATGAGGCTCCAACCGTTGAAACCGCCATTATCGCTTCTGATAGTGTGCCGGGTGGTGTGGGTGAACCAGGGGTGCCCCCTGTGGCGCCAGCGCTCACGAATGCTATTTTTGCCGCCACAGGTAAACGTATCCGCCGGTTGCCTGTGCGGGATCAGCTTTCAGCTTGATTGGTGGTCAAGCGATTAAAACGGGAAAGGCGCCAATAGGCGCCTTTCTTTTTTTGTTTTGGTGATGGCCGTGGAGTTAGAAGCGGTAACCCAAGCCAAACGTACCAGTCACTGTTTTATATTCATATGTTGTGGCGCGCAGGCGCAGGCTTAGGTTCTTGCCGATTGCACGTTCATACCCAAGGGCCATAGCAAAGGTTTCTGCCGTAAGGCTGTCGCTAAAGTTGGTCGTGGAAATCGTAACTTTCTGCTGTGCAAAACCAGCGCCCAGGAAAATGAGGGAGCGCTTTTCAGCGCCAAACGCTTTGCCGACTGTGCCCATGATGCTCCATTCATGGTCATAGTCGCCATCAAAGTTATCGCCAATAACCTCAATATCGGTGAAGGTTTTACCGAAAGTGCCTTCAATGCCGAAAACGAGGTCGGAATCTTTTTGAACGCGGTAGCCTGCAAGGGCTCCGAGGTAAACACCATCTACACCACCCCGGGCATCTTCATAGCCGATTTCTCCGCCAAGATAGGCGCCGTCGAAGTGTTTTTCATCTTGTGCTTGTGCTGTCGTTGCTGACGCAAGGATAACGGCAGCGGCAATGTATGTTTTCATTTTTTTATCTTCCCTTGATGATTATCAGAAGAGTTAAAGGGAAGCAGACATTAGAGAAGCTGAAACCTGCGGGCAATTCGGCAAATGGGTATAAAAACCTCAACCTCTTGTGTAGGGAATAAGGTGTGTTTCAAAGGGTTCAGCGTCACATCCAGGCCAGTTTTGAAGTCTCCGCCTCGTAAAGGATTTGATCCCGCCAATAAGCGGCGTCTTCCAGCGGCATAAAAGGTATCGTCAACGTTTGTCCTGCAAGCTGGATCGTGAGAGTGGCCAAATCACGCCTTCTTTGGCTCGGGGATTGTTTCAGGATTACGGTCTGCACCTTCCTGAAGGCAAAGGCCGAGGTTTGGTTGCCAATCAAGCCAGACCGCACCAATGCAGTTTTCCCGTTGGTCCAATAGCCGAAACGCCGGTGCCTGAGGATAAGGGTCGGCAGGATAACCAAGGAAAAAACAAACGGGAATATGAAGCCCTTGGTGCCCGTGAAATATCCGATAATCAGGGCTGCAATCACCATGGGCGGCAGGAACCAGTAGAGAAAGGATGTCCAGACATATCTTTTGCTAACGCGGCTTAATTGGGTTCCCCAGTCTATAGGCCCCAGCAGGCGCTCAGTAAAAGGCCTAAAGAACTCTGGCGTTACACTTGGGATAATGAACGAGGGCCGCTGCGACCCCGGTTGATGCTCTGTTTTGCCGAAGCCCACCTGCTTGATGGTGATGTGCCAGCGTTTCAACAAGAGGGCAGGCCAGGGCTGGTTGATTTGCAGACTTTGTATTTTGCTTTCAGGTACGCTGGTTTCCTGCCGTTCGAACAAGCCTTTGGTGCGGTGATATCGGCCATCCGCGAATGTCAGTCGGAAATTATAATAAATAATAATCGCCCCAAGCACGGAGAGCGTCATCAGGAACAACACAATGAACAAAACCACTCCGCCTAGCAGTGAACCAAGTATCACAGGGCTATCGCCGACAACCGGTATGACAGTTGACCGAACAAAATCCTCAACGGCGCCTTCCCATGCCTCAGCCTGCTGGAAAAAGGCACCTGTCGCCAAACCGGCGATCACCCATATATTGTTGTTTGAAAGCCCATAGCGAACCAGTTCAGAAATCGGCTGGGCGAGCAGCAGTTCTTCATTTTCCTGCGAGGGCTGCGATTCAGTGACAGCCTCTTTTGTGGCCGCTTTTGCCTTGGCAGGTGCAGCAGGTTTTTGAAGCACAGTGGTTCTGATCTGTTCCGCAAGCGTGCGGGGAATGCCAGCAAGGCTGATTTCCTCATCTGACGAACCAGCGCTTTCAAGCCCAAGCGCCACGAGCCCGAAAGGCCGGAAATAGATGGGCTCCTTGATGGCAACATTCTGTATCCGGTCAAACGAAAGCGTCAGCCGTTTTTTATTGAGAACACCCCGTTTGATCAGAAAGCTTTGTCCTTCCATACGAAATTTGAAGCTGAGATAGGCAAGAACACCGGAAACAATCAGTGTGATCAGGGCACCAGATGCGATCAGCCCCAGAATCCACCAGCGATTATCGCCCGTGAAAACCGCGATACCACCCAGGTAGGCAACATTCTGGATACCGTTTTTAGCCACACCCAAGACAAACTTCACCATGAAGTGGACAATGGCCGCAGGCGCCAGGCGGTGCCATTCATTGCCTACAAGCTTTTGCAGGCCATCGGCTGGTTTAACTTCAGGCGCGTTCATCGGCTGCTTCCCCCGCCTTTTCAAGCACCAAGGCTTTCAGGTCGTTCGCCTGATGGGTGGCCAGCGCAGGGATCTTCATGTCGGCAGAGCCGCCGCCTGCCGTGAAGAACTTCAGGGTGGCAAGACCGTGAAGGCGTTCGAACGGGTTTTGCTCGGTTTCCACATGCTGGATGCGGTTAAACGGAAGCGCGACTTGTTTGCGCCACAGAATGCCGTTCTTATAGTGAATGTCGTGGTCGCGCACCGCAAAACCGCAATGGCGCGCATAAAGTGGGGCCAGAACAAGGATAGGGACAAGAAGTGCAAGCGGCAAAAGGTGCGGCCAAAATCCGCTAAGCAGGCTGCTTTTGATCGCACCAAAACCATAAAGGACTGTCCATGCAACAGTGGGGATCAACCAAACGATCAGCCATTCGGTTAGAAGAACACGCGTGTGACGTTCATCCAATCGGTCGAATGTAAGGTGCGTTGCAGTTGGAATATCAGCCGCCTTCATCGGCTCGTTGATGAAACTCTCGCTCGCAGTCATTGGTTTTCCCAAGTGTGTTTTTATTTCCCCAAACGCATCCATGCTTGAATGCGCCACTTATAGGTGGGTATAAGGCACGCAAAGCGCAAGCAGCGCAAGTGACTTAAGTTTATATTCAGTGGATCACATATGGCACCGCCAATTCTCAGCTTGAAGGATATTGATCTCCATTGGGGCGCAGACCCGGTGCTGGATAAGCTTGAGATGCATATCGGCGCGAACGAACGGTTGTGCCTTGTTGGTCGGAACGGGACCGGCAAATCCACGCTCCTTAAGCTTGTGGCGGGGCTGATCGAGGCCGACGGCGGTGAACGCTGGGTGCAGCCGGGTGTGCATATTGCATATTTGCCGCAGGAGCCTGATGCCGGGGCCTACGCCACGCTCAAGGACTATATTGTGGATGGCTTGCCCGAGGACGAGCGCGACCAGAGCTACCGGGCGGATGTCCTGATTGAAGACTTGCAGGTCAAGGGAGAGGCTGATCCCAAGACCGCGTCTGGCGGTGAAATGCGCCGGGCGGCGCTTGCCCGAACGCTGATCGGTGAGCCTGACCTTCTGCTTCTGGACGAGCCCACAAACCACATGGATATCGCCACGATTGAATGGCTTGAGGGCTATTTGAAAGCGTGGCGTGGGGCAATGGTGCTGATCAGTCACGACCGCGCCTTTCTGAATAACCTTGCTACTGCCTGCCTGTGGCTGGACCGGGGCAAGATCAGGCGGCTTGATGACGGGTTCGACAAGTTCGAAGCCTGGCAGGATAAGGTCTATGAGGAAGAAGCCGAGTCCCTGAAGAAGCTGGATAAGTTCATCAAGGAAGAAACCCGCTGGTCGGTGGAAGGTATCAGCGCCCGCCGTACACGCAACCAGGGCCGGATGCGCCGCCTGCAGTCACTCCGGCAGGAACGGCGCAGCGTGATCAAGGCCACGGGGCAGGTGAATATTTCGCTCGCGGGTGCAGACAAATCAGGAACGCGGGTCGTTGAGGCCAAAGGCATTTCCAAAGCCTTTGAAGGCCGCAGCCTGTTTGATGATTTTTCTGTGCGTATTAACCGCGGGGACCGGGTGGGTATCATTGGCCCCAACGGTGCCGGCAAATCAACGCTTTTGAAGGTGCTGATCGGTGAGTTGGAGCCGGATACGGGCACCGTGATCCACGGCACCAACCTTGAAACGCTGGTGATTGACCAGAAGCGCGCAGACCTCAAGGACGATATGACGATCACAGACGTGCTCACAGGGGGGCGTGGCGAATGGGTGCATATCGGCAATGAAACCAAACACATCATGTCATACCTGAAGGATTTCCTGTTTGACCCTTCAGTTGCCAATACGCCGGTTTCTGCCTTGTCGGGCGGAGAGCGTAACCGTTTGCTGATCGCCAAGAATTTTGCCCGGCCGTCAAACCTTATGGTGTTGGACGAACCGACAAACGACCTGGATATGGACACGCTTGACCTGCTGCAGGAAGTTTTGGCGGACTATAAAGGCACCATCCTTCTCGTGTCGCACGACCGGGACTTCCTTGACCGTGTCGTAACCAGTTCGATCGTGATGGAAGGGGACGGCACGGCCGTTGAGTATGCTGGCGGCTATACGGACTATCTGGCGCAACGAAAAAATATAGCTGCCAGTTCTTCGCTAGAAACCAAGCAGAAAGGCAAAGTGGTTTCCATCAAGGATGCCCAGCAAAAGGCCAACAAGAAGAAAGCAAACAAGCTGTCCTACAAGGACCAGCGAGAGCTGGATCATCTGCCGGCGGAGGTGGAATCCCTGTCGATGGAGATCGACCAGATGGAGGCGGAACTTTCTGATCCTGCCCTCTATACGAAAGACCCGGACCGGTTTACTATGCTCTCGAAATCGATTGAGGCAAAGCGGGGCGAGCTGGACGCAAAGGAGTTGCGGTGGCTGGAGCTGGAGGAACTGAAAGAAAGCCTGGAGGGCTGACTTTCCTTGTTCGTGAATTCGGATGGTTTTGGGCCAAACAGGTATATGCATGCCTGTTTGGTATATCTTTGTTGTCGCTTATCTTGCTGACGCACTTCTACTGGCCGGATGATTCCTTGCTGGCCCGCTATGATTTCCTGTTCCTGATGGCCCTGTTTATTCAGGCCTTGATGCTCACCTTCCGCCTCGAAACATTTGACGAAGCAAAGGTTATCTTCATCTTTCACATCGTGGGCACCCTGATGGAGCTTTATAAAACCAGCGGTGGCTCCTGGCACTATCCCGAGGACAATTTCTTCCGAATTGCGGGTGTCCCGCTATTTTCCGGCTTTATGTATGCGTCTGTGGGCAGCTATTTTGCACGCGTGTGGCGGCTATTTGATTTTCGTTTCACCACTTATCCCCCGATGCCTGCCACAGTTTTGTTGGCCTTGGCCATTTATGTGAATTTCTTCACCCATGAAATCCTCTGGGATTTCCGGCCTCTGTTGTTTATCGGGGTCCTGCTTTTGTATGGGCGTACATGGTTGCATTTTACGCCGCTCACGGTGCGTCTGAAAATGCCGATTGTGGTAGCCTTGATGTTGGGCGCCGGGATTATCTGGCTTGCTGAAAACTTCAGTACCTATGGGAAAATCTGGCTTTATCCGCATCAGGAAGCAGGATGGATGCCTGTACCGCTTTCCAAATATTGGGCATGGTTCCTGCTGATGATTATTTCTGGCGTACTGGTGACATTCGCGCGAAGGCCCGAACCCGAGCCAGAGCCCATAAGGAAAGATTAACAGGGTTCACAATTCCGACAATTGCAGGCCAATTTCTTCTTCTATCAAACGGATGTTGCGGGTGTTGGCCTTGAAGCCAATATCGAAAATGTCACCGATAATGGGGATGGCGCCAATCACCCAGTCCAGTGTTACGTTTCCAACCATTTTGGCAATGATGCGGCGGCTGACGCCAAGCCGGAAGGCTTCAAAAATGATATAGGCGGCCATGGCCGCAGAAACTGTATCACCAGCACCGGGGATAAGCCCAAGAATACCATCCAGCCCGAAACGGATGTCTGTGCCTGGAATGCGAAACTGGTTATCAAGAAGGCGTGCAAGCCTGTGGATGCGTTTCGCCCGCTTTCGGTCGGTCTCGGTCAGTCTGTTGTGGCCGGTTGTCGCCAATATTTTCTCCAGCAATATAAGGGCAGGGCTGTATGCCTATATTGTTATGTAGGCAGTTTCAAAGTACCTGCAAGGTAGGTTAAAGGCTGTGCTGCGAAATTAGGAAGGTAAACCATGATCGATCTGGACATAAAGACAGAAGAGGATGCTGCGCGCTTCATGGACTTGCTGCTGCTGGCTGATCCTTCGCCCGCAATGGTTTTGGATTATCTTGCGGAAGGTACGCTCTATAGCGCCCGGTGGGACGACGTGGTCGTGGGGGTGTTTGTCTTGGTGCCCCTTGATGATGCGAAATGGGAACTGAAGAATATTGCCGTAGCCGAAGAATGGCAGGGCAAGGGTGTTGGCCGTGCGCTGCTGAGTGCGGCGATAGAAGAGGCTCGCAAGGTAGGGGGCAAGCGTCTGGATGTGGGCACGGGAAATTCAAGCCTGGATCAACTTGCATTTTACCAAAAAGCAGGTTTCCGCATGCAGCGCATCGCCACAAATTATTTCACACTGAACTACAAGGAACCAATTTTTGAAAACGGTATCCAGTGCCGCGATATGGTGGTTCTATCGCTGGAGTTATAGTGCGTCTTAACCTTGGTTTGGTCGCGCGAAATTGTGTGAAAATGGCCCCCTAATTGCTTGCTTATTCTGTTGATCGACTTTGTCAGGCAAAATTTGCAGGGGGGATGTAATGGAAATCGGAAAATCAGACGGGCTGTTTGGCGCGGCGGGATATGGGCAGGCTGTTGGGGCCACCAATAGTGCTGGCAATACAGGCAATTCGGCGGCCTTTGCTGAGGCGATGCGCGGCGTGTACGAACAAACAGGGTATCGTTTTGCGGCGACTGCGCCGGTTCTAAACAACCCGCTTTCACCCGCCGCGTGGCCCGATAAATTTTCCGCCCGTATTGATGCGGCCGCTGAAAAGCTGGGTATCAGCGTCGATGACGTGAAAGCAAAATTTGCCGCGATTTCCCAAAGGGCGGCAGAGGAGGGTGGCTTCGAGCAACCAAAGGAGTTCCTGAAGTCCCTTAGTGAGGAAGATCGGGCAACAATAACCGCTGTACAGTCGTATGGTGTGGAGCTGACAGACAGTCGAATTGGTGGTTTAGGGCAGGAAGGTGCCCTAAATCTGTTGTTGCCGCCCGGTGCGCAGCGGGATTTCAATGGGGATGGTTTCCACCAGATTGGTGAAGGCAATATCTTCAGCTTCCCGCCAGATAGTGCGTCTCCTAAAATGAAGCAGGCATGGGATTCCTATATGCAGGAAATTCCCGAAGAAGATCGTTTGATGGCCGTGTCGCGTTTCTTGCCGCTGATCGCAACTGAAAATCTGGAATATGATGGGCAGGGCCAAGCCACTGGTATGCGTGGCCCAAGGGATGTCGGGTTTCGAAATCCGTATGCAGAGCCTGATTTTTCCTTCATGGACTATGCTCAGGATCGCCTTGCCTTCGTAGAAGCCAATCCTCACATGGTGGACTCAAGGCATGTTGATAGCTTGAAACGTTTCTGGAGTGGTCTTATCGACAAGTTTCAGGAACACGGGGTTGCTTGATTGCCTGAAGCTGGATTGATGCTTGCTGCTAACCTTAGTTTGTTTTCTGTGAAATTTTGAAGACTCCCCTTGCTCTCGGGCCACCTGATGATAGTTATATCAATAACGCGCTGGATTGGGGGCGGGTACTGAGTAGGGTATTGATATGGCAAGAGGCAGCAAGAAGGCGTCTTCGCGCGAAGATAGCGTGGCGAAAACCATTGAAAATGGTGGTGGGCAACAAAACGCCAAAAAACGGGGTGGTAGTTTTTTGCTTTGGCTCATGCTGGCGCTGGCTGCTTCAGGACTTTGGTGGGCCCAACACACAATGGCTTAAGTGCTGCTCTAGTTTCCAGCGGTCCAGCAATCCTTCACTTTTACATCGCTAATCCATAGCTTGTCCCAGCGGTCGAGCTTTTCTTCTTTGCTGAGTGTTTTAGGTGATGCCGGTTCGGTCGGCGCGAAGTCGTCAAAGCAGTTCATGATGCGGGCGTTGAAAGCGCCTTTTCGGTTGCCCTCAATGTCGCAGGTAACAGCTGTAACCACACCACACCGTTGGCATAGCCAGAAGCGCGCGCTCTCCGACCCTTGTTCAAACAGACTTAGTGCTGCTTCATTCTGGATCGTGATTTTCATTGTGGCATCTTTGACCGAAACCCATGCTGCACCGTTCATGGTGCAGAAGCCGCAATCGCAGGCGCGAGGTGTCAGGTGTTCGGGTGTTTTCTGGCAACTGATATGCACGCTGATATTGCCGCAATAACAACTGCCTTTCATCTCTGTCATAAGCTGCTCCCGATCCTGTTCTCGTGGTTCCTCAAGCTTACAGGGATTTTCCCCCGCGGCCAGTGCGAAATTCGCGTAATTTTCCCTGTTCAAGGCGGCCAAATCTGCTAAGAAGAGGGCCAACTGCGGCTGGCAGCAATCGCGCCGCTGCATTTCATTATGTAAAATTCAGGGCTTTGGGATCTTCGGTTTCCGGCCCAAGGGACTATCAGAGGGTAACCATGGCAGGCCATTCCAAGTTTAAAAACATTATGCACCGCAAGGGTGCGCAAGATAAAAAGCGTTCGAAAATTTTCTCCAAACTCAGCCGTGAAATCACTGTGGCTGCGAAGATGGGTGGCGAAGATATTGAAAGCAACCCGCGCCTTCGTCTCGCTGTTGCGAACGCCAAATCCCAATCAATGCCAAAAGACAATATCGAGCGTGCGATTGCGAAAGCATCCGGCGGCGACGCCGAGAACTATGATGAAATGCGCTACGAAGGTTATGGTTCTGGCGGTGTTGGCGTGATTGTTGAGGCGCTGACAGACAACCGGAACCGCACAGCATCCGACGTTCGGACGATCTTTAACAAGGCAGGTGGTAACTTGGGCGAAAGTGGTTCCGTTGGTTTCATGTTCGACCGTGTTGGCGAAATTACTTATCCGGCTGAGATTGCAGATGGCGATGCTATGTTTGAAGCAGCGCTCGAAGCTGGCGCCGACGAAGTTGAAAGCGATGCAGACGGCCACGCGATCTATACTGACGCCAGTGAGCTTGCAGCAGTTGTGGCAGCATTGACCGAAGCGCTGGGCGCCGAGCCTGAGAACGCCAACCTGATCTGGAAGCCAAAAGAGCCGATCGAGCTCGACAAGGAAGGCGCCGAGAAAATGATGCGCCTGATCGATGCGCTCGAAGACAACGACGACGTTCAGACCGTTTACGGCAATTACACGATCCCGGCTGACGTTCTGGAACAGCTCGAAGCAGAATAAAATCCCGAGCTTGCCCTTCTTTGGGGCAAGCCTTTCTTTCCGGTCAAGGGGACACGCGCACATGAGGCTGTTGGGGCTTGATCCCGGCTTGAGAAATACGGGCTGGGGAATTGTTGAAAGCGTGGGGACACGGCTCACGCATGTTGCCAACGGCGTTGTGAAATCTGATCCCAAGAAAACCCTGGCCGAACGCCTTGTGGAATTGTCTGACGGCATTGAAGCCGTGATCGCAGAGTGGCAGCCTCAGTCTTGTGCGGTTGAAGAAACCTTCGTTAACAAGAACCCCACCTCTACGCTCAAACTTGGTCAGGCGCGTGGCATTGCGCTTCTTGTTCCGGCAAAGGCCGGGCTGTCAGTTGCTGAATATACGCCAAACCATGTGAAGAAATCTGTTGTGGGAGTGGGGCATGCAGCCAAGGAACAGGTTGATGCCATGGTGCGGGTTCTGTTGCCTGGCGTTAAAATTATTGGGCCAGATGCCGCAGATGCACTTGCAGTTGCTATCTGTCATGCGCATCATGTGTCATCAAAGTTCTAGGCGTATCGGGGAGCTCGAAAATTGATCGCGAAACTGACAGGCATTCTGGATAGCGTAGGTGATGATTGGGCGATCATCGATGTCAATGGTGTAGGTTATCTGGTCCACAGTTCTAGTCGCAGCTTGTCAGCGCTGCCATCCCGCGGTGAAGCCGCACAAATGCATATCGAAACCGTGGTGCGCGAAGATGCGATCACGCTGTTTGGTTTTGTGGATGTGATCGAACGAGATATGTTCCGCCTGCTTACCAGCGTTCAGGGTGTGGGCGCGAAAGTGGGGCTTGCCATCCTTTCAACATTGTCTCCGACTGATCTTCAAAACGCGATTGCGGCACAGGATAAAACTGCTGTTGCACGCGCCAAAGGTGTCGGCCCGAAAGTGGCGACCCGGATCGTCAATGAACTGAAAGACAAGGTTACCGGCCTTGTATTCCAGCCGAAGGGGGTTCAGGTTGGCACGATGGGGAGTGCCAACAGTGCCACATCGGATGGTAGTGCCAATAGTGCACTTGAGGATGCGGTGTCGGCTCTTGTGAACCTCGGCTACAAGCGCGTGGAGGCGCACGGCGCTGTCGCGAAAGCAATGGGTGAGCTCGGCGAAGATGCCTCAGTTGCTTCCCTTGTGCCTGCTGCGCTGAAGGAGTTGAGTAGCCTATGAGTGAGCTTGAAGAAGAGCGCCTCGTAGGCGGCACAGAAGCTGGTGGCGACACGCTGGACGCAGGTTTGCGCCCGCAATCGCTTCAGGATTTTATCGGCCAGAAACAGGCGCGCGAAAACCTTGAGGTGTTTATTGGCGCTGCGCGTGCGCGGCAGGAAGCCATGGATCATGTTCTTTTCTTCGGACCGCCAGGCCTTGGCAAGACTACGCTAGCGCAAATTGTTGCGCGTGAACTGGGCGTGAACTTCAGGGCAACGTCTGGTCCCGTGATTTCCAAGGCTGGTGATCTGGCCGCATTGTTGACCAATCTTCAGGAACGCGACGTTCTGTTCATTGATGAGATTCACCGCCTGAACCCAGCCGTGGAAGAGGTGCTCTATCCCGCGATGGAGGATTTCCAGCTTGACCTGATCATTGGTGAAGGGCCTGCTGCACGGTCTGTGCGGATTGACTTGCCGCAGTTCACGCTTGTTGGGGCAACCACGCGTTCAGGCTTGATTACTAAGCCGCTCAGGGATCGTTTCGGAATCCCAACGAGATTGGAATTTTACACAACCGAAGAATTGACCGAAGTTGTTCGCCGGGGTGCGCGTCTTCTGGACCTGAAGATGACGGAAGAGGGCGCACGCGAAGTGGCGGCCCGATCCCGCGGTACGCCAAGGATCGCCGGCAGGCTTTTGCGCCGGGTTCGAGATTTCGCCTTGGTCGCTAACAAGGACGTGGTTGATGCACCCCATGCAGATGCCGCCCTCACGCGCTTGCAGGTTGATAATTTGGGCCTTGATACGATGGACCGACGCTATCTTTCCTGCATCGGCGAAACCTATACAGGCGGGCCTGTCGGCATCGAAACTCTGGCCGCCGCACTATCGGAACCGCGCGACGCAATTGAAGATATTATTGAACCCTACTTGATGCAGATTGGGCTTGTGCAACGCACCCCGCGTGGGCGCATGTTGTCGCCCGATGGTTGGAAGCATCTGGGGTTGATTCCGCCAGCCGGGAAAGAGACGAACCAATTGGATATGTTGGGGAAATGATGAACGAACCACAAACAGCAGCAGGCGCCTGGAAAGAGGGCGTGTTCCATTTCCCTATCCGGGTTTACTATGAAGATACCGATGTGGGCGGCATGGTCTATCATGCCCGCTATGTCAGCTTTTTTGAGCGTGTTCGCACAGAAAGCATTCGCGATACTGCGGCTGACGTGAACTATTTGTTCGATCTTTCTGAAGAGGAAGGTGGGCCGCTCACCTATGTGGTTTCAAACATCAATATCCGGTATCACCGGCAGGCTAAGGTAGGCGATGTCCTTATGGGGCATTCAAAGGTTACGCGCGTTCGGGCGGCGGCCATTGAGGTGAAGCAGTGGATCACCAGGGATGATGAGCTGGTGACAGAAGCGGATGTCATGGTGGCGATTATCGGAAAAGACGGTCGGCCACGCCGTTGGCCTAATTCTGCCAAAAAGTGCTGGCAGGACTGGATGCAGGCGGCGATGGACGCCGAAGAAAACTAGTTTTCAGGGAGAGTTTGATGCAGGTCGAAACAGTAGAAGCGGTCCAGCTTGGCGGCAACGTGCCAGATTTTTCGATCATGGGCATGTTCTTGCAGGCTGATTTTATCGTGCAGGCTGTGATGATTATGCTGATCGCGGCCAGCCTCTGGAGCTGGTCAATCATCTTCAATACCTGGGTTCGCTTGAAAGAAGCTCGCGGTAATGCAAACGAGTTTGAAGACCGTTTCTGGTCAGGCGGTAGCCTTGATGATCTTTATAACAGCTTGAAAACAGCCCCAAGCCACCCCCTAGCAGCCGTATTTGTGGCCGCAATGCGTGAGTGGCAGCGAAGCCTTGCGAAACGAACGGCCGGTGTTGATAAGCTGACTGTGCAGGACCGCATCTACAAGGCAATGCACGTAACAACGAGCCGCGAAATGGAGCGCCTTGAAGGTCAGGTCGGGTATCTGGCGACGATTGGGTCCGCTGCTCCCTTTGTGGGGCTGTTTGGTACTGTTTGGGGTATCATGAACAGCTTCACGTCAATCGCGACTGCGAGCGATACATCATTGGCGACGGTGGCGCCTGGTATTGCCGAGGCCTTGCTGGCAACAGCCCTTGGCCTTGTTGCGGCGATCCCGGCTGTGATTGCCTACAATAAGCTGTCCACCGATCTCGGGCGCTATGCTGGGCGTGTGGAAGGCTTCTCTGATGAATTTGCAGCGATCCTGTCTCGCCAGCTTGACGAGCAGGGGCATTAATCATGGGGGCGACCGTAACATCGGGCGGCCGGGTTGAAGGTGCACGTCGCCGCCGCGGGCGATATCAGCCGCTGGCGGAAATCAATGTGACGCCTTTTGTGGATGTGATGCTGGTGCTGCTGATTGTGTTTATGGTGACAGCGCCTCTCTTGACGGCAGGCGTTCCGGTGGATCTGCCCAAAGCTGCAGCCAAACCACTGCCGCAGGATAGCAAGCCGCTTGAGATTTCAATCAATCAAAAAGGCGCCATATTCATTGTTGATACTGAAGTTGGCCTTGACGAGCTGATCCCGCGCCTGACTGCGATTTCTGGGGAAAACCGGGAAACGCGCATCTATGTAAGGGGCGATACCAAGCTGGATTATGGCAGGGTTATGCAAGTGATTGGTGCCATCAATGCCGCCGGTTACTCTAAGGTGGCGCTGATCGCCGAACAGAATTAAGCGTAGGTTACTCTTTGTGCTGAAATCGGAAACAATCGGTTGGACCATGTCTGCTGCACTGCATGTTGGTGTGGTGGTTGTGGCCTTTGTTGGATTGCCTGATTTCTCGCGCGAACGCCC
>JABXIV010000094.1 GCA_013372925.1 Alphaproteobacteria bacterium
GGAGCCAAGCGCTGTGACAGAGGTGTTCGACCTTCGGAGGGGGCATAGCCCCCTCATCATATCCATGCCGCACAGCGGTGAAGAGCTGGGGGCCTATGCAGCCCGCATGACGGCAGATGCCCTCAAGATCGCGGATACGGATTGGCACTTGCCTGCGCTTTATGGCTTTTTGGCTGATATGGATGTGACGGTCTTGCACGCGCACTATTCTCGGTATGTGATTGACCTCAACCGCGACCCTTCAGGCAAAAGCCTGTATCCCGGGCAGAATGTGACAGAGCTGTGCCCAACCACCACATTCGATGAAAGGCCGATTTATCTGGCAGGCGAAGCGCCGCATGCGGCTGAAGAGCGCGACCGCGTAAGCCACTTTTGGCAGCCTTATCATAATGCACTCAATGCCGAGATTGAGCGTGTGCGACATATCCACGGCTATGCCCTTTTGTGGGACGCGCATTCGATCCGCTCGCAAGTACCGCGTTTCTTTGGCGGTAGGTTGCCTGATTTCAATCTGGGCACCAACGATGGCCAATCCTGCGCGCCAGGCCTTGCCGAGGCTGTCTATAAAGCGGCGGCTGTGGCAGATGGCTATGATGCGGTTCTGAACGGTCGCTTCAAGGGTGGCTTTATCACGCGCAAGTATGGCCAGCCCGCGAAGGGTGTGCATGCCATCCAGCTAGAGCTTTCCCAGATCACCTATATGGATGAAAGCTTTCCGTTCAGCATGATCGGGCACAAGGCAGAGGGCGTTGCCCCGCATATCAGGGCCATGCTGGAAGCCATGCTGGATTGGAAGCCTTAAGCTGCACGCCCGCTATTTAGCGAAAAGCTGCGATGGATCTTTGAAAGACTTCAGCTCAAGCGCGTTGCCAGCCGGGTCAAGGAAGAACATGGTGGCCTGTTCGCCCACCTTGCCTTCGAACCTGATGCCGGGTTCAATAATGAACTCAATTTCCGCTTTCGCGAGCCGCGTGGCCAGGTCATGCCACTGGTCCCAATCAAGCACCGCACCATAGTGGAAACTTGGCACTTGCTTGCCGTCCACGTCGTTTGTATCCGCTTGCCCAAGCGGTGTGCCCTTGTGCACGACAAACTGATGGCCGAAGAAGTTGAAATCGATCCACTTATCGCTTGAGCGGCCTTCTTCGCAGCCCATTACCCCGCCATAGAAGGCGCGCGCGGCTTCAAGGTCATCAACAGGAACGGCGAGGTGGAACGGCGGTATCATGCGAAGTCTCCATTTTCATCAAGGCGACATTAACCAAGCTGTGTGATAATATGAATTGTCTTCATTGTGGAAGAGAAAATGATGAAACGCAGCCGGGACAGTATGGAACTGGAGAGGCATTGGCGGCTTTGGCCAAAGATGGCGGGCCAACGCGTGCCGCACCGAAATGCGTTCAAGCCCTATGACCTGCCCAGCATTATGCCGAACATCGCAATTGCGCACCTTGAAGGTGACAAAGTGAAGGTTGTGATGGCGGGCACTAATATCATAGATCGTATCGCAACCGAAATAACTGGGGCAGACTATCTTGCCTTTGTGCGGGAAGATCAGCGGCCGCTTGTTGTGAACCTGATCAAATGTGTTTGCAGCCACCCGGTTGGGGCCTGTGTGCATATGGAAAGCATGTATGCGCGGGGCTATGCAGCGAAGCTCGAGGTCACGCTCCTGCCTGTGGCCGGTGAAGCCGAGGACACCAATTATATTCTGGCGCTTGCCCTGCCGCGGCCTGATGTTGCGGCGGAACTGGCGGCCCCATTCAGGGGCGACCGAGTTGAGGCTGATTGGCGCGAACCCACCGAATGGATTGACCTGGGCTTTGGTTTGCCAGCCCAGGCCACTTTGCTTGATAACCTGACGGTTTCGATCTAACCCGCTTTATTTGCCAAGCAGATCTAGCGTGATAACAGTCATGGCTTCAACACCTGCCTTGATGGATGGTTCAGGCGCGATCTTGAACAGAGGTGAATGGTGCCCTGCCACTGCTGGCCCGCCAGCCTTTTCTGCATCGAAGGCCGCTTGCGGTGTGCCGCCCACAACGAAATAGAAGCCTGGCACAGCAGGGTCAACCTGGCTGAAATAGGCGAAATCTTCTGCGCCCATGTTCTTCTGCTCGTATCGTGCCACCACACCTTTCGGGAAATGATCGCGCAAGGTGTTATCCAAGCGCGCTGTCAGGGCCACATCATTCATGGTTGTCGGCGTTGATTCCACTGAAAGCTCCACTGTTGGCAACTTGTCTTCCGGCAAGCCTGCAACACGGCCAGTGTTTTCGGCAATGCGTTTGATGCCTTGCAGCAGTTTGTGCCGTACTTCCTCGTCGTTCGAGCGCACAGTCAGTGTCAGTTCGGCTTTGTCGGAAATGATGTTGTTCTTGGTACCGGCATGGAAGGTGCCAACGGTGACAACACCGGGGGACAGTGGCGAAATTT
This sequence comes from Alphaproteobacteria bacterium, assembly GCA_013372925.1. Taxonomy (GTDB): domain Bacteria; phylum Pseudomonadota; class Alphaproteobacteria; order Sphingomonadales; family Kordiimonadaceae; genus Kordiimonas. The sequence goes on from JABXIV010000094.1 coordinate 2,437, forward strand.
CACGCGCAACCAGCGTTTGAAGGGCGTTCACAATCTGAGCGCCGATCACGATCGGGTCTTTGCCCAGGTGCGGCGATGCACCGTGGGTGCCCACACCGTGCACGGTGATATGAACGCTGTCGCTTGAGCTATACATGATGCCGGGCTTGTAGATGATCATGCCTGCTGGTGCCTGTGCAGCCACGTGCAGCGCCACAGCATAATCCGGGCGCGGGAAGCGCTCGTACAAGCCATCTTCAATCATGGCCTTCGCGCCGCCGATAACCTCTTCCGCAGGCTGGCCGACAAGAAGGAGCGTGCCCTGCCATTTGTCTTTCATGGCGACCAGTTGGCGCGCAGTGCCGATAAGCCCGGTCATATGCATATCGTGGCCGCAGGCGTGCATAACCGGCATTTCAACGCCGTGCATATTCACTTGCCGTTTCGTGGAAGCATACGGCAGGCCGGATTTTTCCGGCACGGGCAGGCCGTCCATATCGGCGCGGATCAGAAGCGTTGGGCCTTCCCCGTTTTTCATCATGGCGACCACACCGGTTTTGCCGACCCCTGTGGTTACATCGAAACCAAGGCCTTCTAGCTCTTCGGCGAGGCGCTTGGAGGTTTCTGTTTCACGGAAGCTCAACTCTGGATTCTTGTGGAAATGCACAAACAGCTTCTCAAGGTAGCCATAGTCCTGCGCGATAGAATCCTTCAGCGCGTGGTTATCGGCGTAGGCGCCAAGGCTTGTGGTTGCCAAAAGCCCTAGTGCTGCGGCAGTGCTTAAGATCATTTTTTTCATACTCTGTCCCTTTGCTTAATAAATATGGGGCCGGCGCGTCGGGTGCGACCTCGTTCAAGCTCATCTGCTCCTTCTTGGGTGGGCATGCAGGTCTGCTTGAATGCTAAACTTATGTTTCCGGGAAACGAGCCTAGGGCCTTGCGCATGGAAATTCAAACCGTTCGTCCGTTCGATCAATTTTATGGCTTGCAGGCTTGGCTTTGTGTTGTTTCCTCTCGTTTCAGGGCGGTTCTTTCCTGTCCGCCTTGGTGTTGGATATAGAGGGAATTGAACGGGCGACGAATTTTTTTTGGCTGTTGAGAGATTGTGTCGTTGACTCGGGGGGCGCACTTGGCTATCCACGGCGGCGGAGAGGTGGCCGAGTGGCTTAAGGCGCTCGCCTGCTAAGCGAGTTGGGGCTAACGCCCCTCGCGGGTTCGAATCCCGTCCTCTCCGCCACTTTCCTGATCATAAGCCACCAGGAAATTTCAAAAAGCTGCAGGTAACTGCGGCTTTTTTTGTGCCTATTTTCCAAGATGGTCCAGAAGTTACCGGGGTGTAGCAAATAGGCGCTGGGCTGAACTAGCCTCGGTTTTGATTGCTTTCACGTTTCTAGAATACAAGAATATATGTCGGCTACACGGGAGAAGGCATGGGCAAGGTTACGTCGGTATTTGTTAGAAAGGTTATTCAGCAGGTCGACAATACAGTTGGCCGAAATGAACTTCTATTATCCGTAGGCCTGGATCCAGATGCAGAGCCAGACCCCGCAGTAATGATTAGTGATGAGGATCACTATGCCATACTGGAGCGGATCGTTCGAGCGGAGCCGAACGGGAGCAGCCTGCCCTTGAGGGTAGGGCAATCCATGGAGTGTGATGATTATGGTGCTTTCGGCTTGGCATGGAAGTCTGCCCCAACGCTGCGTGGATCGTATGAGAGGGCTGTCCGGTATGCCTTGGTTTTGACCAGTGTTAGCCACTATGAAATCGAAGATGCGTGCAATGATACTTATATGCACCTGAGGCGGGATGGCGTCAGGCGGCTAGGCCTTAGGCTGTCAAATGAGATCACGCTGGCAAGTATTGTTTCTATCTCCCGACAGGTCAGCAGTGAGCCTTTTTCTCCGAAGGCAGTGTTTATCAAGCACGCTGCACCTGCCGATATTTCAGATCATGAACAGTATTTTGGATGTCCCGTGCATTTTAACGCCGACCGGGATGCATTGCTTGTTAGCAAGCTGTCGTTGGACGTTCCCAATATCCTGGGCGATGAAATGATGTCGCGGTTTTTCCAAACTCACCTTGATGCCGATTTGGCCCGGCTTGAAGATAACGAGGCCCTTGATGGGCGTGTACGCCTAGAGGTGACGAAGCGCCTTTCTGAAGGTTTGCCAGAGCTGACGACTATCGCTGGAGAGTTGGGGATGAGCGCCCGTACCTTGCAGCGGCGTTTGGCCGAAATGGGCTATTCCTTTCAGGAGTTGGTTGACGATGCCCGGCGAGAGCTTTCGCAAACGCTGCTCCAAGAAACAGATTACAGCCTTGTGGATATCGCTTTCCTGACAGGCTTTTCCGGACAAAGCGGGTTCAATCGCGCCTTCAAGCGTTGGTCAGGTCAGACACCTCGCAGTTATCGCCTTCAGTCGCTGTAACGGACCAACTTGGCGTCAGCGGCAAAAAGTTTGTCGCGCACGGTCAATACCGCACTGCAAATCGCCCTTATCTTTCTCCAAAAGTCACGGACCGAGGAGAAAAACATGCGTGCGAAGGCAAAAAGCCCTGATCAGGAAATGGGGCTGACACTGGTTATTGGTGGTACTGGCAAAACCGGAAGCAGGGTTGTTGAGCGGCTTAAGGCCAAGGGCGTACCCGTTCGCGTCGGTTCGCGTTCCGCTATCCCTTCTTTTAGCTGGGACCATGAGGCCGGCTGGGATGCCTGCCTTAAGGGCGTTAAATCCGTCTACATCAGTTACGCGCCTGATCTGGCGATCCCCGGGGCAAGGGATGCCATTCAAGGATTGGCCTGCCGTGCTCAGGATGCCGGGGTAGAAAAACTTGTGCTGCTTTCCGGCAGAGGCGAGGTCGAAGCGCAGGTTTGTGAGCAGATCATCCAGCAATACGAGATGGATTGGACCGTCGTGCGTGCAAGTTGGTTCAATCAGAATTTTTCAGAGGGTGCCTTTGCCGACATGGTCGTCAGCGGAAGGCTGACCCTGCCCGCAGGGTTGGTGGAGGAGCCGTTTGTAGATGTGGATGACATCGCCGATGTGGCCGTCGCAGCGCTAACGGAACCAGGCCATAGTGGTGAAATTTATGAGGTGACGGGGCCACGCCTCATGACATTCGCAGACATCGCAGCCGACCTTTCAAGCGCCACAGGCCGAGAGATCGAATTTGTAAACATTCCCCATACAGTCTTTTTAGACAGCCTTAAGTCTGCGGGTGTCCCAAAAGATGTCAGGTGGCTTCTCGACTATCTATTCTCGACGGTACTGGATGGCAGAAACGCGATGACCTGCGACGGTGTTGAGCGAGCACTGGGGCGAAAGCCCAAGGATTTTGCAGATTATGCGAGAGAAGTTGCTGCGTCTGGGCTGTGGCGAGCGGCTGGCTGATTGTTAGGTTTAAACGGCTGAAAGGTTATGAATTTTCGACTTTTCTTGTTTTCGTTTTCATTTAAGGCGGTGTAAAAAATTATATAAGACAGCGAAAAATATTTGAAAAGTATTATAAAGCTGTAATAATGATCACCGTTGGCCCTGAGGGGCCTGGCGCTAGGGGGCGCAAACAAGAGCAATCCAGGGAGGAAGATATGAAAAACGACAATTCAGGTATTCGACTTAACCGTAGGGGCGCGTTGCTGGCTACAGCATCTATCGCCGCACTCTGGGGTGGTGGCCTGCAAAGTGCGTTTGCGCAAGACAGCAGTGATGCCAGCGCAAGTGACGAGTTCATTTTGGAAGAGATTATTGTAACAGCCGCTCGGCGCGAGCAGTCCTTGCAAGATGTGCCTGCCGCTGTGACTGCGCTGAAACCTGGCGATTTTGCGCTTAAGGGTATGCGGAAGATCGGTGATATATTCAATTACGCCACTGGCGTTCAATATCGCGATAATGGTGCGAAAGGTGCGGGTACGATCTCTGCCCGTGGTGTGCCGCAAACCTCATCCATTCCTGTATTCGGCATCTATCTGGATGATACGCCAGTATCGACCAACTCTAGCTTCTCGTCCGGGTCCTCGCTTGTCTTTGACGGCATGCTGATGGATATCGAGCGCGCAGAGGTGATCAAGGGGCCGCAGGGTACACTTTATGGCGCCACATCTGTTGGCGGTATGATGCGCTATATTTCCCGCGAACCAGCTATGGAAGAGTTCAGGGCATCCGCTGGTGTAGATCTGTCCAAGACAGATGGTGGTGATTGGTCCAAGGTTGTTAATGGGCGTATCAGTGTTCCTGTCGTTAAGGACAAGCTTGGCGTAACGCTGTCCGGCTTTTTTGAGGACACGGGCGGGTATGTTGATTACCTGAACGGGGCCACAGGCGCTGTTGAAGATAAGAATATCGACGATTCAGAGGTGCTTGGCTACGCGGCGGACATTTTGTTCCGGCCTAGTGAAGCGCTGGATATTCGGCTGAAATACATGAAACAGGAAACGGACTTTGCGACTACAAGCACTGTTCAGCTTGCAGACGCCTTGGGTGACGATGCGCTTGTTGGTGACTTTACCACAATTGATCCTGCAGGGGATTTCTGGCTCGATTTTGAAATCATGTCAGGCACCCTGAATTATGACCTCGGTTGGGGTACGCTTTCCTCTACGTCAAGCCATGTTGAGTACGAGTTAGGGGCGGTATCCGACCAGACTTTCGCGTTGGCGGGCCTCGTGGATTTCTTCGATGGTCGTGCGCCGGGCACAACGACAGCGGTGCTTGTGAACCAAGCTGCCGGGTCGAAGAAATTTGTGCAGGAAATTCGCCTGACATCCGAGCGTATGGGCAATTTTGAATGGCTCGCAGGCCTCTATTACGCTGACGAGGAGACTTCCAATATTCAGTCAGCCCAGGCCACACCAGCCTTTAACGTATATGCAATCACGTTCCCATCTGACTACAGTGAGCATGCTGCGTTTGGTGATGTGACCTACTATTTCAACGAAAACTTCGATGTGACGGCTGGGATGCGGCTCAGCAAGAACAAGATTCAGCTGTCCTACGTGACGTCGGGTGCGCTTCTGGGCGCTGCCGATCTTGAGGGTGACACCATCAAGGATACAGTGGGTACATATCTGTTCTCTGCGCGGTATCGCCCAAGTGAAAACCTGTCTCTCTATGCGCGTGTTGCCAGCGGCTATCGCCCCGCATCAGCCAATATCCCGATTATTGATCCGGTAACGGGGAATGATATTGCAGACCCTGTTGTCTCGGCTGACAACAGCTGGAGCTATGAGATTGGTGCCAAGGGCAGTACCGAGAACAAGCGCCTGAGTTATGATGTTGCTCTGTGGAAGATCGATTGGGCAAACTTCCAGGCATTCACTGTATTCAATGGCGTTCGCACCGGTGGTAACGCTGCCGATGGGCTCAGTGCATATGGCTTGGAAGGTTCGTTTACGTTCCGTCCGACAACAAGCCTGTCGCTGACGACGAATATTACCTATTCCAACAGTACACTGAATGCCGATGAAGCCGGTTTTGGCGGTGTTGAAGGGGAACAAATCCCGGACCTGCCAAAATGGGCTGGCTCTTTGCAGGGTAGCTATATGTTCAATGTTTCCGATAGCTGGGACGCTGCCCTGAATGGTGGCCTGCGTTATACTGGAAGCGCCATGTCCAGCTACGGAAATTCCCAAAGCATTCTGCCTGTTGAAGTGGGCGGGCGTGTACTGGCTGATATGAACCTTTCTGTCTCGAATGGCACGGTAACATTTGGTCTCTATGCAACCAACCTGTTCAACAAGCGTGCGCTGGTTAACCGGGAAGACAGTTTGTTGAGCAGTGGCGCAACGATCTCATCCGGTGTGTTTGAGCGCCCTCGCACGATTGGCGCAAATATCAAGGTGGATTTCTAAGCACCCTCCACTGTCGGGATGCTTGCCTCCAGAGCATCCCGACATTTTTTCTTCGATATCAGCGGGGATCACAGGCAGGTGCGATAAAGCGGGCTGGCTTAATGCTATGCCTTTCGGCATGTCTGATCAGAATTGACCTCCCTCCAATGACATATCACAGCGAATGGGAGTGAACACATGTCATATCTTATCCGTAGCTTGGTAGTATTGCTCCTTATCGCAGCTGGCCCGTTTGCGGCGGCCATGTCGAATGACAATGCCAGTTCAAGTCAGGAACGTGAGGCTCTGGAAAATCTGGAGTTTTTCATCGATACAATGGTGGCGACGCAACGGTCTGTTCTGGATATTTCTGCTGTCACTGTTTCTATCGTCAAGGATGGCAAGGTCGTTCTTGCAAAAGCCTACGGGATGGAGAACCGTGAAAAGGCCAAGCCTGCGACCGCAGACGGGTCACTCTTTTTTATTGGTTCCACATCCAAGCTCTTTACCTGGACGGCTGTTATGCAGCAGCTTGAGCGCGGCAACCTCGATCTTGATACGGATGTGAATGACTATCTTGTGTCTTTCAAAATTCCCGAAGCTTTCGGTAAACCCATTACGCTCCGCCATATTCTTACTCACACAACAGGCTTTGAAGAAAGCGGGCTTGGCTACCTGCTGAATTATGATCCGGCCAAGGCGCTGCCGATCGAAGAGGCCATGGCGCGCTATATGCCAGCCCGTATCAATCCCCCTGGGGCTTATTCGTCCTATTCAAACTATGCCACAGCGCTGGCGGGCCTGATTGTCCAGAATGTGTCCGGGCAGCCGTTCAACGACTATATCAAGCAGAATATTTTCACGCCCTTGGGGATGGATGACTCCACGTTTGAAGCGCCCCTACCTGAGAGTATGCTCGATAGGGCGACCAAGGGGTACAAGCGCGTTGCGGGTGTTTTACAGCAACAACCCTATGAGCTGGTGACAGGTTTTGGCCCGGCGGGTGCGATGGTATCCACAGCAACAGATATGAGCAAGTTCATGCAGGCCCACCTGCAAAACGGGCAGCTTGGTTCAGCGCGTGTCCTGAAGGCAGAAACCGCAAGGCTGATGCATTCGGTAATTTACCGAAGCGATGAACGCTTGCCCGGCATGGCGCACGGCTTCTACGAGGCTGTCGTTAATGGACACCGCCTGATTGGCCATGGTGGCGATATCTCGCAGTTCCACACAAATTTGATGCTGGACAAAGAAGAGCAGCTGGGAATCTTCGTATCTTATGTTGCAGCTACTGATGTGAAGGGCAGGGACGAATTTGTCCGGGCTTTCTATGATCATTATTATCCGGAAGCCTTGGAGCCCATTGCGTCACCATCAGACTTCAATGAACGAGCCGCAGAATATGCCGGGAAATACAGGCTGTGGCGCCATAATGAAAGCACCATTGAAAAGGCTCTAGGTCTTGTCGCGGGTGCTGTGAATATTGCGCCATCGGGTAATAATACGCTGGTTTTCAGCGGGCTAGGAGAACCTCGGCAGTATGTGGAAATCGGCGAAGATTATTTTCGTGAGGTCGATGGCAAAAGAAGAATTGTTTTCGGTCGCACTGAAGATGGATCAGTGCGCGACATGTATTTCGATGCCGCAGCCTTTGTCACGGCCTCCCGTGTCGGTGTATTCGAGGGTGGCCTGTTCTCTGGGCTGCTGCCTGTTCTTTCGTTCCTGATATTTATGTCCGTTTTGACAGGCTGGATCTACCGCAGGCAAGAGTTCAGCGAAATGCCTCTGCCGGAGAAAAGGGCCGTTCGCCTGTCTGTGGGGGTGGCGACGGCCAATATTCTGTTCGTCGTTCTGATGGGGATGGTGATCGGGGTTTACCAAATGAGCCTGTTCGGCGATATCCCTCTGGCCTTTGATTTGGTGCTCTTCTTGCCTGTGATGGCAGTCGTTCTGGCGGTTGGCGTGCTTTATTGCACAGTGCAGGCATGGCGGCATGGCTATTGGCGGCGCGGTCGACGCATCCACTATAGCCTCGTTGCCTTCGCTGCCGTGTATATGACCGTATTTTATTTTTATTGGAATATCCTTGGGTGGCAGCATGTCTGAGCGGCAATTTGACTTGAAGCGCCGCAACGGGGCTAGCGTGACTGCAGAGATTGATCGCCGCGCCTTTCTGCGTCGCGCAGTGGCGGGTGCAATGGCATTTCCCATGGTCAATCTTGGCAGTCATAAACTGTTTGCAAGCAGCGAGGTGCGCTATAGCGCACGAGCGGTTGATCTGGTTATGGGGAACCAAGTCTTCGATATGCTGTCCATCATGGCACCACTGGGGCCGATGATGCTGTCGGCCTATGGGGACAACCCCAAGCGCACCGACACATACAATGTGCCATCGGAACAAGTTGCGTTGTTGCTTTCCTCCGGGGTGGATGTGTTTCACCCCGCCGTAGGGCTAAAGACGGCCGAAGAAGTGGCTGGGTTTATCGCCCGACTGAATGCCTATGCTGCCGAGTATCCTGAAGTATTCCAGCGTATTGACGCGATTTCCGATCTCGATACCCTTAGGAAAGGGGAACGCGTTGGATATATCATTGGCGTCCAGAACTCTGACCATTTCCAAGAAGTGGATGACGTGAATCTCTATTATTCGATGGGGCAGCGCGTTAGCCAACTCACCTACAATAGTACAAACCTTATCGGCACTGGTGCGACCGAAGAGGTAGACCTCGGCCTAAGCGAGTATGGGCATGAGGTTGTGGGACGGATGGGGGAGTTGGGCATGGCTATCGATGTCTCCCATTGTGGTGACCAAACTACCCTTGATGCGTTTTCTGCGTCATCCAAACCAGTGTTGATCACGCATTCCAACGTACGGGTGTTGGCTGGTGGGCACGTGCGTTGCAAAAGTGATGAAGCGATCAGGGCAGTGGCCAAATCCGGCAGCGTGATGGGCATTACCGGGGTGCGCAATTTTGTCAGCGACAAGGAACCAACCACGCTTGAGAATATCCTCGATCACATCGATTATGTCGCCCGCTTGGCGGGTGTTGAACATGTTGGCATCGGTTCTGACATGGATATGCATGGCTATGATGACATCCCGGAACCAGCCTATAGCGCTCTGAAGTCGGTCTATAAATCGAGTTATGTCTTCAGGGACAAGCTGGATACAGACGGCTTTGATCATCCAAAGCGTATTTTCGACCTGACTGAGGGTTTGATCCGCCGGGGTTACACCGACGAGCATATTGGTATGATCCTGGGGGCCAACTTCAGGCGTGTTCTAGGCGAGATTTGGCAGGGCTGAGTTACAGGATGCTGCTGGCAATGGAAACCGCAATCCTACTGGTGCTCTCGGCCACGACAGTGCTGAGCCTCTGGCCCGGGAAACGGTATGTCCGTCTGGTGTCGGTTGGTGCCATGTTCGTGGCCGTACTTCTTGTTGCCGATTGGCTTCTGGGGCATGGTCGATGGCAAATGATACCTTCTGCATTCCTGACTATTGTTTTGTTGTTGGTCAGCTTCATTCGATCTCGTCGGCAGCAGGACCGGAAAGTTTCGTGGCCAATTAGGCTCGGGCATGGCGCTTTTGGGCTCCTTGCTGTATCGTTTCTTGTCGGTGCCTTGTTGCCACCCCTGCTGTTCCCAATGTTTGCTGTACCTACGCCCACGGGCGATTATGGTGTTGGATATGCTGAATTCCAGCTAACCGATACGACAAGGCTTGAGGTTATGTCTTCGGACCCGGAAGACAAGCGCGAGCTGATGGTCAGCGTGTGGTACCCATCTGATGTGCCAGAAGGGGCTCAGCCATTGCCGTTTTTGAAGCAGCCGGCGGCATTAAAGGCTGTCTTTCCGCAATTTGGTTCATTTGCATCTACGGCCTTTTCACATTTGGAGGATATTCCCGGGTACAGCTATGCTCAGACACCCCTTTCGGCCAAGAAAGCTGCCTTCCCTGTGCTGGTCTTCAACCATGGAATGGGTATGTTCGGCAGCGCAAACAGCTTGATGCTGGAGAACCTCGCCAGTCATGGGTATTTGGTTTTCAGCCTTGAACATACTTACCATGCCTCTGTCGTGACATTCCCGGATGGACGACGTAGCCCATATAAGGTTGACTGGATGCAGGGAAGCCTGCCTGTCAGCATCAAAAAAATGGTCTCCGATATGGCTGCTATTCAGTATGCCGCGGATTATGACGCCTATTCGACTAGGATAGCTGACTTGCTGAAGGGGTATCCGGTTCTGGATCAAGGGATATCGCTTTGGGTTGCCGACATTGCTTTCCTTTTGGATCAGTTAGCAATTGCTGATGATGGCAGAAATCCAACCTTGGAGCGCTTTGCCGGACGGCTGGATCTGGAAAAAACAGGCGTTTTCGGCATGTCCTTTGGTGGGGCCGCTGCTGGCATGTTTTGCCTTACTGAAAACCGCTGTAAGGCAGGGATCAATCTGGATGGTCTTCAGCTTGGCACAGCGGGAAAGATTGAACGCTTTGCCCTTGAAGTGCCCTTCATGCTGATGAACAGCGATCGTCGTATCGAATACGGCCAGTATCTGCAGGGCGAGAGGGATTGGAGAGATCCACCCGAGTTTGGCATGAACGACTTTGTCTTCCTTCAAGCTAATGCGCCTGCCTACACCATGACCATTGCCGGTGCTGCCCATAATAACTTCACCGACTTGGCGTTTGTTAGCCCACTTGGGAAGTGGGCTGGTTTGCACGGCGATGTACCACCGGAAACCATGAACAAAATCATGAACGAGTATGCATTGGCATTTTTCAATCAGCACCTGATGGACGTTCCGTCCTCGTTGCTTGCTGGACAAAAGTCCGGATATCCCGGTCTGATGGACTTTAAAAAACGCCAGAGTGGTATGGGCAAAGATCCCTCTCTAGTCAATTAATCAGTTCTGCCATAAAAAATAATAAGACAGCCAAAAATCTATTGATAATAAATTTACGCTGTTTTATGGTTCTGTCTATGCAATGCTGGGGTTGCCTGTGATTGGCCCCCGGTAAACTCGGAAAAATATTGGCGTGATCCACGATCAGCTCGGTTGGAGCGGTTCCGGCGTCGATAGAGAGCAGGGGGAGAAGGTTCTGATGAAAAGTTTCTTACATTTGATGGCTGCAGCGCTTTTCTTGGGCCTGCTCGCAGGGCAATCAGTGCGCGCGGAAACGTATGATCTTGTCATCACTGGCGGCAGAGTTGTTGACCCTGAAACCGGCCTTGACGCAGTTCGGAACCTGGGGATCAAAGGGGGTAAAATCGCAGTTGTCAGCAAGCAGGCACTTTCCGGTGTGCGGACGATTGATGCGACAGGCCGCGTTGTAAGCCCTGGCTTTATCGATATGCATGCCCACGGGCAGGATATTCTTGCAGCTCGCGTGCAGGCGCTTGATGGCGTAACAACGGCGCTTGATCTTGAGGCTGGGATGTTGCCCGTGAAGGACTTTTATAGCCGGGCCGCTGCGGAAGGTCGCCCCATCAACTATGGTGCGTCGGTAAACTGGGCCAATGCCCGTATTGCCACTTTTCTGGAGACGGAACCGGTTGCTGATCTGGCTTGGTTTCTGGCGGCATTCAAAAACCCGGTCTGGCAAGCAGAGGTGGCGACACCAGAACAGCTTGAAAAGATAAAAAGGCTGGTGGCTCAAGGGCTTGATGAGGGTGGCTTGGGTGTTGGTATGCTTCTCGGCTACGCGCCGGGCAGCGGATATAAGGAATATTTTGAAATAACCAAGCTGGCAGCGGCACGTGGGGTGCCTACCTATACGCATGCTCGTTTCCTTTCAATGCTGGAACCCAATAGTTCTTTTCAGGGAATGTCAGAAATAGTGGCTGCATCTGCAGGCTCAGGCGCGCACACCCATATTTCTCACCTCAACTCCATTAGCTTGAGGGATATTCCTGTGATCGGTGGTCTGATCGAGAATGCCCAGCGCCAAGGTCTGCGTGTAACAACGGAAGCCTACCCCTATGGTGCGGGGTCTACTGGTATTGGCGCGGCCATGTTTCGTGGTGATCGCTGGCGCGAGCGGATAGGCGGCATTGACGCTTCCAGTTTTGATGTCGGCGGGAAGCGGCTGACCGAAGACGAGTTGGCCCACCTTAAGGCTGAAAAGCCAGCCACAACGACCGTTGTGCATTTCTTTGAAGAAACAGACCCCGAAGATGCAGCGTTGCTGGATCAATCAGTTCTGTTCCCCGGTGGGGTCATTGCCAGTGACGGTATGGACTGGCGCCTGAATGGCAAGCCAATTCCCCAGGATACCTGGCCTTTGCCTGAAGCGGCCTGGAGCCACCCGCGATCAGCGGGTACATATGCGCGCTTCTTAAGGAAGTACGTACGGGAGCAGCAGTCTGTCAGCTTGCTAGAAGCTATCAGGCGGGTGAGTTTTGGTCCGGCGAAAATCCTGCAGGATGCTGTGCCGCAGATGAAGGCCAAGGGGCGTATTCAGGCAGGAGCCGATGCCGACATCGTTGTGTTCGATCTTCTGGAGGTTTCTGACCAGGCAACCTACGCAAAGCCAGCTCAGCCCTCAAAAGGCTTCGACTATGTCATCGTCAATGGCGTGGTGCTGGTAGATGGCGGCGCAGTGGATACTGGCGTGCTGCCAGGCCAGCCTGTGCGAAATTCCTTGAAATAGACACAGGTTGGTAAGCGCTATGGCTGTGTTCAGTAGATACTTGGTGCCGGGCCTGATGTTTCAGTCTGTTGTTATTGGCGGAGGCTATGCAACCGGACGCGAACTAATGGAGTTCTTCCTGCCTGCTGGCCCGCTTGGTGGTTTGCTGGGGCTTTTGGTTTCTGGCTTGGTTTTTGGCCTTGTGCTGGCCATGGGTTTTGAATTCGCCCGGGTTACAGGTGCCTATGACTATCGCACTTTCTGCCGCGAACTGCTTGGCCGGGGATGGGTGGTTTTTGAAATCGCTTTTTTCATCCTTCTTTTGCTTATTCTGGCTGTTATTGCAGCCGCTTCGGGTGAATTGGCGGCCGTCAATTTCGGCGTGTCGCCGGTTGTTGGTACAGTGGGGCTGATGGGCCTGATCGCGCTGCTGACCTTTTATGGATCGGACGCTATCAAGAAGGTGCTGGCTGCATGGTCTTTCCTTTTGTACGCCGTTTATGCCGCTTTGTTCGTGTTTGCCTTTATTCAATTGGGCGATCAGATCGAAGGGGCCTACAACGCTAAGGCTGTCGAAGATGGCTGGTTGTCTGGTGGTATCTTGTATTCCGGCTATAACCTCGCCGTGCTTCCCGCCATTTTGTTTGCCATTCGCGGGCAAAAATCCCGCAGCGAGGCAATGGGGTCAGGCCTGATGGCTGGAGCCATTGCGGTGGTGCCTGCCATGCTGTTCTACACTGCGTTGATGGCTCTCTATCCTGAGATTGGTCAAGCCCCGGTACCCGCGGCAATTTTGATGCAGTCCCTTGATGTTCCTATTCTTTCCGTGATTTTCCAGATCGTCATCTTTGGCACTTTTGTGGAAACGGGAACCGCGCTGTTGCATTCGGTGAACGAACGAATTGAAGGCAACTTCGAGGAGACAGGCAAGGTGATGCCGCGAAAACTTCGCCCATTTGTGGCTGTCAGTTTCCTGATCATCGCCATTGTGGGTGGAACCTGGCTGGGCGTGATCGAACTGATCGCCAGCGGGTATAGCCTGCTGACCCTTGTGTTTATTGCGGTTTTGGTCGTGCCACTGCTCACCCTTGGGGCATGGCGGGTTTGGGCCACGCAGGAATTGAACGAATAAGTCGAATAGAAAAAACAGAAGGCCTTAACGGGCCTGAGGGGCGCTGGTTGGGCGTCGTTGTTGAGGCAGAAGCAAGATTTTCTGGGCAGTCAGCCCAAACACTTAAGGACGATCAAATGAAAGCAATCGAAATACGAGCGCCTTATCTTATTTTTCTGGGACGTGAAACCCAGTTGACCTACGCCAAGACAGGGAGTGGCCTTGTTCAGTGGCGGGCGGAGCTTTGCAAAGGCCAGATGAACCTGGAAGGCGGGACTGTCGATCTTGGCTTGCCTCAGATGACTGTTGCAGAAGCGAAGGCAGCTGGTATTCAGTCGCTTGTGATCGGAACGGCCGCAGTTGGCGGCGAGATTCCTGAAGAATGGCTTGATGCACTGGAAGAAGCCGTTTTGGCTGGCTTGGATATCGTTGCCGGTGTGCACACACGCTTGTGCGACATTGAGCGGCTGGCCGCAGCTTCTTCCAAGTCTGGCGCCCGCCTTGTGGATGTACGGATTCCGCCAGCACGCCTCCCTGTAGGCAGCGGAAAAAAGCGCACAGGAAAACGCCTGTTGATGGTGGGTACAGATTGTGCTGTTGGCAAAAAATATACTGCATTGCAGATGGAAAAGGATATGAAGCGTCTGGGCTGGAACGCAGATTTTCGTGCCTCTGGCCAGACCGGAATCATGATCGCGGGGCACGGGCTTCCAATAGATTCCGTTGTGTCTGATTTTCTCGTCGGTGCGGCTGAGCTGCTGTCGCCGGATAATTCAGACGACCACTGGGATGTCATCGAAGGGCAAGGCGGCATCTTCCATCCTGGTTACTGTGCGGTGAGCATGGGGCTGCTGATTGGTTCCCAGCCCGATGCCTTTGTGGTTTGCCACGAGGCTGGCCGTGAAACGTTTGCCGGTTGGGAAGGATTGGCTTTGCCGAGCATTCAAGATGTTATCGAGCGCACCACGTTGCTTGGGCAACAGGCAAATTCGAATATTGCCTGTGTTGGTGTGAGTGTGAATACGTCCGGCTTGCCAGCGGACGAGCGCGAAGCCTATTTGGCCGAGCTATCCTCCCGGATCGGCCTCCCGTGTGTTGACCCATTGATCGACGGGACAGACAGCATCTTGGCCCACATGAGTGCTGCCGAGGCTTCGCGCGACCTTACTGGGAGTAAAGACCAATGAGAATGAAGGTTGAAAGGATCACGTTCCCATTGGCGGCTCCATTTGCCATAACCGGGCACGTCTTCAATGATATTGAAACCGTTCGGGTTTCGCTTGAAAGCGATGGTGTTGCGGGCCGTGGTGAAGGTGTTGGTGTTTATTATCTGAACGATACCGCCGATGTCATGTTTAGCCAGTTGATGAATATCCAGGCAGAGGTCGAGAAGGGTATTAACTTCAACACGATCCAGGAAATGTTGCCGGCCGGCGGCGCGCGCAATGCGCTTGATTGCGCTTTCTGGGATCTGGAGGCCAAGCGTGGGTCAGTCAGTGTTTGGGATAAATTGGACATTGACCCCAAACCCCTTAAAACCGTTTGTACTATTGGTATTGGTAGCAAGGAAGAAATGGCTGACACGGCAAGGACCTATCAGTCTTATCCGAACCTGAAAATCAAACTGGATGGCGAAGATCCGATTGGCAAACTGGAAGCCATCAGAGCAGTTCGCCCGGACGCAAGTCTTGTGATTGATGTCAATCAGGGATGGTCTTTCGAAGAACTCAAGGAATATGCCCCGCATTGCAGGCGGTTGGGTCTTGAAATGATCGAACAGCCCCTGCCGCGTGGTGGTGACGATTTGCTTGAAGGGTACGAAAGCCCGGTACCTTTAGGGGCGGATGAGAGCTGTCTTGATGCAAGCGAATATGAAGCTGCTGCCAAGCGCTATGATGTTATCAATATCAAGCTGGACAAGTGCGGGGGCCTTACGTCGGGTCTCCTGATTGCCAACATGGCGCTGCGCGACCAAAAGGCCTTGATGGTTGGAAACATGACAGGATCATCCCTTTCGATGGCGCCCGCCTATGTGATTGGCCAGTTCTGTCACTTTGTCGATATCGATGGCCCGCTTCTTCTCGCCAAGGATATTGAAAACGGCCTACACTACACTGCAGGCGGGATTGTGGAAGTGCCTAGCCGAATGTTTTGGGGGTGATGGCATGGATGAAGGCATTCGGGGCAGGTCAGGGTTCCTTCTAGGCGCAGACCGCCCCGATGTATTGAGAGCCTTGGCCCGGCTAAGCGAAAAAGACTATGGAGCGCCACCCTCGGGTGCCTTGCCGATACGAATAACGTCATCCTATGAAGCAGGCTGCTGGTCTGACTTGGCAATTCAGCTTGATAGTGATCATTTGCAAAACGGCAATCAAGTCATCCAGTCTGGCAGAAGCTGCGTTTCCGAACTGCTGAAGGGGAGCAGGGGGAACCGGCGGCAGGTAGCTGTGTTTCGCGGACAAGACTATGCTGTGCGTTTTCAGGCCGCAGCCGAAAGGCAAGGATTTGTCTCTCCATCTTGCGACCTGATTATGCAGGCCGTTTGGTCAATGGCGCAGATGCTGGGGCATGTAATCACAGAGCAGGCAGGACAGAGCCTGTATTTTTGCACTTCTTTGTACGAGCAGGAAGCACCTGCATTTCAGGTCGGGCAAGGTCTTTTTTGCTTTACTGTTACTGCCATGGTGGTGACGCCAAATGATCAGGTTCCACTTACTGTGTGGATTAACCGCCCAGCCAAAAGTCAAGCCATCGATTTTTCGTGGCGCGATCGCGACAGTAAACGCAACTACTTCTGTGGGGTGCGAGGTAAGCGCGCGGAACAGTTTCCTGTTCGGCTCAATGTAGACCCAGATGGTCATGTCCTTGACCTTTCCTATATGAATTTCTTTGCCGTGATTGACGATGTTCTTCATACGCCGTGCGCATCAGGGCCATTGTTTCCTGGTATCGTTCGCCACTCGATCATGCGGCTTGCCCGATCCATGGGAGTGGAAGTTGTGGAAGCACAGCTGGATGTGGAGGCATTAACAGATGCCATCCGGGAAGGAAGGGTAACAGAGGCCTTTGCAACCGGTATGGCGGGGGATATTTTGCCGATAAAGTCCTTGCGTGAAGAAGGCGGGCGTGAATATCGCGTTGGCCATGAAACGGGGACCCTGACGCAAGTGTTGCGCACAATGCTATTGGATATTCAGGAAGGCAGGCTGGACGACGTGTATGAGTGGATGGATACGAGGTCGCCGCATGAACAGCCTTTCAGAGCTGTCAGGAAAAGCAAGTGGTAATGCGGCTAAAAGTGCGTTTCTGAATTCCGAGCGTCTAAACAGTGAGGTTTTGTGTATAGAATTGCTCGTGCGAGAAAATCGCATTGAGAATTCGGTCTTCTGTTTGAGACAGCATATCATGGACAGCACGCCGAATAGCCGCCGCTTCGCCATTTCGGACAATATCAATAATTGTTGCCTGTTGTTCGCTTGAGTAAGCGAAATGCTTTGTGGTTTTAATGTAAAGCCAATAGATGCGCATGGCCATGTCTTCAAGCTGCTCAGCCCAATCCAGCATCAGCGGGTAGCCTGCTTTTGCGCAGATGGCGATGTTGAGTTCCTTGTTGGTCTTGAGGACGTCAAGTGCGGCAGCGTCATCCGTGATTGGCAGAAGCTCTTCGATACGCCCATTCAAGGTCATCAACTGTTTGTAGTCGATGTTTGTAGATGCTTGGGAAAAGATTTCAGGCAGCAACATTTTGCGAAGCATGAAGTTTTGTTTGATGTCCAGAAGGGTAAGCGCAGACACTTGCGTCACCCGTTGGGAAACAGTCGTGAGAAAGTGTTTGGCAATCAAGCGCTCAATCAGGTTTCGGGAAATGGTGCGACTGATGCCAAAACTATCGCTCAGGATATTTTCCGATACTTTCTGCCCAGGCGCGAGTTCCTGCGTGACAATAGCATCCATGATAATATGAGATGCTGTATCTAAGTCATTGATTACATGATCTTCTTTTGACACCCGATGCCTCCCTGACCTGAGCTTTGAGCTCTCTTTATAATCGCAGAGGAGCAGGGTTGTCACGTGTTAAACTTACTTTCTATCTGCTTTGTTTGTAAATAATACAGCTTATAAATAAAATAAGGCTGTACAAAATGCGGTAAATTGATCTAGCCTCGTGTTGGATCAATTGATCAGGCGAGAAAAGGAGTGGGGTGTGCGTAACGCGATGAGGGTAGTGGTTCTCCTGTGGGGAACCTTTTTGTTTGGTCATTTGCCTGCAGCAGGCGCAGATTTTTCAGCGCTTGAGGCTGATATTCAACAGTTTGCCGAGCAAAAGGAACTGCCTGCATTCGCCATCCAACTGATTGGTCCTGATGGCCCTATATGGTCTGCAGGTTTTGTGGCGGGGGAATATGCCTCGGCAAAGCAAATTGATAGCCAGACGATTTACCGGGTTGGCTCCATCTCCAAGCTATTTACTGATATTGCATTGATGCAGCTTGTTGAAGAGGGGATGGTTAACCTGAACGCGCCAGTGTCGCTCTACCTTCCGTCTTTCAAACCTAAAAATCCGTTCGACGTAGAGGTCACAGTCGAGGCCCTTATGTCTCATCGCTCCGGGCTGGTACGCGAACCCCCTGTAGGCAATTATTTCGATGCCAGCGAGCCTTCCATTAAGGCCGTTGTGGATAGCCTGAACGATACCACGCTAGTTTATGAGCCGCTTACGAAAGTCCAATATTCGAACGCTGCCGTGACGGTTGTAGGACGCATTATCGAGGTGCTGCGCGGTAAACCTTTCCATCAGGTGATGCAGGAGCGTTTTCTGGATCCCCTTGCCATGGACGGTAGCTTTGAGCAGTCAGATAGCCTGAACGCCAGAATGCCGGGTGGCTATATGCGGCCCTATCACGATCGTCCATTTCCCGCACCGAATTTCACGCTTGGGATTTCACCAGCAGGCAACCTTTATGCGTCGATGGATGATCTGGGGAAATTCGTACAGGCCCTTTTGCATATGGGGCAGGGCGTAAAAGGCCGGATTTTACAAGAGCAAACGCTGCAAATGATGTGGACCCCGGCAGGCGAAATCAAAAGTGCCAGAAACCGACAATTCGGTATAGGCTTCGCCCTTGAGGACTTCGAAGGCGAGATGTCTGTGGGCCATGGCGGTGCGATCTATGGCTTCTCATCGCAGCTGAAGGTGCTGCCTGGTAGCAAGCTTGGTGTTGTGGCATCGACAAACCTTGATTTCGCGAATGGTGCCGTCAACAGGATTGCTGATCATGCCCTCCGTTATGCCCTGGCGCTGCAGAAGGGCCTTCCTGCGCCTCGGTTGAAGCTCTCCCGCAGGATTGATGTAAAAACGGCCGCTAGCCTTAAAGGGAATTACAGGGGCGATGACGGGCAACCGCTGGCCATTCGGGAACGGCATGGCAACCTTTTCCTTGAGCGTGTGGGTGGGTTTACCATGCAGCTTATGCAGGCCGACGGTGGCGTCATCGTTGATGGTTTACTGACCTACGATGACAGCGTGACCATCACGCCCGAAAAGATTGAAGCTTTCGGCACGGTATATCACCGAATTCCATCGGCCAAGCCTACAGGCGATGTTGCCGATCTGGAGCCGTTTTTCGGTGAGTATGGCGAAGACCATAACGTTCTCTATATCAGTGAGAAACATGGCAAGCTGAATGCCCTCATCGAATGGGGTACGGAATACCCGCTTGAAAAAGTAGCGGATGGCTTGTTCCAGTTTCCTGGGTATGGCTTGTACCCCAATGAAACACTTCGCTTCCACAGGAACGAAGCTGGGCGGGTTACAATGGCCGACCTCGGTGGCATTTTGTTCGAACGCCGTAAAGTCGTGGGTGTTAGCGATGGCGTCTTCAAGATTTCGCCGCAACGTCCGGTGAGTGAGCTGGTTGAAGAAGCGCTGCAGGCTTCGCCGCCCGTCGAGGAAGGTGACTTCAGGCAGAGCGACTTGGTGGATGTGACCAAATTTGCCGATAACATCAAGCTCGATATCCGCTATGCGTCAGACAATAATTTTCTTGGTACGCCAGTTTATTCACAACCAAAGGCCTTTCTGCAGCGAGAAGCCGCACAGGCGCTGGGGCGCGTAAGCAAGCGGCTTGCAGAAATGGGGTATGGACTCCTGATCCATGATGCCTATCGCCCATGGTATGTCACCAAAGTGTTCTGGGATGCAACGCCAGAGGACAAGAAGATCTTTGTCGCCAACCCGGCGAACGGCTCCCGCCACAATCGGGGCAGTGCGGTGGACCTTACGCTATATGACCTGAAGACAGGCCTGCCGATAGAGATGGTTGGTGTTTATGATGAAATGTCTCAGCGTTCCTATCCTCACTATCCGGGTGGGTCGTCCCTGCAGCGGTGGCATCGTGATCTGCTGGTTGACGAAATGACAGCTGGCGGCTTCTCGGTTTACGAATATGAATGGTGGCATTTCGATTTCAACGGATGGCAACACTATCCGCTGGGCAATAAGACATTTGAGGCGCTCGAAGACAATGAATAACCGAGAGCAATTCCTGAAACAGCGAGGAAAGAAAATGTTCAACAAGATAAATGAACTGAAAAGGAAGGGCTGGTTCAAAGGGCTGGTGGCGGCATCTATACTGATGCCCCTGTCACTGACAGCGCCAACCCATGCGGCCCAGGAACTCACACCGCAGGACGCGCCATTCGCCCCAGAGTCGCTGGATGCCTTCATTGAAGGCGAAATGACGACAAAGATGAAAGAGTTCAAGGTTGCGGGCGCGACCATGGCACTCGTGCATCAGGGCAAGCTGATCTATGCTAAAGGCTTTGGTGATGCCGATGTTGAAACCGGCCGGAAAGTCGTTGTCGATGACACGCTGTTTAGGTGGGGGTCGATTTCCAAGACCTTTACATGGACAGCTATCATGCAGCTTGTGGAGCAGGGTAAAATTGACCTGGAAGCCGACGTGAATGACTATCTTCAGGATATTTCCATTCATGAGGCGTTTGATGGCCCTGTTCGTGTGAAGCACCTGCTGGCACATACCCCCGGTTTTGAAGATGCGGGCCTGGGTCACATCTTTGAACATAACCCTGATGATGTTCTTTCGTTGAAGGATTATCTTCTGAAGTATCAGCCGAAGCGCGTCAGGCCTGCAGGTGAGGCGTTTTCCTATTCAAACTATGGCACTGCGCTTGCCGGGCAGATTATCGAAAACGTAAGCGGTATGCGGTTTGAGGACTATGTTCAGGCAAACATTTTCAAGCCGCTGGGCATGAATGACGCTACTTTCCTTGAGCCAGTGCCAGAGCGCCTTGGCCCTGCGATGGACCTCAAGCTTCAGGCCCGGCTCAGCAAAGCCTTCTTGGCAGGGGCAGATGGGCCTCATCAAGCAGACTGGTTCACATTCGGCACGCAGGTTGCGCCAGCGGGCACGATCTTAGCACCGGCAACTGATATGGCCAAATTCGCCCAAGCTCACCTTGAAGGGTGTGCGCTGAATGGGGCCCGTATCCTGAGGCCAGAAACATGTGCGCTCATGCATTCCGTTCTCACGCCCCTGAATGCAGGTGGGCGGTCGAACAATCTGCACGGATTTTTCCAGCATTACAAAAACGCAGGCCATAATCGATTTGGCCATAATGGCGGTATTATTTCGTTTCATTCCCAAATGGGCCTCTATCCGGATCTGGATTTTGCTTTCCTGCTTTCCACGAATACAGACACAGGGCCTCTGCTTTATAAATACATCGAAGAAGCTTTGGTGAAGCATTTGTTTGGCGACAGCACCCCTGTTCCTGAGGTGATTAAACCAGCCCC
>JABXIV010000034.1 GCA_013372925.1 Alphaproteobacteria bacterium
AAAATATAGATCAGCCAAGTTATCAAGTAGCTCCGCTTCAAAACGGTCTCCTCGCCAGGCAAAACGAAGCCTTTCAAGCTGATCAATGCCTTGTTCAGGTGTTATATCATTCCTGCGAAGATTATGTTTTATACGAGCGTAACGTGCTCGCGCCGCGATCCAGCGCTGTGGTGCAGTTGACAAGTCTTCATATTGCGATAGCGCCAGATCGAGTTGCCCTTGACGTTCGGCGATGCGCGCACGCTGAAAAACAGATTCTGATAGCTGTTCATTTGTCAGGTCCAAGCCATTTAGCAAGTCTAACTCGCGTTGAGCCTGCTCGATATTCCCTTCAGCCATTGAAGCCCTGACAACAGCGAGCTGTATCTCTGCCCGGTCATAATCATCATAGGTTCCCATAACGTCTTTACCGCGCCGATAATGTTCAAGCGCCGCTTTATAATCGCCTTGGGATTCTGCAACCAATGCTCGCCAAAGCTCAGCATCTTGTTCTGCCTCGAGCCCCCGAGCCGACAAATCTGTCGCAGCTTGCGTCAGTCGACCAGCCTTAAAGTTCGCAACACCTCGAACAGCAAGAAACTCGCTATTCTCTGCAAGTAGAGGATCCTCGTCCAGCATCCTATTCAGGACCCCTATCGCCTCTTCACCACGACCATGCGCCAAATAGTATCGCGCCAATTTCCAGCGAACCTCGTTTCTATCTGTCGCCGGACGCAGAGACAATTCATACAAAAGCCGGGTTTTATTCTTGCGGTATTCCCAAGCATTGCCAATGCGCCACGCCCTAAAGTCGATCAGCCGATTAAAATTCCCAGCAACCTGATCGCCGATGCCAGTACCCCGCGAAAGTTTGGAAGCAGAAAGAATATCATTGCCTGCTGAACGGATAGTCACCCCCTCAGAGAAACGTTCAACAGTTACAAAGTCAGACAAAGGAACAACGACAATGCCTTGCGCGGATTCCAGCACTTCAGAAGAAGCGTAGCTGTACTGCTGCGGTATTCCCCTACCCTCAAGCTCAGTAGGCAGGACAACAATCAAATCCCCCACCGCAGGGTCTTCTATTTCGATCTTACGGCCCAAATCCGTGGCCGGAATGTAAACTTGTTGCCCCTGAACCCCTTCAGTTTGCCTTTCCGGTACCAAAGGGAAGCGCGGCTTGGCTGGCGTATCTTTAAGTGACACGAGCCAATCGCTGCGATCTTTTTCAACGACGATGCTTTGATCAGTACGGATATCCATACGCATCACAAGGGCATCATTGTGAGCAACCAATTCCACATCCCTAATCCTGGGGGCCACTATGCTTGACTGAGCACGCAAGCCATCAAGCAAAACGCCCAGCCTACGGTCGAAGACAATCCAGAGAAAACCGCCCCGTTCAAAAGCCGCCGCCGCAACCCCTGCAGGAGCCTGAAAACGCATTTGGATGCCGTTGGATATTGCGGCCACAGAAACGGGAACTGGCTCTCCTTCCGGAGCCCGGCCCGACACCGTAAATGAACTCGGCTGCCTAGGCTCATTGTCCTCTTCTACCCCAGAAAAATCCGTTGTATTTGTATTTGTGGCGGCAACAGGAGCAACATCGTCTTCAGCAGTTTTTTCTTGTTCCGGCCCCGTAATATCCCTTGTAACACCGTCGTCAGAACCAAGTGTCACATTCTCTTGGGCAGCAGTCTCACGCTGCGAACTTAGCGAATCCATAGTCTCGGGCTGAGCCGTAGCATCCCTGACATCTTGCTGCGGCGCCACCTCTTGATTTGTTACATCAGAGCCGTCGGACTGGGCTTCGTTTGCTTTGTCCTCTCCCTGTTCCTCTTCCGGGCCTTGCGTGTCGGGCTGTGGCTGTTGCGCTGGTGCAACGGCAACTGTCCGCTGGGATGTTCCTGCGGGCACAATACTTTCAGAATACACATCGATCACCAAATATTGGCCGGAGCGGAAATGGCGCACATTGGCATCTTCAGGGACATCAAAGCGGATGACTGTCTGACCCTCTTCTGTTGAGGTAGCTGGATTTTTGATTTGCCTTAACGGCGCAAGCTCTCCTCCGCCAAACTCAAAGGTCAACAAAGCATCGACAGTCAAAACCAATTGCGAGTCTTGCTGCTCAATCTCGTAATTTATTGTCTCAGGCAAAGCAAATGCGAGCCTGGCATAGTTGGCTTGCTGCGCAGCCTGTACGGAAACAGTCTGAGAGGACTGGGCGTACACAGGGGCAGCACTAGCGACCACAAGGGCCAATGCTGCCACGCCTGAAAGATATCGCCACTTAGAAAATGTCATACAGTCCTCTATCTCGTCGTTCATCAATGATAGTTATATCAATGCGTTCCGCCAAATCATATCGTCTCTCCAGCGTCAACTCCGGCGCCAGTTGCTCAAAACGCGTGTCGGCAAACCCAAGTACAGCGACAGGATCACGGAAGCCACCCTCTGCAAGCACCCCCGCAACCACCCTTGCTCTGGTAACAGAAAGTTCCCAATTACTGCGATACAAACGGCTCGTGATTGGCGCGCTATCGGTATGCCCTGAAATTTGAACCTTGTTTCGCAGTTGAACCAAAACACCAGCCAACAACTGAAGGGCCTTCACTGCTTCGGGCTGAAGCAATGCATCTTTTCTTTCGAACAAAAGGCTGGCAGGGATGGACACAATTATTTTGTCGTCTGCTCGCCAGATCTCACCGCTTTGAAACAGCGGAATTTGGCTAAAGCTCCTCTTCAAAACAGCTTCCAGATAGGAAAGATTTAGCCCCCGCTGCCTGGCCTTTAGTTGGCTATCGTCGGAGTCATTCTCCTCCTGGCTTATATGCGGCCTATTGGGGTTAAACTGATCACTCATGCTCTGCACAACCGCCTCCCAATTTTCGTATTGAATTGTATTCATGGAGAAAACAAGGACGAAAAACGTCAGCAGCAAAGAAAGCAGATCGGCAAAAGTAAGCATCCATGCGTTACCTGCCGTATATTCGTTTCTTCTATTTCGGGATAGCTGCCTGATGTTCATATCAGCCTCCCGAGGGCCCAGTAGTTGAACCTAAAGCTTGAGGGGTGCTACGGGCAAACACGGCCAAGATCTCATTCTCAGGGATAGCCACGAACCCGGTGGTGTACGCGCCCTTTTCTAACCCCGATAGCTGCAGGTACCGCGCAAGCTCACCTGCCCGGCGGATAGCAATTTCTTGCGACCTTGTCATATCGCGGGCAACAGGTCCTTCACCGCTGCCAAACATGAACGCAATTTCTTTACTGCCGGGATTACTCGGATCCAGGGCTACCGCAAGCACCTGATCAAGAAACGGATTGACGTCCCGCCTGATCTTCAAAGACCCAGGCTCAAACAAATAGTCTTGGGGAAATCTCACTTCCAAGCTGCCATTGCCAGCTTCAGAAAAGCGACCTTCAATTTCAAGTTCTTCAAAAAAGCGCTGCTGAATTGCCCGTAATGCTAAATCTTGTGACGCAGGCACCAACGACTGCGTAGCCGCATTGTTTTCTGTGACTTTGCTGGTGCGCTTGAAGGTTTGATTGACGCTTTCCAATGCGAGTGCGCTACGAGAAGCGGCTTGATTTGAAAATGAAGTCAGAACAATAAAGAAGGCGAGCAAAATCAGATAAAGAGCAACAAACAACCCCATGGTGTTGTCCGCCCCAAAAATCCTCTTGGTATCGTCTTCATCACTGAACATCTTCGCTTAGCTGACTCCGGGATCAATCAAAGCTGGCCAAAATTGCGTCAATTTCTGCCTGACTGTTGCCCTCACCTTCCAACTGAGGGCCATGGAGAAGGTCTGTATCGTTCTCTACAACGCCTTCTTCATCCCGTTCGATAACTTCGTCAGGGTCGGGGGCCACGTATTCATCACCAATTGCATCTGCTAAGGCGTTCAAACGCTCTTCAAGGTGGGCAAGGGTTCGTGTTACTTTAGTAATTCGTTGCCCTGTAAGGTCTTGAAAGCTGGATGCCTGAAATAGATCGGTGGATATCTGCTCCAGCTTTGCGCTGTGTTTTTTGGGCACTTCACTAGCCACTTGGCCAACGGCCTCTGCCGCATCCATGATAGTTTCTGCAGCATCCTCGGTGGACTTAACAATCGCATCAAGCTGCTCTCCTGCGTCGGGAATATCCCTGTTCGACAGGGACTTGGGCTGCATCTCTATAAGTTCACCCTTGGCCGCACCAATATAGGCAAGCAACTCTCGAAGCTCAGCTGCAATCTTTTCCACCTCATCATCGTGCGTCTTTCCGCGCACCAAACTACCAACTACATTGGCGATTTCGTCAATCCCGACATTGTCGCCTCGCCCTTCACGAAGGGCCGCGGCTCTGTCTTCAATGCTGACGGTTGCTGCCTGTTTTACCATTCCCGCTACTCCTTGCCCCCACAAACCAAATAGACCACCCCTTGCCTCTCGGGGTAGCCCTCGTTTTTCTATCGTCCACCATCCTGTATCTCATCAAAACTAGGTGGCAAAACCTGCGTCGCCAACTCTGTCGTCAGGATTGAAGCTTTGGAAGGTGTCATATTCTCCATCAAAGCTGCCACCTTCGAGGGTTTCATCCTGGTGACGAGATCTACCTGTGTCTGAAGGGCTAAAGCTTCAAACCTAGGGGCGGCATCTTTGGGTTTCATTTTTTCATAAACAGCGACGATCGCATCGAGTTGTTTTTTCTCGGCATCTTCAAACAATCGAAGGTGCTCTTTAATCTTCACTTCCAAATCCTGAAGCTGAACAATCTTGTCATTGATGCGCTTTTCAGTACTTGCCAGCAACTGTTGCTGCAAGTCGAGCGCTCTCTCACGTTGTTCTAGATGTTCACGACGCTGCTTAAGTTGCGTGATCAATTGCATCTCTTCTGTACTGCTTAGACCAAGTACAGGTGGCGGAACTGCCGAAGCAAGCTTGGTTTCCGCTTCGGGGCCGCTCTCTTCATCGTTTTGGGGTGTATCAGCCGCAGGCTTCTGTTCTTGAGCAGAGGCGACCATTAGGTCATAGCCTGTATAAAGGCTGACACCACGCATACCAAGAGCCACCAATGCGAATACAATAAGCAAAGGAAACAGCTTTACACGCCCTAACAATGCACCACTCATGTTACGCCTTTCACTCAAAAAACACGGCTTCTACCGCGCTTCACGAAGTGCAGCTAATATTTCCTGCTGCTGTTTCTTACTACCGTGCGTTTCCACACCTTCGCTTATTTTTGCCTCACTGGAGGACTTTCTTTCCCCCGTCAGGCCACGTTCGATTCTATCTGCAAGATTGTTGCCAGCTTCCGTAATCATACCCAACTCATCAGCCATGCCATCTGCTTTCTTGATTGCCCCTTCAAGGCGTTCTTCTGCATCAAGAGCTGCTTGCCGAATATTCCCAACACTACGCTGAGCATCCACGACAGCATTATTGAGGCTATCAACAAGCTGGCGTAATTCTTCCTGCCCCTCGCGGATCGTAGACAGACGACGATATACAATGACCGACACAACAATCACCGCAATCAGCAAAAGTGCCAACACTGCGTCAACGATCATTTCAGGTAGAAAATCCATCCGATACTTCCGATCTAATTCTCGTCATCAACGTGCAGGCGCTCTGCGGTCTGGCGAATTTGGACGGCAACATGTTGCCCCGCACGCCCAATAGCCCCGCTCACCATAGGGACATCGCCGCATTTTAGCACAACTTCATCACTCGGGCTCTTGTTAAAGAGAATGGTTTGGCCCACTTGCAGGTTCATTACCTCCCTAAGCGACATTGTCGTTTCATCCATAATTGCATGGAGATCCACATCTGCACGCCACAGCTCGGTTGCAAGGTGGGTTTCCCAGATAGAATCCCGACCAAATTTTTCCCCCATGAAGCGCTGAAGCAGTAGTTCACGCACTGGCTCCAGAGTTGCATACGGGAAAAGAACCTCAAGCCTGCCGCCCCGGTCTTCCATATCCACGCGAAGCTTGATCAAAATTGCCGCGTTTGGTGGGCGTGCAATCGTTGCGAAACGAGGGTTCGTCTCCAGGCGGTCAAACGTAAAGTTGACCGGGCTAAGCGGTTCAAACGCACCGCACATATCCTTCAGAACAACCGAGATCATCCGCTCCACAAGCGTTTGCTCAATAGTGGTGTAAGGTCGCCCCTCAATCCGCATGGCAGCTGTACCACGCCGACCACCAAGCAGCACATCCACGATGGAATAAATCAGACTGGAGTCAATCGTCATCAAGCCGTAGTTATCCCACTCCTCAGCTCTGAACACAGCAAGCATTGCCGGAAGAGGAATAGAATTGAGATAATCACCGAACCGAACCGAAGTAATGTTATCCAACGACACTTCAATATTGTCGGATGTAAAGTTACGCAGCGACGTAGACATCATCCGAACCATGCGGTCGAAGATGATATCCAGCATCGGCAGACGCTCATATGAAACAAGCGCACTGTTGATAAGGGCATGAATGCCGGTCATTTCACCGGCATCACCATCCCCGTCAAACCCTAGAAGGCTATCAATTTCGTCCTGGTCGAGAACACGCCCGGGTGAGGGACCGGAAGAATCTTCGTCTTCTTCACTGCCACCAGCCATCGCCTCCCATTCTGCAGCCATAGCATCCTGATCGGTATCATCATCCACTGAACCGTCATCGCCGTCATCATCGGCACCGGCCATAGCTGCCCACTCGGCGGCTACCGCTTCATCATCAATGTCTTCATCGTCTGCCATCTGTTACCTTTTAAGTGACCAACCGATACCAAGGCTAGCCCTGCACCAGGAATTCCTGAATCAAAACATCTTTTACACGGGTCGGAGCAACAGCTTGGTTAACCCGCATCAACAACTCTTCTTTAAGCCTGAAGATACCGGCTGCACCATCAAGGTCTTCAGGGCGAAGCTCACGCATGTAGGCGTTAAACTCGTCAAGGATTCGGGGCATCTTGGCATCAAGATCAGCACGATAGCTCTCGCGATCAATCTCTAGGGCAACCCTGACACGCAGGAAGCTTGTACCCTGCCCACCTGTATTAAGATTATAAAGCTGCTCCGGAAGTTCGTAAAAGAGCAGCTGAAGCTTTTCGTTAGAGTGATCTGCCTCCAACTGTGCACTTTCACGCTGTTCTGCCGCATCCTCTGCCATTTTCTCAATCGCTGCATCGGCAGGGTCTACCTCATCTTCGCCACCCATAAGGGACATGACGCCGATGACGACCAAGGCGAGGACCACCAGCGCTGCCACCAGCATGACAACCTTTTTGCCACTAATCTTCTTTCGCTCCAGCCCTTCGACCAGCTCAGCTTCGCCTAGCGCTTCTTCCATTTCATCGGACATAAGCGACCTTTACCCCTTTAATGCCTGACAGGCGATTGCCCGTGAGTATTCTTTTTTCAACTTTATCTTTATTTATACATAGTTAACAAGCCGTGAAACTGTCGTAAAGAATTGCAGTCTTCACAAGACCAAAAATTCCTAATCCAACAAGAAAAAACATCCCAACTGGGCAAAGCTTGCGGGCAATTCATGCCGACAGAATAGCTCACCAACACCACAAAATACCATAAATCATTGTTTTATATAAATTTTTAAAACTGGCACACTCCATGCATTTCTCTGGGGCAATGATAACTGCGAAAAGCAGCAAACTGCGAATGCAGGAGAAAAGTTATGGATACCGCACTGTTTGTCGGGTTGGCTCATAGAAGCGCGCTGAAAAGGCGCATGGATGTTGTTGCACATAATATTGCAAATATGTCGACGGCAGCCTTCAACAAAGAAAGATCTGTCTTTCGTCAACATCTGATTGACGCTCCAGGCGCTGCCGGCACTGTCGGCGGGAAGATCGCTACGGTCATGGACCATGGCGTTGTTCGCAATCTGGAACAAGGGACAATGATCCCAACAAGCAACCCGCTTGATATTTTCATCAACGGCCGAGCCTACCTTTCTATTGAAGGTAAAGACGGGCAAACCGTCTACACTCGCAATGGCCGGATGACACTCGATGCAAACCGAAATCTGACTTTGCTTTCTGGAGAAAAGGTCTTGGACGAGAATGGCCAAGCCATCCAGTTTGATGAAGACGACATCGATTTCACAATTGCTGACGACGGTTCGATTTCCACCAATAATGGCGAAAGAGGCAAACTTGGCATCGTTTCCTTTGCTAACGAGCAAAATATGAAACGCCGCGGTTCTTCACTGTATGAAACCGACCAAGCCCCACAGGCGCCAGAAAATATGACCGACTTTAGTATCCGCCAAAAAGCGTACGAAGGGTCAAACGTAAACGCCATCGAATCCATGGTTGAAATGATTGATGTAATGCGGGCCTACGAACGCGCCAGCAAACAATCCACCGGCTATGAAGACATGCGCAAGGACTCCATCGACCGGCTGGCACGCGTTAGTTAAGCGCCGGTAGATTGAGGAAAGGAAAGAACGATGAAAGCACTTAGCACAGCAGCAACAGGCATGTTGGCCCAGCAATTGAACATCGACGTGATTTCAAACAACATCGCCAACATGAACACAACAGGCTTCAAACGCGGCCGCGCCGAGTTTCAAGACCTTCTTTACCAAAACATTGAACGCGTGGGTGCAAACTCGTCCGACGCCGGTACCGTAGTACCAAGCGGTATCCAGGTCGGTGTTGGTGTTCGCACAGCGGGTGTTTACCGGATTACAGATCAGGGCAGCCTGCAAAACACCGGAAACATGTTCGACATGGCAATCAACGGCCGCGGCTTAGATCG
>JABXIV010000123.1 GCA_013372925.1 Alphaproteobacteria bacterium
CATTTCCCGCACCGGGAAGCGCCGGGGAAGCGCTGGGTGTATCACACATCTGATACCTATCTGCTGGGTGTGGCCATGAACGCGTACCTGAGCGAACAGACAGGCGAACCATCTGATTATTACCGCGACCTTTTAGTGTCGATCTGGCGCGACATGGGCCTGTCACCCACTTTGGATGACATCCGCCGCACGGTACCCGATGGCACGCCCTTCAGCGGCTACGGCCTTGTGCTTCATGCCCGCGACATTGCCCTTCTGGGCCACCTGCTGGCGTCGGGCGACGCGCGCTTCAGTGCCTATTTCGATGCCGACATGCTGAATGCCGCGATGCAGCGCAATGCGGCAGACCGGGGGCTTGATGCGGGCGGCGAAACCCTGCGCTACCGGCACGGTTTCTGGGGCTGGAACGCGCGTAGCGTGCTTGGCTGTAAAACAGATACATGGCTGCCGTTCTTCTCCGGCTATGGCGGTATCAGCGTGGTGCTGCTGCCGGGGGGGACGGTTTATTATTATTTCAGTGATGGCGGGGTGCATGCCTTTGCGAATGCCGTAAAGGCAATCGCCAAAGCCAGCCCGGTGTGTGGAGGCATGTCATGAACGACCCAATGAATTCGGCTACTGTGGGCGAGGCACCAAAGTTGCCCAAGGTTGCGCCGGACGGTTTGGCCGCCAGCATTATCCTCGCGTTCCTGACAACGGCCGGGTTGTTTTATGTGAATATCATGCCTGCGCTGGTTTCGGGTCTGATCGATGGCCTTGGCTTTTCACAGCAAACGGCGGGCTATGTGGCGTCGGCCAATGTGTATGGCGCATCGCTTGGGGCATTTACGTCTGTCTTTCTGGTAAAGAAATTGCCGTGGCGGCGCACTGCCGTGGTGACGCTGTTGGCGCTGGTCGCGATTGATCTTGTCTCTACCCTTGTGTTGGTGCCTGAAGTGCTGATCCCGCTTCGGTTTGTGCACGGCACCACTGGCGGCCTGTTAGTGGGGGTCGGCTTTGCGGTTATCGCCCGCACCCATGCGCCGGACAAAAGCTTCGGCATGCTTCTGATGGTGCAATATGGCCTTGGTGGTGTGGGGTTGATGACGCTGCCGCGCCTTGTGCCGCTGTTCGGTACGCCGGTTCTGTTCTATGCGCTGATCCTGTTCAGCCTTGCCACACTGTGCATGATCCCCTTCCTGGGCTCATACCCGGCCAAACAGCATTCGCTGGTAACGGCGGAAGACGAAAGCGGCGCCCGCCTTTATATCAAACCGCTGATCCTGGGGTTGTTGGCAGTCTTCGCGTTTCAGGCGGCCAACATGGGGCTTGCGGCCTATGTGATCGAACTTGGCAAACACTATGGCCTGACAACAGGCAGCATCAGCACCACGCTGGGCATCGCCAACTGGATCGCAGTTCTGGGCGCAGTTGCGGTGTATGTTGTGGGCATCAGGAACGGACGGCTGAAGCCGATTGTGGCGGGCACCGTGATTACGCTTGTGGGCATGGCGCTGTTTCATTTTTCTGCGTATCAGCCCGCCTTTGTTGCCGCCAATATCATCACCGGCATCACATGGGCGTTCCTGATCCCGTATCTGTTGGGTATGTGTTCCGCCTTTGATGGGCATGGCCAGATGGCTGCCTTGTCCGGTTTCTTTTCCAAAATGGGTCTGGCTTCCGGCCCGCTTGTCGCCGCGCTTGTGGTTGGTGACGGCGCGTATGACCTGATCATCAATCTGGCTCTTTTCGGCACCCTCCTCAGCCTTGTGGCGGCCTTCCTGCCCGCCCAGTTGCTGGACGAGAGAGACACGCCGCATTCTGGCAATGAGTAAAGGGGTACCCGTTATGACACCATTCGCAATCGCAGGCCTGCAGCTTGAACTTGGCGCCTCCGGCAATCTGGATACAGTGATAAAGAAAACCCGTGTCACCCTGCTGCGCTACCCCTGGGTTCAGATGGTGGTGCTTAGCGAGCTGGCCATTTGTGGCGGCGGCACCGCGACCGCCGAGCCACTGCCGTCTGACACGGAAAACAAGTTGGCGGCGCTTGCCCGTGAACTGGGTATCTGGCTTGTGACAGGGTCGCTTTACGAAAAATGCGATGGCAAGGTTTATAACACGGTTTCTGTGCTGTCACCCGAAGGCGAAGTGGTTACGCGCTACCGCAAGCTTTATCCTTTCTATCCGTATGAAAAGGGTGTGGAGCCGGGGGCAGGCATCTGTGTTTTCGACGTGCCTGATGTGGGCCGGTTTGGCCTGTCGATCTGCTATGACATGTGGTTCCCGGAAACCAGCCGGGCGCTTGTCTGTGCCGGGGCCGAGGTGATCCTGCACCCCACGCTGACCAATTCGGCTGACCGGGAGGTGGAACGCGCCATGGTGCGGGCAACGGCCGCCCAGCAACAATGCTATGTGATTGATGTGAACGGCGCGGGTGAGCAGGCTTATGGTCGGTCCCTTTGGGCCGGACCGGACGGTGAGGTGCTGCATTCTGCCGGTGAGAGCGAAGAGATCATCGCGATGGAGATCGATCTCGACCGCGTGCGCCGCGGGCGCGAGCGGGGTGTGCTGTCGCTTGGCCAGCCGCTGAAAAGCTACCGTGACGCAGGCCATGTGTTTGCCAATGAACAAAGCGCGGACCGGCAGGCTTACCTGAACAGCCTTGGCCCACTTGCGGTGCCGGGGCGCGATTAGACGGCGGTGCTTTAAGGGCTGCGTCAACACGCGCAGCCAAAGGCGCTGGACACACCGACTGGTTCTGTCATGATGCTCGGGCGGAGCATTGATGATGGCGATTTTAACCATAAATGTCGGCAGTTCTTCTCTCAGGATGGCGGTATATGCCGTGCCTGATGGCCGTGCGCTGGCAATGGCCCATCTGGAAACGAACACCGGCCATGGCGATGCCGCGGCGCTCCTTCAGAACTTTGTGGCCGAGGCGCGTGTGGGCGGCATTGAGGCCATATGCCACCGTATCGTGCATGGCGGCGCGCATGTCACGCAGTTCACTCGGTTGGACGAGCGCGTGAAAGCCGCGATCAATGAGAGCGCTCCGCTTGCCCCGCTCCATAACCCGCCCGCTCTTGCATGGATCGATGCGGCATCGAAGGCGTTTCCGGAAGCCGAACAGTTCGCGGCGTTTGACACGGGGCTGTATGCCGGCCTGCCCGATGTGGCCGCCCACTATGCTGTGCCGCATGATGTATCGGTAAGGCGGCTTGGGTTTCATGGCCTTGCCCATCAGGCGATGCTTCATTATTTGCAAGCGCTGGCCCCACAGGATTTTGCGGGCAAACGTGTGATTAGCTTGCAGCTTGGATCAGGGTGTTCAGCCACGGCCAGTGTGAATGGCTGCGCCCTTGATACATCCATGGGCTATACGCCGCTTGAAGGGCTGATGATGGGTACGCGTTCGGGCGATATTGATCCCGGCCTCCTGATCCACTGGGCCAAGGACCTGGGCAAAAGCATTGAAGATATTGAAGCGCTGTTGACAGCAAAATCCGGCCTTTTGGGTGTTTCGGGCATCAGTAGTGATATGCGCGAACTGATGGCCGCGGATGACCCGCGCGCCAGGCTTGCGGTTGACATGTTCTGCTACCGGGTGCGGAAATATATCGGGGCCTATGTGGCGGCGCTTGGCGGTTTGGATGCTGTCCTGATCGGCGGCGGCATTGGTGAGAATATGCCCGCAATTCGCGCCCGTATCCTGCAGCCGCTCGGTTGCTTTGGTATCCAGCTTGATGAAGGCCTGAACGACCGTGCGGTCGGCACCACTGGGCCAATATCCCAAAAGGATAGCCCAGTGGGCGTGCATGTGGTGGTGGTGGACGAAAATGCGCTGATGGCGCAAGATACGCTCAAGCATCTGGCAGCAGGCAACGAGGGGGGACAATCATGAAACAGGTGGGGTCGGTTCACGATCAATATCAGGTGAATGCCCGCGCGAAGGCATACCGGGAAAACAACCCCCAGTTTGCCGATTGGGCCGCAGGATACGGCCTGATCACCCACAGTGACCTGACGCAAGTACGCGTGCATGACATGGTGACATGGCTTGTGGAAAGCGGCACGGTCTCTTCGCCTGAAGCGGCCTATGAACGCTTGTGCGCGGCTGACCGGGTCGCCAGTGCGGCCATGTGGCTTGTGGTGCACATGACCTATGCGAAAACCGTTTATACCGATGGTCGGATGTTGGCGGCGGATGATTTCAAGCCTGATCCCCAGGGCCACACCGGCGGCGCGCTGAATATGGCTGTGGCCTATACGGGCTATCTGGCGGCCAATGCCCTGTGTGGCACAACGCGCTCCTGGCTGATGGGGCAGGGCCACTGTGTGGCAGCCATCGATGCCGCCAACCTGATCGTTGATAACCTGTCCGAAGAACAGGCTGCGCGCTATGGGTATAGCGACGCGGGCGTGACAGCCTTTGTGCGCGATTTCTATTCCTGCGGCATCGACCAGCGCGGCCTGCCCACATCCCCGCTCGGCAGCCACGTAAACCCGCACAC
>JABXIV010000258.1 GCA_013372925.1 Alphaproteobacteria bacterium
ACGCATATCATCTATCAATTGGTTTTGATCAAGGCCTATGAGGGACTGGATTTTTCTGTGGCTTATCCCCTTGCCAGAGGAACTGTGCCGGTTGTAACGGCCGTGCTGGGGATTCTTGTTCTGGGCGATAGCCTCAGCCTCATCGGTTTTCTGTCTATCGTAATGATCAGCGTTGGCTTGTTGATCCTTGCATGGCGAAACAGGCCGAAATTTGCGGCCCTGCTAAGCGCCCTGGCAGCAGGCCTTTTAACCAGTGCTTATTCGCTCGTGGATGCATATGGTGTTCGCGTTGCCGAGGCACCGATGGTTTTCATTGTCTGGTTCTTCCTGCTTGAGGGCGTGGTGATCATGACAGTGGCCTTGTGGCGAAGGGGGGCTGCGCTTTCTGGCCTGATCAGGACGGAAGGGCGCGCAGGTGTTGTCGGCGCTATTTTGTCCGTCATTGGTTATGGCGCTGTTCTTCTGGCTTTTTCCATTGCACCTGCGGGCGCTGTGGCAGCACTTCGGGAAACCAGCGTTGCCTTCGCCGGACTGTACGCCTTTTTTGTTTTGAAGGAACAAATTCAGGTTCGGAGAATTCTGGCTATGTCGGCTATTCTGGTTGGTGCCGCTGTGCTGTCGCTCGCTGGATAACCTTGGTGCACTTATTCCGCGGCAGGGGTGCGCTTTGTTACATACATGGTTTTGATCGCGCGACTGATACTGGCCGGGACCACAGACATATGGTCTTCGCCGGGAAACTCGACGAGGCTGAGCTTCAGGCCCTGATATTCGCGCGCAGATAGTCGTTGGGCCAGTTGCCTGGCTGGCGAAATGATGTCCGGTACTTCGTCGCCCCCATATGTGATGAGAACCTCGGCTTTCAGGTCTTGCCTTAGCCGGTAGCATGCCTCTTCAAGGCCGAAGACGAAAGCACTGTTGTCCCACCAAAGGGCCGCACTCAGCAGCATATATTTGTCGAAGCTATTTTCTTTCTGAAAGAGGTCCTGTGCCGCGAAGAGACCTCCCAGCGAAAACCCCATCAATCCCCTTGAAGATGTCACACGATAGTGTTCCTCAATAAATGGCAGCAATCTATCAAGCAACGCATCGCGGAAACGGCTGGCCTGGCCAGTCATGGTTTTTTGGCCGTAGGCTTCTGAAAATAAAGCGTCTTCTACGGGAATGTTGGTGGGGGTGAAATCCTCAGTGCGCCGCGCAAACCAGCCAAACACGTCTAGCTCCTCTGCATAATCGATACCCACAATGATGATTGGTTCTGGTCTGCGGCCAAGCATCTGCATCCTGTATGTTGTGACAGTGGGCGCAAAAAGGATACGGCCATCCATCACATAAAGGACAGGGTATCGCCTTTCAGCATCGCTTTGATATCCGGCAGGAAGGGCCACCGAAAGCTTGAATTTCTGGTCGTTATCTGCTTGCACGATGTGTGATGTCGTGCGCGCAAGGGCATAAGTGCCTTGCTGCAAATCCGAAGCATTCCCTGATGCTTCTGTGACAAGACCCATAGCCCCAAAGAGAACATAACCAAGCATTGCAAAGAAATTTGACGACATATTCATGTTGGTCCCTTTCGTGTTCCGGCCGTATCACGCTGTTTAGTTCGCGTGATACGAAAAACGTATCGACAGCACCTCTATATAATGGTACGAAAAACGTATCAATAAAAGAGTGAACCCCTCTGATCGGTAAAGCGGAGCAAACCATGCCCAGAATTTCTTTATTGGAACCCCCATATGCGCCTGACGTAGCGCAAAAACTGAAAGCTATGATGGGGGGTCAGGACACTGATCCGTTGAGCATCTTTCGGGGATTTGTTTCAAATATGCCTTTGGCGTCGGCGATGGGGCCGTTGGGCGCTTATTTTTTGAGGAACGGTGTTGCGGGCGGTCCCTCCTACGACACGCGAAGCCGAGAGCTGGTTATCGATCGTGTTTGCGCCCGTTGTGGCTGCGAATATGAATGGGGGGTGCACGTGGCTATTTTCAGGAAGGCCGCGAGACTGACCGATGAAGAGATTTACGCCACTGTTCATGAAGACAGCAAGGCCGCCTGTTGGGACGATCGGGATGCGGCGGTGATTGAAATGGTGGATAATCTGCACGATACAGGACATGTGCCGGACAGCTTGTTTGATAGCCTTCTGGAGCATTTTTCTGACCAGCAGATCAGTGATCTCTTGATGCTTGCAGGCTGGTATCACGCGATTTCCTATTTCGCCAACGGCCTGAAGATCGAGCATGAAGAATGGGCACCCAGGTTCCCTCAGGCGGGCACGGAATGAGTGCCCCATACATCCCGCTTGGCGGGGTTCGTGTCTTGGAATTGACCGGGGGGCTCGCCGGGCAAATCGCCGGGATGTTATTGGCTGATCAGGGGGCCGATGTAATCGCCTTTCGTGACCGGGCAGCAGGGGATGGGATCCACGCGGTTGTCGACCGAAACAAGAACATCGTGGCATTCAACAAGGATTGTCCCGCGTCGGAAACTGACCTGATTGAGCTTTTGTCTGGCGTTGATATCCTCCTTCTGGACGGGGAAAATACAGTTCAGTCATGTGCCCATGGCAAGCTACTGGGTCTTGCTCAAAAGCACACAGGATTGATCGTTTCCCGCATTTCTGCATTCGCCGAATCTGATGGATTTGGCGCTGCAGAAAAGGTGGATGACGGTCATATCGCTGCCATGACAGGACAGTTCACAGATGTGCATCTGTTGCGGCAACTCTTCGGGCTTGATCCTGTTTACACGCCATTGCCGCTTGCCTCCGTTTATGCGGCGGTTCATGCCGTGACCGCCAGCGTGCTTGCCCTGAACGAACGCGACCGATCAGCGGTGGGTGCGAAAATCGAAATCAATCGGCTTGGGTCTGCGCTTTCGGCCATGACCAGCATGTACCAAAGAATTGAACCGCAGGCTGCTCGCTATGATACACCGCGCCTACCCATAGCTCTCAGGTCAGTTGCTTTGCCAATTGTACGGAAACTTGCGAAAAGTGGTGGCGATGCCAGACAAGAAAAACTGCTGACGATTGCCCGGCAGTCCTATCCAGCCTTGATGTCCAGCTACGTCTGCGCTGATGGCCAACTGATCTATCTGTTTGCGGTTGATAATATCAAGCTGACCAAGGCGGTTATTCGCCTGTTGGCGCTTGAAGATGTGCTCAGCCAAGAAGGGTTTGTTGTGTTGGACCCATATGGCGCGGGGGACAGACGCGACAATC
Organism: Alphaproteobacteria bacterium; assembly: GCA_013372925.1. GTDB lineage: Bacteria > Pseudomonadota > Alphaproteobacteria > Sphingomonadales > Kordiimonadaceae > Kordiimonas. The sequence continues at coordinate 3,224 of JABXIV010000258.1, forward strand.
TTGCCGAAAGTTCGAACCTAAGCAGGAAGCGGCAAGGGCTGCTTAAAAAGCTCATTGCTTCGGCTTTGGCCGAAAAAGAATCGGGCTATTGGCTCGCGGCGTTTCGAAAAGTAGGCGTGCCTTGTGCCATCCAGCAATCCACCGAGGAATGGGTAATGGACCCAATGAACCTTGAAGCGGGATTGATGGTTGATGTGAGGGATGTCTTCCATGGCCCTGTGCGTCAACCCGGTGTGCAGTGTTGGATCAATGGTGCTGATGAGGAGCTGACCAAGCCAGAGCCATCAAAGGAAATCCAATTCGAGCATCTGAAACGCTGGCGGCCGACTGCGCGGGATAGTGAAACAGTTCTGTCAAGGAAAGGTCGAGGCCTCAGTGAATGGCTGGACGGCGTGACGGTGCTGGACCTGAGTTCGATGGTTGCAGGCCCGGTTGCTGGGCGAACGCTGGCCGAATATGGGGCGAAGGTTATCAAGGTTGAACCCCCAAACCCCAATCACGGACCGCGCATGACGTGCTGGTACGGAATGGATGTTAACCCCGGCAAATCAAGTGTGATCATTGATCTGAAGAAAGCTGAGGGCCTTCGGGTGTTTGAAGACCTGGTGCGGAAAGCCGATGTGATTGTCTCTAATCATTCTGCCACCGCATCCGGGCGTTTGGGTATCTCGCCAGAAAGGCTTCAGGCGCTGAATCCCAAAGCCGTCATTTGCCGGATCGGTGCATTCAATGGCCCCAAAAGGGGGGAGTGGGATGACTATACCGGGTATGATCCTGTGTTGCAGGCCGCATCGGGCATCATGACCCGGTACGGCAACCCTGGCGCGCCGGACCTTCATGCCATTGCTTCTTGTGTGGACGCCCTTACCGGCTATAGCGCCGTGTTTGCAACGGCACTTGCGTTGCGCCGCCGCATGAAGGCCGGGCAGGGGTCGGTTGCAGATGTGTCCTTGGCGGCCGCATCAAGCCTCGTTCAACTGCCATTCTGTTTTTCTTATCCGGGCCGACAATGGGTGGAGCCATCCGGCCAACTGGCGAAAGGCAAAGGGGCTTTCAGTGGGTTATATGCTTGTCTGGATGGTTGGATTTATGTGGGTGAACAGGTGACTGCCATTCAGGATTTACCGCAGGAATTTCGGGTTGCTTCCGATGGGACGTGTTTCGAACGATCCAGATTGCAGAAAATATTCCGCACCAAATCATTCGCTGATATCCGGCATGCCTTCGGCGAGAAGGCGGACCAAGTTTGTCAAGTATTGAGCGTGACAGCCGCAATGCAGGGGGAAGGCTCTCCGATAGCGGGGCGCATGCAAACGGCCATGGTTGCAGGGTTGGGTAAGCTTATCTGGGTGTGCCCAGATTATCTCCGCAGTGATGCAGGCGCATTGAAGCCGTTGGTGCCAGCGGTGAAACCGGGTTCGTCAACGATGGAAATGCTTGGCAATCTGGATATTCCGAATTTGGATGACGCCTTGAAAACTGGCGCGATAGCGGTCGAAATACATCCCGATTTTCTGCCGCTGTGATGCCCCGTCAAAGCCTTTTCAGGATGGCCACATTTACGCCGGTGCGGAATCGGTAACCCAGTCTTTCATACAGTGTGATGGCGCGATCATTATCGCGCCATGCGTGAAGGAACGGGATTTCGCCCCGGTCCAGAATGCGGCTGGTTACAAAGGCCGACAGCGCACCGCCCAGGCCC
>JABXIV010000107.1 GCA_013372925.1 Alphaproteobacteria bacterium
CCTTCCTTGAGGCAAGCGTGGATCGCGCTTGATGAATGTAAGCTGTCGCTGCCGCCGCGCAGGATCACAGCGTTTCCGGCCTTCAGGCACAGGGCACCTGCGTCTGCAGTTACATTCGGGCGGCTTTCGTAAATCACACCGATCACGCCCAAAGGCACACGTACGCGGGCGATTTTCAAGCCATTGGGGCGATCCCATTCTGCGATGGTATTGCCAACCGGATCAGGTAGGGCAGCTATGTCTTCAAGGCCTTTTGCAATGGCCCGGACACGGCTGCGGTCTAGCGCCAGTCGGTCCATCATGGCGTCAGACAAGCCTTTTTTCCGACCGTATTCCAGATCTTGCTCGTTTGCTTCGAGAATGGTTTTAGTATTTTTGATGAGCGCTTTTGCCGCGACCACCAGTGCCTTGTTTTTGGCCTCTGTACTGGCGAGCCCAAGGTCCGCTGCTGCAGCTTTTGCGCGCTTGCCCATATCGGCCATCATCTGGGGGATATTTTGAATATCGTCCATTTTGTCGCCTCCTAAAGCAAAACAAGATCGTCGCGGTGTACGAGGGCGGAGCGGCCCATATAGCCAAGGATGTCATAGACATCCTGCATTTTCCGGCCCCTGATTTTCAGGGTGTCTTCATGGTCATAGGAAACAAGCCCTTGACCTACCAGGTGGCCATCCGGCCCCATTAGTGCCACAAGATCACCCCTGCCAAAGCCCCCTTCAACATCGGTGACACCAGCGGCGAGCAGGCTTGCGCCTCTCCTTAGGGCAGCTACGGCTCCGGCATCCACATGCAGATACCCTTTGGGCGCCATCAGGCTTCTTATCCACTGTTTGCGCACAGTCAGCGCATCTGTGGTGGCTGGGAACAGTGTGGCACGTTCGCCTTCCATAAGGCGCGTAATAGGGTTGGGCTTCTTGCCATTCATGATGACCATCGAACAGCCGCCGGCCAGTGCAATTTTTGCGGCCATCAGTTTGGTAACCATGCCGCCTGTGCCGGGGGTTTTCTTGGAGGGCGGACCTGCCATGGCTTCCACCTCTGGCGTGATGGTATCAATCCGGTCGAAGAATGTGGCGTTTTCGTTCGTTGTTGGGTCGCTGTCGTAAAGGCCGTCAATATCGCTCAGAAGCACAAGCGTATCGGCGCCAGCCATTTGTGCCACGCGCGCAGCCAGTCGGTCGTTGTCGCCAAAGCGGATTTCGCTTGTGGCCACGGTGTCATTTTCATTGATCACCGGTATCACGCCTCGCTCTAGAAGTGCTTCAACCGTGTTGCGGGCGTTCAGGTATGACGGCCGCTCTTCCAGTTCATGGATTGTCAGCAATATCTGGCCGATCACCATATCATGCTGTTCGAAGAGCGACTGATAGGCTTGTGCAAGCCTGATCTGGCCCACGCTTGCGGCAGCCTGTGCCTCTTCAAGCCGCTCGGGGCGGCCCTTGAAGCCCAAAGGCTTTACGCCCATTGCAATTGCGCCAGATGATACCAGGATAACCTGTTTGCCGTTTTTGCGGAGTTCGGCCACGCCCCTTGCAAGGGCGGCCAGCCATTCCTGCCTCAGGTCACGCGTGTCGCTGTCCACAAGAAGGGCTGATCCGATCTTGATAACAAGACGGCGCGCTTCCTTTACAGCTTTTAAGGCGCTCTCCATAGGGCATCCATTTATCAGATAGGCGACCAGCTACCGCCTGTTGAGGTGCTATCGTCTTCTTCCGCACCGTCTTCTTCAATCTGGCGCTGGGCTTTGTCTTCTTTGATGACATCCCACAGGGCAGAAAGGACTTCGCGCACGCCTTCATGTGTGGCGCCAGAGAGCACCATCACGGGCCTTGCTGCCGCGTCTTGCAGGGCAACGCGTTTTTCCTCGAGTTCTTCTTCGGGAATTGCGTCGCATTTGTTGAGGCCGATGATCATGGGCTTGTCCCGAAGGCCGCCGCCATATTGGGTTAGCTCTTCCATGATAGTCTCATAAGCGTCGACAACGTCTTCCTGTGTGCCGTCAACAAGATGCAAAAGCACGCCACAGCGTTCCACGTGGCCCAGAAAACGGGTGCCGAGGCCGACGCCTTCGCTTGCACCTTCAATAAGGCCAGGGATATCTGCGAGCACAAATTCGTTTTCACCTACTCCAACGACGCCCAATTGCGGCGAAATTGTCGTGAAAGGATAGTCGGCAATCTTCGGCTTGGCCCGTGATACAGACGATAGGAACGTGGACTTACCTGCATTCGGAAGGCCCACAAGGCCAGCATCCGCAATTAGTTTCAGACGCAGCACCACATACATTTCTTCAGCTTCACCGCCCGGTGTTACGCGGCGAGGCGCCCGGTTGGTGGAGGATTTGAAGTGCGTGTTCCCAAGGCCTCCTTCTCCGCCTTTGGCGAGAACCACGCGATCGCCCACCTTTGTAAGGTCAGCGATCTGGAATTCCATATCTTCATCAAAAATCTGGGTACCGACTGGCACCTTCAGGATCAGATCCTGCCCGGATGCACCGGTCATATTTTTGCCCATGCCGTGCTGGCCCTTTTGGGCCTTGTAGTGTCGCTTGTAGCGGTAGTCGACGAGCGTATTCAGTCCGGAGACCGCTTCAACGACAATATCACCGCCTTTGCCGCCATCGCCACCGTTGGGGCCGCCAAATTCGATATATTTTTCACGGCGAAAGGAAACGCAGCCGTTACCGCCTGCGCCGCTTTGAATATAAATCCTAGTCTGATCAACGAATTTCATGGGCTGCTTTTATCAAATTGGGGAGCTTCACGGAAGCCGCGGTGTCCCTGGTTAGCGCAATTATTTTTTGTCACTCTGACAATATAGGTAATGCCGACAGAGATGACACAAGAAAAGGCGGACCAGATTGGCCCGCCCTTCCAATTCATTTCAGCAAATGTTGCTGGGCCTTAGCCTTCTACAGAAACAAATGCGCGACCGCCTTTGCCTTTGGAGAATTTAACGTGGCCTTCGGTCAGTGCGAACAGCGTGTGGTCTTTGCCCATGCCAACGTTCTCACCTGGGTACCATTTGGTGCCGCGCTGACGAACGATGATGTTACCGGCAAGAACAGCTTCGCCGCCGAATTTTTTTACGCCCAAACGGCGACCTTCAGAGTCACGACCGTTACGGGAACTACCACCAGCTTTTTTATGAGCCATTAGAGTACTCCTTTTTCTTTAACG
>JABXIV010000261.1 GCA_013372925.1 Alphaproteobacteria bacterium
CCCTGTTTTCACGCGCAAGCCTTCCACGGATATCTGCTATCTTTATACGGCCGCGCGCATGCTCGAAGCGCAGGACGCAATTTATCCGCAGTTCGCCACGCACAATGCCAACACCATTGCAGCGATCATGCATATGGCATCCGGCAAACATTTTGAATTCCAGAAGCTGCACGGTATGGGTGAGCTTCTCTATAAAGCTGTCAGCAAGGTATTCGGCCAAACGGTCCGTACGCGAACCTATGCGCCGGTGGGCCTGCATGAAGACCTGTTGCCTTACCTTGTGCGCCGACTGCTGGAAAACGGTGCGAACTCAAGCTTCGTAAACCGTTTTATGGATGCAAGCGTGCCCGTAGAGGAAGTAGCTGGCGACCCAGTTGATGCGATCAAATCGGCCCCTGCCCTCAGGCACACGCTTATACCAACGCCGGAAGATATCTACGGCGCAGAACGTAAAAACTCCAAAGGATGCAATCTTATGGACCGCACCCAATATGAGCCTCTTATGGCTGCCCTTGATGAACGAAAAGATCATTCATACAAAGCGGCATGCATTGTCGCAGGCATCGACGTTGGTGGCGACCCTGTGCCTGTTACAAATCCCGCGAACATTTCCGAGACTATTGGCACGGCCAGCGAGGCCCGCGATGAAGATATCGAGACTGCGATATCACGGGCGCAAGCGGCACAGGCACAGTGGAACCTGCTGGGCGGCGTGGAACGCGGCAAAGTTCTGCGGGCCATGGGTGACGCCATTGAAGCAGACCGCGATATTTTTGCTGACCTTCTGGTGCGTGAAGCCGGAAAAACGCTTTCCGACGTAATCGCAGAGGTACGCGAAGCTGTTGATTTTTGCCGCTACTATGCGGCACGGGCAGAGGAGCAGTTCGGGGCCCCTATCAACCTGCCGGGACCAACCGGAGAGAAGAACCAGCTTCATCTGGCTGGCCGGGGCACCTTCCTTTGCATCGCACCATGGAACTTCCCGCTCGCGATCTTCGTTGGCCAGGTAGCCGCTGCTTTGGCCGCAGGGAACGCCGTGATCGCAAAGCCTGCAGAACAAACTCCAATCGTTGCCTGGCATGCTGTGAAACTGTTCCACAAAGCTGGCGTGCCAGCTGATGTGCTTCACCTTTTGCTGGGTGATGGCGCCCGCGTTGGTGCAAAACTTGTCGCGGATGAACGTGTTTCAGGCGTTGCCTTCACTGGTTCCACTGAAACAGCGAAGATCATCAACCGCACACTGGCAAACCGCGACGGCGCAATCGCACCCCTTATCGCGGAAACGGGTGGCCAGAACGTTATGATCGTGGACAGCACCGCACTGCCCGAACAAGTTAGCGATGATGTAATCCAGTCCGCCTTTGGGTCGGCAGGTCAACGTTGTTCAGCCCTTCGGGTTCTGTTCGTTCAGGACAGCGTGGCCGATAAGGTGATCGACATGATCAAAGGGGCTCTCAAGGAACGCGTGATCGGCAACCCTGCCAAGCTTACAACAGACATCGGCCCGATCATTGACGCAGAAGCGCTTGAAAACCTTCAGGCACACTGTGCACGCATGACGGACGAGGCCAAGCTTGTTGCCGTGGCCGAAATGGAACCTGAAGCACAGCAAGGCACCTTCCTTGCCCCGCATATTTTTGAGCTGGAGAGTCTGGATCAGCTTGAACGGGAAGTATTTGGCCCGGTACTCCACGTGGTTCGCTTCAAGCCTGAAGACATGGAAAAAGTCGTCAAGCAGATCGGCGACACTGGCTATGGCCTTACTTTTGGCGTTCATTCCCGCCTGGAAGAACGCTGGCACGACCTGTTCAAGAAAACCAATATCGGCAACACTTATATCAACCGCAACATGGTTGGCGCTGTTGTAGGCGTGCAGCCATTTGGTGGAGAAGGCCTGTCGGGCACTGGCCCCAAGGCGGGTGGCCCACACTATCTGCTCCGCTTCGCTGCAGAACACACGCTCACCATCAACACTGCTGCCGTCGGCGGCAATGCTGAGCTGTTCAGTATGGATGAAGAGGCTTGATCGCCTGACGTGTAGAATTCTGACGCATAGAATGATGAAAGGCCTGGCATATAGCCGGGTCTTTTTTATTGATCACTGTAAAGCATCAAGAAGGCTGTATTGCCCGCCTTTCAGAACCGGCTTTTTAAAGCGGTCTGCCGCCAGCGCCTGCCGGTCCTCATTTAACCGCAACCTGCGGCAAAGGTTTCCAAAGCGTTGCCGCATCAGGTCAGCCTCAAAGCCGCTTCCCTTCATACGGTGCTTGAACCGAGGGTCGTTCAATTTACCGCCCCGCATTTCCTTCAACCTGTTCAGCACGCGCGCTTTCCTGTCAGGATAATGTTCCTCCAGCCATTCTTCGAACAGGCCTGTCAATTCAAGCGGTAACCTCAACAGAATATAGCCAGCCTCTTTTGCACCGGCGTGTGCAGCGGCTGACAAAACGGCCTCCATCTCATGATCGTTCAAGGCGGGAATAACCGGGGCAAACATAACCCCCGTTGGCACACCAGCGTCCGAAAGCAGGCGAATAGCATCCAGCCTGCGCTGTGGTGTACTGGCCCTTGGCTCCATGTTCCGGGCAAGCTTGCGGTCAAGCGTTGTTACTGACAGTGCCACTTTCACAAGTCCCTTCTCCGCCATCGGTGCCAACAAATCCAAATCCCGCACAACAAGGCGCGATTTGGTAACAATCGAGACAGGGTGCTCACACTCAGCCAGCACCTTCAGGATTTCCCGCGTGATACGACGTTCTTTTTCGATCGGCTGATAGGGGTCTGTATTTGTGCCCATGGCAATGGTTTGCGGTTTATAGCCTTTTTTGGAAATTTCCTGCCGCAACAGGTCTGCTGCATTGGATTTCGCAAACAGCTTGCTCTCAAAATCAAGGCCAGGAGACATGCCCAAAAACGCATGCGTCGGACGGGCAAAACAATAAACACACCCATGCTCGCAGCCCCGGTAGGCATTGATGGATCGGTCGAAAGGAATATCCGGCGACTTGTTTCTGGTAAGGATATGTTTGGCCTGTTCCTCTGTCACACTTGTGCGAAGAGGTTCGGCTGGTTCTTCACTCAGCCAGCCATCCTGCACGCGTTCGCGCTTGTATGCCTCAAAGCGGCCCGAGGCGTTTGAAACAGCCCCACGCCCCCTTGAAAGCCAAGGGGAAGATAGTGTGCAAGCGTTATGTTCTGTCTTATCCATACAACCATTATAACAAAAGAACAAAACAAGAACAATATACTTTCAAACCACCCCAAAGGCACCGGCCAAGCGAATGATTTGACAGAAAAAACAGATGCTTCGTATGGTGCGTTTTCCAGACACACGCGGAAACGAGAGGGCGCGCATGAAAAACAGGAATGTACCAAACGCGCGCAAGCGTGCCTTCCAGCTAACCGACAGGCTAAAAAGCCCGATGGACCTGCTGGATCACCTGCCCTTCAGAGTTGCGACTGTGAGCAACCTGATGGCACTGAACCGCGATCTTTACATCAGGGATATTTCAGACCTTGAAGCGCGGGAAATGCGGGTTCTGATAAACATCGGATCATACATGCCCATCAATGGGGCTGACATCGCGTATCAAAGCCGTATGGACAGCTATACAGTAAGCCGGGCTGCGAAATTTCTGCGCCAAAAAGGTCTGGTAGATGTGGAAGCCGATGAAACCAACAAGCGAAACAAGAACTTCGTTCTAACACCCAAGGGCGAAGAAGTTTATAGGGCAATCGTTGACGCAAC
>JABXIV010000240.1 GCA_013372925.1 Alphaproteobacteria bacterium
GATACCGCAAATAGCGGATAAAAAGCCCCAGACCCAAAAGGTCCGGGGCTTTTTTATTTGGACCTAGGGTGCCCATTTTAAGCTGCTGGGTCGGGCAATAGGTTGGAGATAACGGTGAAAGCATAGCCGCGACTGTAAATCTAATAAATTCCGGAGCTCCAAGAGAGCCCCGGCTTTTTTCGAGTTTTAGGGAGAATAGTCTATTCAGCGAGAAGGTCTCGCACGGACGAATTTAGTGCATGGCGGCAGGCGGCAAAGCCGACAAAGCAAACCAGTCCTATCATAATAAGCAAAGTACTAATGAGCCAAAGAACGTCAGGATCGTAAGTCAAGCCGAACTGGCTCTGATACATCAATTCACCTGACATCCATGTGCCAATTATTGCGCCAGCCGCTGCGATGAATGCTGTTAGCCCCCAGTCATAAAAGTTCAGGCGGAGGCAGTCTGACTTCCTTAGCCCCATACTCATGAGCAGGCCGTTTTTCTGCCGGTCGTCTGCGCTGAAACCACTGATCGAAGCTGCAAGGACAAAGAGGGCCAGTATCAATATCATACCAGCATAGCCACTAGTGATTTTGGTCACAATACCAAGTGTTTGATCGAAACGATCCGTCAGTTCTTTTAGGGGGACGAGCGAAAGTGTTGGATGTTGCTGCCAAAGTTGAGAGAGTGCGACCCAGGCTCGTTCCGGTAGCTCCATGCTGCCCATATAGCGTGTCGGCGCATCAATATGTGGACGTGCAGTGGCCGGAACCTGGAACCAAAAAGTGATGGACCCGCCACCTGGCTTGAACGCATGACTGGCCACGAGGGTGAACTCATACGCCTCGCCGGAAATGTCATAGGTCAGCGTGTCGCCATACCTGAGCCCCATATCTGTCATGACTTCCGGCTCCGTAGAGATTTGCTGCCAATTTTCTGGTTCTGGTTGCCACCATTTTCCGCCTGCAAGCCGGTTGTTTGCAGGCAGCGTATCGCTCCAGCTCAAGCGGATAGGGTCTTTTAGGGTGGCAAGCGTGTCGCTGGGTTTCTGCATATAGTCTGCAAGACTTTTGCCGTTTACCGAGATCAATTGCGCAGAAACATAAGGGCGAAGGGAACGAACACTGCTATTGGTTGTTTTAGCCCAAGTGTGTATTGCTTCAATCTGGTTTTCCTGAGCTTCGGAAATCATGAGGTTCCCATCGTGGGTGCGTCCATACCCTTCCATCATGGCTCTGAAATCACGCATCGACATAAGGGTGAACAGGAGAAGCAGGCCGCAAAGGCCCAGTCCCATGATCTGCGCAGACTTTGCAAACAGACGCTGGCGCATGATAAAAAAGGCAAACGGCAGAAGACCTGCTTTGCCTCGGCCCCACCTATCCCCCAGTCTGATAACGGCCCATGTCAAGATGATCATAACAGTGATGGCAATGGTGATGGCTGTTAGGGTCATGCCGGTAAGCAGCCAGTTGTCAGAATATGCTATAGCCAAAATCGCGACGGATATAAGCCCCATTGCCAGCCGCGACCAGACATAGTTGCCTTCAGACGTACTTCTAATCAGGCTAAGGAGTGAAGCCCGCGTCAGCTGAATGAAACTGGGCAGTTGCAGGGTGAGCATAAGCACAAAAACCAGGCCAATGGTTTTCAGCGCGGCTAGAGAATCCCAACCGACCTCAAGGCCCGGAAAATATCCTTGTAGGTCCTGAATTATCAGGCCGAAGGCGATTGCTGCCAGTGAACAGGCAATAGCCACACAGGCCAGGAATCCGATTAACCACTCACCCAGAGCTATAAGCATTCCAGTTCGGTTGGATGTTCCGAAACTGGCATAAATAGCCAAACGGTAGCGCATTTTTGCGAGCCAGCGCCGGTTCGTCATATCTAGCGCCACGGCCCCAAGGAAGAAAAGGATGACGGACGCAAGACCGAGGAAGTTTTCGGTACGTGTCCAGAAACCGGCAAGAGGGTGTTGACCACCATATTTCTTTGTCAAAGTGGCAGCCGGAAGGGCTTTTTTCGCCCAATCTTCAATAGCGCCTTGGGCTGTTTCGTCTGCTGCAATCAGAAAACGGGTCCGACTTTTGGCTGTGTCGAGCGATACTGCATCAAGGCTTGCACGATGAACCATCGCCCGCTTTGCCACGCTGTGGCCTTCAAGAATACGGTCTGGTTCGTGGAATAGGATGGCCGCCACCAACAGGTCTATTTCGCCAAGGTTGAGCCGATCGCCGACTTTGAGGCGAAGTTTCGTTGCCAGTCGTGAATCCAGCCAGATTTCACCCTCAGAGGGACCTCGCTGGACCGGGCGTTGCTGGGCTGATGGCGCTTGGCCAATCTGTAGTGTACCTTGAAGTGGGTAGTTACTGTCTACGATCTTTAGCTGAGCCCGTTCCCAGTTGGTGCCGCTGGTAAGTGTGATGTTGGTCAGCACGGTTCTTGAAGTGCCAGCGGCCATGCCTTGAAGCGTTTCAATTTGGCTGTCGGTAAGGGGTGTGTGGCTTTCAATAACCATATCAGATCCCAGCATCTGATCCAGGTTCGTTCGCAGATATGTCTGGATGGAACCGCTTGTGAGGGTGAGAGTCAGCAGAAAAGCAAGCAGCAAAGTTTGGGTTAAAAGGCTGATACGACCATCTGAATGTGCTAGGTCACGCAGGCTGTTTTCGGCAACAAGTTTGAGTTTGCTCATGCTGCGACCTCCAGCCGGCCAGCCTCAAGGCGCAGGCTTTTCTGTGCGCAAGCCGCAAGCTCTTTACTGTGTGTAACGATGACCAGGCCACACCCTGTTTCCAAAGCGCAGTCAAACATAAGACTTGTAACACTGGCAGAGGTGCGGGCGTCCAGATTGCCCGTAGGCTCATCTGCGAAAATGAATTGAGGCTTGGACACAAAAGCACGAGCGACTGCAATGCGTTGTTGTTCTCCGCCACTCAGTTGATGTGGGCGGTGCCTTGCCCGATCCTTCAGGCCAATATTGTCAAGCCATGAGGCAGCGATGTCGTAGGCGGCTTTGTTGCCCTTCAGTCTGAGCGGCAGAGCAAGGTTATCGATTGCATCCAGTTCGGGCATCAGATGAAATTGTTGAAAGATGAAACCTGAACTGGCACGCATGTACAGGGTATCAACCTGGTTGCCATCAATCGTGAAACTGACGGTGCCTTCAGACGGTGCTTCAAGGCCTGCAGCGATTGAAAGCAGGCTGGATTTGCCTGCCCCAGATGGGCCGACGATAGCCAATGTTTCACCCGAGCAGATCGTGTGTGAGAGTTCATGAAAAAGTTCGATCCGTTCTTCTGAGGTATCGAAGTGATGGCTGATCCTTTTCAGCTCTATTTTGTTTTGCATATATGCCTCCTGTCGTTTTCCCTGTCATAGGGCGGCAAATGTCAAATGAAGGTGAAACAGTGGAAGGCCGGATATTTGACGTTCGTTTGACAAGCAGAGGGGCATGGTCTTTGATCAGGATACGGAGGGGCTGCATGCGTGTATTGATCGTAGAGGACAATCTGGATATTCAGGCCAATATTGCGGAGTATCTGGAAGAGGATTACTCGCTTGATTTCGCGTATAGCGGGGACCAAGGCCTAGAACTTGCAGTGGGCGGCAGCTATGACGTTATCGTACTTGATGTGATGCTGCCTGGGCGCGATGGCCTTGAAGTGTGCGCGGCGTATCGGTGTGCGGCAGGGCTTCAGGCCCCGATTATAATGCTAACCGCCCGTGATACTATTGATGACAAGGAAGCGGGATTCGAGGCTGGGGCCGACGACTATTTGGTGAAGCCTTTTTCGCTCAGGGAGCTCAAGATGCGGATTGATGCTTTGGCACGGCGACCAAAAAGCCGAAATGCGCCTCGCCTCGCTTTCGGTAGTGTTGCGCTTGATGTTTCAGACCAGTCGATTCAGTCCCTGGCAGGTACGGCACCCCTTCACGAGAAGGAGGCCAGAATATTTGCGCTGCTTCTGGAAGCGGCACCCGAGGTCGTCTCAACGGCAGATATAAGTTACGCCCTTTGGGGCGAGGAGCCGCCAGAATCTGGTGCCTTGAGAACCCATATTTACAATCTTCGCAAGGCGCTGTCGGGGTTGGGGGTGCAGGATATTCTGCAAACTGTGCGTGGCAAGGGGTATGCCTTGAAGGACAAGCCATGAAGCAGCCATCCCGTCGCGTTCGAAGCATGATCATGCGCACTTTCGTAGGAGCGCTTGTCTGCAGCTTTGCCGTTTTTGCGCTGATGGTTGTTCTTTTCGGGTTTACACTTGAGGATGATATTTTTGAGCTGCAGGTCAGAGAAGCGACGGCCAATTTTTTACGGGATAATCCTGTAGTGAAATCCGACCACGGTTCGTTGCCTGGTGTCAAAATGACCTATTATGTGGGTACAGAGGCGATGCCTGAATGGCTTCGTACCAAAATAAAGCCCACTTACAAAGACCGAGCATTTGAGGTTTTTGGCGGCGACAATGGTCATTTCCATGCGCTTGCGCAGACCATGCCTGACGGTAGGAACTTTTATGTATTCTTCAATGCACGCCGCTTTGTCCGGTCTACGCCTGAGATCAAGAGTTTTCTCATGGTCATTGGAGGCATGGCCGGACTAGGGCTCGTGCTGTCGCTCTATTTTCTCACGCGAATGAGTAGAAAGGTTTCCCGCCCGCTTGAAGAAATGGCCAATATGTTAGCGGATGGCGAAAATGTCGATGGGCGCTTGGCCGTGCCAGCGCAAGCGCCTCGCGAATTGCATGCGTTGGCTGAAGCCATTGAAATTCGAGATCAACGTATTCAGGTGCTTCTTGAGCGGGAGCGCCAGTTTAATCGGGATGCCAGCCATGAGCTTCGCACACCACTTGCTGTCGCCTTTGGAGCAGTTGAGGTTCTGGAAGAAAAACAAGATGCGAGCGCCGCGCTGACGCGTGTGAAGGCAGCAATCAAGGACATGCAGCAGCTAACAGAAGGGATTTTATGGCTTGGCCGGGATGCTCGTGATGCACAAGGCTGCGATATCAAGGCTGTCTGTGAACACAGTGTCGCGGCTTATCGTCATTTAATCGGTTCGCGTAATGTCACTGTGTCGGTAAAAGGCGAGGAACGTGTAAAGATGCCAGTTCCGGAGGCGGTAGCCCACGTGTTGGTAGGCAATGTTTTGCGAAATGCCCTTTCTTATACCGATAGTGGGGCTGTCACGGTTTCCGTGAGCGAAGGCCTGGTGGAAATTGTCGACACAGGCATTGGATTTGGTGGCGTAGATGTTGAAAGGCGAGGGTTTGGGGTCGGGCTAACACTTGTGGAGCGGCTAAGTACTCATTTCGGTATCTCCTTTGACGTAAGATCCAGGCCGGAGGGCGGTACCAAAGTTGTTTTGTCATGGGCTGAACCCGTTTGACGCCTGTTTGACAAACAGATCACTAGAAGTGTCTCCGAAAGGAGACATTTGTTATGATCAAAACAATCAAAATATTTTTGGCAGCCTGTATCGCGGTTGCTACAGCGACTACAGCCAGCATTGCTGGCACTTATGTACAACAGTTTGGTTACGATGCGCCGGACGGTAACCGAATTACAGGTTTCGTCTATCAATCAGACGAAACCAGGAAAGACGCACCGCTTGCTGTGCTGATGCATGGTTTGATGGGGTCTAGCCTTTATTGGTTGGCAGAAGACAACCTGATGTACGGCGACGATGTGACCTCGGAGTTGATCAAGCGCGGTTTTCGTGTCGTGGCACTGGATGCACGTGCGCATGGTGCGCGCATCGTTGACGAAAAACCGATCGCTTATGTCAAGGCCGCCCGGCGTGGCGACAGCGAAGCCTATGAAGCGATGATCAAAGACACGGTGAAAGATTATCGGTTCCTGCTGGATAGGGTTTTGAAGAACTA
>JABXIV010000185.1 GCA_013372925.1 Alphaproteobacteria bacterium
GATACCGCAAATAGCGGATAAAAAGCCCCAGACCCAAAAGGTCCGGGGCTTTTTTATTTGGACCTAGGGTGCCCATTTTAAGCTGCTGGGTCGGGCAATAGGTTGGAGATAACGGTGAAAGCATAGCCGCGACTGTAAATCACGCCGCCAAGGCCAAATTCAGGGAATAGCTCTTAGCGATCTCACCAGCAGCAATGTGACCTTCTAAGACAATAATTATCGCAGTTTCGAGCCCGGGCCCTTAGGGCTCGGGCTCACGACACAGTCTCCGGACGGCAGTCTTTAAAAGGCTGCTGGTGGACGCGATTTTTTTGTGCCTACTGCAGCATTGTATGCGCAAAGCACTTTCAGTCAGTTGTTTAATCAGCCAGTCCTTCGATGTTGGGTCTGTGGCCACGCGTGGGGGGCCTTTTGCCATTATGGGCTGCGCTGCACCTTTGATCCGAGGTTCATACGGAGCGAAGCGTGGCGGCGACGGTAAGTCCCGCCTCCAAGACTATGCTGATGGATCAAGGATCAACCAAGCCAAAGGGTGTGGAAGGCCGGCGGTAGTCATCAGATAGAAGCGAGCGACCGATTGGTGGTTCAGCGCGGGCCAGGCAGTCTGCTCGGTGGCAGAGCCGGCAGGTGACGCCGATGGGCGTAGGCTGTACGGCAGGAATGTCTGTATCTTTCGTGTACACCAGCTTGTGCGCATGCTGTGAGGCACAGCAGAGCGCTATGGCGCGTTCAACCTGTGGCCGCCCATAGCCACCGCCACCTGCGGTAACCGTTCGGACGATTGAGAAAAAACGTTCACCATCAGGCAGTTCTACCCACTGGGTGATAACCTCTCGGGGCCTTTGGAAAGCGCTGTGCACGCTCCAGAGCGGGCAAGAACCGCCATGGCGGGCGAATGGAAAGCCTGCGCCGTCAAGTCTTTTGGACACGTTTCCAGCGGCATCGACGCGGATGAAAAAGAAGGGTACACCTTCCTGTCCAGTTTTTTGAAGAGTCGTTAGACGGTGGGCAACCTGCTCAAAACTTGCCCCGAACTGTCGCCTTAGCGCTTCAATGTCATAGTGCCGGTTTTTAGCGGCCTTTGCAAAGGCCTGATAGGGCATCATGATCGCGCCTGCCGCATAGCTCGCCAGAGCACGCCGGGTCAGTTTCTCGCCGCTCTCGGTGTCAAACTGGGTGCCAGCGAGGCTGTCCGCAATAACGTCTTTCATCTCCATATAGGCGATCTGGAGAGCAAGCTGGAAATTAGCGCTCGCATTATCAAGTGCTTCATCCAGTACGACCTCTCGGCGGTGTATGTCGAAGCGACGCGTAAAGCCCATCATTACATCAGAGGGGAGGCGGCGTATCCGCAAGCGCTGATCGTTAAGATACTGTTCAAGGCCACCGACCCGCTTGATTTCCTGTGCCAAATCCTCGGCCTTTTGGTCGATCTCAAGGAAATAGTTTTTGCGGGCAGCAAGGAAGCGCCGCGCTTCGCTTATCGGATCTGGGCCGCTCGTGCTTTCCCCTCCCGACTGGTCTGCGAGCGCCATCTGTCCTTCCTGATAGGCCGTGTAAAGGCGGATAACGGCTTCCGCTGTGGCGGGAAAAGTGCTGCCAAAATCCTGTATTTCAAGCGGAGATAGGTCAAGGTCTGCAAAAAGGGGGGACTTGAAAATGGCTGTAATCTGGGCGTTAAAGTCATCGCCCGCCCCGCGCGCGAGGGATGCGATATCGGTGTGGTAAATCTCTGCAAGCTTCAGCAGCATGGAGGCAGTTACTGGCCGCTGGTTGCTTTCGATAAGCGCTATATAAGATGGGGACACATCCAGATCTTCGGCCATGCCGACTTGCGTTAATCCCAGGTCTCGCCGAAGTCGCCTGATGCGGGGTCCCATGAATATGCTGCGTTCTTTTGCCATGTCTGCCTCTTTGCTTACAAATGTAATATTACAAATATTACAATATGACAAAATAATTTGTAAGAATTTACATGTTCACTAAATGCCGTGTGCAAAAAATGTTTTTCCCGCCTATCACCGACGCAAGGCAGATCAGCCAGTCTAATAAGTCGACGGCTGACAGTGTGTAGAGGAGATAACGCGATGCCATTTGATACATCAGAAGGGAAGAAGATCATGAGCTATCAGGACGAGATCAAAAACGTTCAGGATCTGATCAGCAGCTTTAAAGGTACGTGGGATGGTATCGATGCCGAAGCAGTCGCACGTATGCGTGCACAGAACCGCTTCCACACTGGTCTTGACATCGCGCGTTACACAGCGGACATCATGCGCAAAGACATGGCGGCATATGACGCTGACCCGGCAAACTACACGCAATCTCTTGGTTGCTGGCACGGTTTTATTGGTCAGCAAAAAATGATTTCTATCAAGAAGCATTTCGGCTCAACCAAAGGCCGCTACCTTTACCTTTCTGGCTGGATGGTTGCTGCGCTCAGGTCTGAGTTTGGCCCGCTGCCTGACCAGAGCATGCACGAAAAAACGTCCGTACCGGCGCTTATCGAAGAACTTTACACATTCCTGAAGCAGGCTGACGCCCGCGAGCTTGGCGGCTACTTCCGCGAGCTTGATGCTGCCCGCAAGGCTGGTAACACAGCGCTAGAAGCTGAAGTTCAGGGCAAGATTGACAACTTCCAAACGCACGTTGTGCCCATTATTGCTGATATCGATGCGGGCTTTGGTAACGCGGAAGCAACTTACCTGCTGGCGAAGAAAATGATTGAAGCTGGCGCCTGTGCGCTGCAGATCGAAAACCAGGTGTCTGACGAAAAGCAGTGCGGCCACCAGGATGGCAAAGTGACCGTACCGCACGAGGACTTCCTCGCGAAGGTTCGCGCTTGCCGCTATGCCTTCCTTGAGCTGGGCGTAGATAACGGCATCGTTGTGACCCGCACAGACAGCCTTGGTGCAGGCCTGACGAAACAAATCGCATACTCCAAAGAGGCAGGCGATATTGGCGACCAATACAACAGCTTCCTCGACTGTGAAGAAATTGAAGCTGGCGACCTTAAGGGCAATGATGTTGTTATCAACCGCGACGGCAAGCTGCTGCGCCCCAAGCGTCTGCCTTCCAACCTATTCCAGTTCAAGCCTGGGACCGGTGAAGATCGCTGCGTTCTTGACTGTATCACGTCGCTCCAGAACGGTGCTGACCTTCTGTGGATTGAGACAGAGAAGCCGCATGTTGAGCAGATTGCTGGCATGGTTGACCGGATCCGCGAAGTTATTCCAAACGCCAAGCTGGTGTACAATAACTCGCCATCCTTCAACTGGACCTTGAACTTCCGTCAGCAAGTGTTTGATGCCTGGGAAGCAGAAGGCAAGGATGTATCCGCTTATGACCGTGCAAACCTGATGAGCGTTGAGTATGATGATACAGAACTGGCTGAAGTAGCAGACGAGAAAATCCGCACGTTCCAGCGGGATGGCTCCAAGCGGGCAGGTATTTTCCACCACCTGATCACGCTGCCAACCTACCATACGGCGGCCTTGTCTACGGATAATCTGGCCAAGCGCTACTTCGGTGAAGAAGCCATGCTCGGTTACGTGAAGCAGGTTCAGCGTGAAGAAATCCGCCAGGGTATTGCCTGCGTGAAGCACCAGAATATGGCTGGCTCGGATATCGGCGATGACCACAAGGAATACTTTGCTGGCGAAGCTGCGCTGAAAGCTGCAGGCGAAGACAACACCATGAACCAGTTCGGCTAAGCGGCTGAACCAGGAGACACAGCTGCCGCCCTTACCGTCAACAGGTGGGGGCGGCAGTTATCTTGTCTGGTATTATCTTTGGGCTCAATTATTCGGGCCACTTTCTGAGATTTGAGTATAGTAGGCAGCGATTTGATGCCATGTGCGCGAGGGTGAATGAAATGACGGATCGGATTGAAAAGAACGGCTTGTTGATTGCAAGTGAGCTTCATAATTTCATTGAGAATGAGGCTCTGCCTGGCTCGGGCATTGATGCGCAAACTTTTTGGTCCGGTCTTGCTGATCTGGTTGGAACCTTTGGCCCGAAAACCAAAGCGGCGCTCCAGCACCGTGAGGAGCTGCAGGCCAAGATCGACGCATGGCACAAGGACTATCCCGGCCCGAATTATGATTTCGCCCAGTATAAAGCCTTCCTGAAAGACATCGGCTACCTGGAGGAAGAAGGGCCAGCCTTTAAGATTGAAACCCGGAACGTAGACCCTGAGATCGCGAGCATCGCCGGCCCGCAGCTTGTTGTGCCGGTGATGAACGCCCGCTTTGCCTTGAATGCGGCGAATGCGCGTTGGGGCAGCCTGTATGACGCTTATTATGGCACGGATGTGATCTCGGAGACGCCGGGGCTAGAGAAAACCGCCAGCTACAATACCGCGCGCGGTGCTGTGGTGGTTGAAAAAGCGGCGGCCTTTCTTGATGGCGCGGTGCCGCTTGAAGGCGCCAAGCATGGCGACGTGACGGCCTACACCGTCGAAGCGGGTGCGCTGAAGGCGGAGACAGCCTCGGGCGAGGTTGTAGGCCTCGCGGACGCCGGGCAGTTCGTCGGCTATAAGGGGGCGGCTGACGTGCCGTCTTCGGTGCTTCTCAAGAACAATGGCCTGCATATCGATATCCAGATTGATCGGGATCATCCCGTCGGCGCCTCATCAACCGCAGGAGTGAAGGATGTTGTGCTCGAATCTGCCATATCCACAATTCAGGACTGCGAAGACTCAGTCGCGGCTGTAGATGGCGAAGATAAAGCCACCGTATACCGCAACTGGTTGGGCCTCATGAAAGGGGATCTTAGCGAAACCTTCGTGAAGGGCGGCAAGGAGATGACGCGCAGCCTGAACAAGGACCATGTTTACACGGCCGCAGGTGGTGGCAGCCTGACCCTACCTGGCCGAAGCCTTCTTCTCGTGCGGAATGTGGGACATCTGATGACAACTCCGGCCGTTCTAAATGCTGACGGCAGCGAGGTTTCTGAAGGCCTTCTGGATGCTCTGGTGACCAGCCTGTGCGCGCTGCATGACCTTGCGAAGAAGGGCGAAAATGCCAATAGCCGGACAGGCAGCATCTATATCGTTAAGCCGAAAATGCATGGCCCGGCTGAGGTGGCGTTGACCAATGAGATTATGGGAGCGGTTGAAGATATTCTCGGTCTGGACCGTTTCACCATAAAGGTTGGTGTAATGGATGAAGAACGCCGCACCACCGTAAATCTGAAAGAATGCATTCGCGCTGCGAAAGACCGACTGGTGTTTATCAACACGGGCTTTCTGGACCGCACAGGTGATGAGCTTCACACCAGCATGGAAGCGGGTGCCTTCCTGCCCAAGGGCGATATCAAGGGCGAGCCCTGGATTGCAGCTTATGAAGACTGGAACGTAAACATTGGCCTTGAGTGTGGCCTGCAAGGCAAGGCCCAGATCGGCAAAGGCATGTGGGCAATGCCAGATGAGATGGCCAGAATGATGGCGGAAAAGATCGCCCACCCAAAAGCGGGCGCCAGCTGTGCCTGGGTACCTTCGCCGACAGCAGCCACCTTGCACGCGCAACATTATCATATGGTATCCGTTCCTGACCGCCAAAGGGAACTGGCGAGCGCACCACGCGCCAGCCTGGATGACATTCTGACAGTGCCGCTCCTGCGTGGGCGAAACCTGTCTGCCGAAGAAGTGCAACGAGAACTGGACAACAATGCACAGGGTATCCTGGGGTATGTTGTTCGCTGGATCGATCAAGGCGTGGGCTGTTCGAAAGTTCCGGATATCAACAATGTTGGCCTTATGGAAGACCGGGCCACGCTCCGGATCTCCAGCCAGCATGTAGCCAACTGGCTGCATCACGGTATCTGCACCGAAGAACAGGTTATGGAAGCGCTGAAGCGTATGGCGGCTATCGTTGATCAGCAAAATGCGGGTGACCCCGCGTACCGGCCCATGGCTCCTGACTTTGAAAGCAGTATCGCCTTCCAGGCGGCTGCGGATTTGGTCTTCAAGGGTCGTGAGCAGCCGAGCGGCTATACTGAACCGCTGCTGCACAAGCGCCGCCTGCAGGCAAAGGCGGAATATCGCTAGGACGCCGCTGCCCGTGGACCGGGTTTGCTCTTTGCAGAAAGACTATAGGGTTTTTCTGCCAACGGTTTCTTGCGCGGCAGCGAGGAATAAAGCGATGAGGCTATACCTTTGCGTGGTAGCCTCGGGCGCCTAAACTTACATTTCATTGATATTGTTATAGTGTTACATTACAAAGCAGCTATGTTTGTGTCGTCCTATTTCGCGGCATGATGAAGATAGGGGCATCGCTGCGTTTGGCGGGCCAGTATGGCTGTCAACGTGATGGGGAATATCATGACGAGATATGCAGTTTTGGTGTTTGCGTTTTTGTTGCCGGTTTGCGGTGTTCAGGCAGTCGAGCCAAAGGGGTACGAAATGCCCCGGACAGAGGTGGTTCCTATCAAGGATGCCAGGTTTGATCGGCAATACGAACTGTATATCAAGCTGCCTGAGGACTATTCGAAGAACACGGATAGAAGATACCCTGTAATCTATACCACAGATGCTGACTGGCACATGGAGATGTTGGCCGGGGCCACAGCTTATCTGATGCCGGATGTCATTCTTGTTGGAATTTCCTGGCAGGCGGATTTAGGTCAGGGTGCTGAAACTGGAAACGAGGAAGGCATGGCTCATGCCAGTAGGTTTCGGGACTATTCGGTGATCCCCTCCAGTAACGCAGAACATCAGGCCAAATACCAGTTTGGGCACGCGGCGGATCACCTGCCGTTTGTTCGGGGCGACGTTATTAAATATGTTGAAAGTCATTACCGGGCAGACCCCAGTGAGCGGACCTATTTTGGATATTCTCTTGGAGGGGTGTTCGGCGCATACATCTTGGTCGCAGCCCCGGATACGTTCAAAAATTACATTTTGGGTAGTCCTGCCTTCAATAGTAGAAGCGTCGAATATTTAGATGGGCTGGCGGCTAAAATGGCCGAAGGGCAGCAACGTGTTGGCGCGAATGTTTTCGTGTCTATCGGTGAACTGGATAACCCAGGCCGGATAGATGCTGCCGGAGAATTGGTGCCAGTGCTTGAGCGCGGAAGTGAAGCGGGTTTGTCATTTGCGGGGTTGGAAATTATTGAAGGTTCCGATCATGGCACCGCGTTTCCAGAGACCGTTTTACGCAGCATAAAGTGGTTGTCTGGGCAGAATATCGACTAACATCTGTTCTTGTGTCGTGCGAGGCGGGCTTTTGCACACGTCGCCTCGGGCAACGAAATGATGGGGGAAATCATGAAGAAAATTTTTGCGTTAACATTGGTGCTGTTGTGGTCGTTTGGCGGCAGTGGTGCTGCAGACATAAAGCCTTTCGGGATACCGCGAACACAGGTGGTACCAGTCAAGGATAGCGGTACCGGTCGGCAATATGAGCTTTATATCAAGCTGCCAGCAGAATATTCAGAAAACACCGATAAGACATATCCGGTCATTTATATGACAGACGGTGATGTTGAGATGGACCTGCTATCAGGCACCACAGAGTTTCTGATGCCGAATGCTATTCTGGTGGGGATTTCCTGGCAAAAAGACGAAGAAGGTAACGCTGTGCGAGGCAGCCGGACACGTGATTTTACGCTCTTTGAGTATGAAACGATTGATGGGCCAACAGGTGAGGCCAGCAATTACCTCTCGTTTCTCCGTAATGATATTATCAGGTACGTAGAAAATACGTTCAGGACCAAGCCTGACGAACGTGCTTTTCTGGGTTATTCCTCGGCAGCCGAGTTCGGTGCATATGTCTTGTTGGCTCAGCCTGATACTTTCAAATACTATCTTCTCGGCAGTCCTGCCCTTGATAAACTAAGCACCCAGTATCTTGATGAGCTGGAAGTCGAAACAGCGCAGCAGGCGCAGCCCTTCAACGTACATGTGTTCCTGTCTACTGCCGAAAATGAAAGGCCCGGTAGGCTGGAGCTTACCGAAAAGCTTGTCTCGGTACTTGAGCGCCGAAGTGGTGCAGGCCTCTCCCTTGCTGGGCTCAAAATCATCAAGGATGCCGGCCATGTCACAGCAGTGCCCGAGACCTTCGGGCGCGCTATTAAATGGCTATCTCAGCAAATTGGCGAGTGACTAGTGGAAGTTTCGCCCTTTGGGGATCAGGTCTTTGACATTTCTGGGGTGCCCCGCATGCCTGTAAGCCGGTAACGAGTCGTTATCGGCGGCATCATCATCTGACAGGCCCAGAAGGGCATGGGATGCGTCTTCAAGGTGCTTTGCAACCACGTGGATAACGCCGTCTTCATGCTGAAGTTCACCATGAACAACCAGTAGGCGGCTACCCATAAGAACAGCGCGCTGCTTTTCAAATACCTTGTTCCAGACCACGATGTTGGCTGTGCCTGTTTCGTCCTCAAGGGTCATGAAAATTACCCCCTTGCTGCTGCCGGGGCGCTGGCGAACCAGCACCAACCCGGCAACAGATAGCCTGCGGCCGCTTTTCAGGTGTGGTAACTGCTCGTTCGGTATGATTCCGCGTGCATTGAAGCCAGCGCGCAGGAACGATAGCGGGTGGGCTTTCAGCGATAGCCGCAGGCTCTGATAGTCGTTCACCACATGCTCAGGCAGCGACATTGTCGGGAGCTGAGCCTTTGGGTCAGCCCCCCGGTCATCAGCATCAGCGTGCTGGAACAAGGGCAGGTCGGGCGCATCTACAAGGCCGCGCACCTGCCAAAGTGCCGTGCGGCGGTCCAGCGTGCAGGAGCGGAAGCAATCGGCCTCAGCAAGCTTTTCCAGTTGGGCGGTGGGCATGCGGGTGCGCTTCTGGAGCTCTTCAACGTCAGTGAAGGGGCGGTGGCGGGCTGCCATCAAGGTTTCTGCCCAATATTGGGCCACGCCTTTAACCTGACGCATGCC
>JABXIV010000071.1 GCA_013372925.1 Alphaproteobacteria bacterium
AACGTCGTGCTTTATGCTGTTGCGTGCGTGATGTGGATGTTGATGGGTTACAACCTGATGTATGACGGTGTCGATGGGGGCTATTTTGGTAGCTTCTTCTCGCTCTGGAGCCCGGATGACGCCGCTGCACTTGCAGAAGGTGCGCAACATGATCCGTCAGGCTATGCAGCTGGATCAGACTTCTTCTTTCAGATGGTGTTTGTCGCCACTACGGCCTCTATTGTATCCGGCACGGTCGCCGAGCGTATCAAACTGTTTCCGTTTTTCATCTTTACAGCAGTACTCGCAGGCCTGATCTACCCTATCGAAGGTGCTTGGCAGTGGGGCGGCGGCTGGCTGTCTGAA
This sequence comes from Alphaproteobacteria bacterium, assembly GCA_013372925.1. Lineage (GTDB taxonomy): Bacteria > Pseudomonadota > Alphaproteobacteria > Sphingomonadales > Kordiimonadaceae > Kordiimonas. Next base: position 346 of record JABXIV010000071.1, read on the forward strand.
ATGGGCTTTGCTGATTTCGCTGGCTCAACAATCGTACACTCTGCTGGTGGCTGGGCTGCGCTAGTTGGTGCAATCATTCTTGGTCCACGCCTCGGTCGCTATAGCGCAGAGGGCAGAGTGCGTCCGATGCCAGGTTCCAGCCTGCCACTGGCCACACTGGGCACCTTTATTCTTTGGTTTGGTTGGTTCGGCTTCAACGGCGCATCGCAGCTTGCCATGGGTTCCGCAGCTGACAGCGTAGCAATCTCAAACATCTTCGTGAATACGAACATGGCTGCTGCCGGCGGTGCAGTTGCTGCCGTAGCCGTTACAAAGCTGATCTACAACAAAGTGGATCTTTCAATGGTGCTGAACGGTGCCCTTGCTGGTCTGGTATCAATCACGGCGGGCCCAGACACGCCGCTACCGCTCTCAGCAACACTTATTGGTGCTGTAGGTGGCGTTCTTGTAGTGTTTGCTGTGCCGTTCTTCGACAAGCTTAAAATTGACGACGCAGTCGGTGCGATCTCGGTGCACCTTGTTTGCGGCATCTGGGGCACGCTTGCAGTTCCGATTACCAACAGCGACGCAAGTTTCGTAACACAGTTGATCGGCGTTGCTGCGATCGGTGCCTTTGTCGCTGTCGCCAGTGCCATCGTTTGGTTTGCGCTCAAATATACTATTGGCATCCGCCTCAGTGCGGAAGATGAAGAGCTTGGTTCCGACCTCGCCGAACTGGGCCTCGAGGCCTACCCTGAGTTCGGTAAAGGTTCCCAGAAACTCAGCTTCTAAGCTTGCAAGAACTAACCTCGGAGCCCTTCTCTCCCTGGTATCACTGGCAGTCGCGCTGTGGCGCGGCTGTCTTTTTTTGATCAACAGTTATTGATAGATTTATCATTATTGTTGCGCCACACCAAAATCTTTCCTAGACTGCCTCGTCTAAAAATTACGGGATGGATGGGAGTTTCCTCTGATGGCACTGGATCCTATTTACGCTTCAGCACTTGAAGAAAGCACTTGGGACGTACCTCAAGATTATGACGCGTTGTTTAACTGGCATTATAGCGACGACCGACAGGATTTGTTGAATTTGTATAACAAAGGCAAGTCGATGCAGTGGGATACAGAGTCTCGCATTGATTGGTCTCACGAACTAGACCCAGACAACCCATTGGGCATCCCGATCGAGTATTTCCCTCTGTATGGTGCAGATTTCTTTATGAAAATGTCGCCAAAGGAACAAGGCGAAGCACGCTTGCACCAAGCCGCATGGAGTAACTCTCAGTTTCTCCATGGTGAACAAGGGGCATTGATCTGTAGTGCCAAGATCGTGACCAACGTGCCCGATACAGAGGCGAAGTTTTATGCCTCAACGCAGGTGATGGATGAGGCACGCCATGTCGAGACCTATAAAAAGCTGGTTGATAAAATCGGCTTGGCTTACCCGATTACTGGTCCGCTTAAAACGCTGCTGGATCAAGTGCTCCGCGACAGCCGGTGGGACATGACCTATCTTGGCATGCAAGTCGTCATCGAAGGCCTCGCGCTGGCCGCATTTGGCAACATCCGGGATCATGGTACTGATCCGCTTGCGTCTGCAGTCAATGCCTACGTGATGCAGGATGAGGCACGCCACGTCGCATTCGGGCGCCTGGCTTTGAGGGATTATTACCCTGAGTTGACACAGGCCGAACGGGATGAACGTGAAGAATTCCTCATTGAAGCCTGCTACCTGATGCGTGATCGCTTCCAAAACAAGGAGGTTTGGGAAAACCTGGGCTATCCAATGAAGGAATGCCTCGAGTTCCTTGAGAATAGTGAGGGCATGCGGATGTTCCGCACCAATCTTTTCAGTCGCATCGTGCCCGTCGTTAAGGACATCGGCCTCTGGGGAGACAAAATTCAGAATGCTTACGGCCAGATGGGTATTCTTGGTTTTGCGAATGTCGATATTGATGCGATGCAGGCCAACGACATGGCAGTGGCAGATGAACACGACGCACGGCGCAAGCATGTCGAAGAAACCATCGAACATGGCCGAAGTGCTGCAGAATAGAACTTAGGCTCTAAGGAAATAAAAAAACCCAGAGGGCGATGGGGGTAAGCCCTCTGGGTTTGCATCGAACCGGCTTAGCCAGCACACGACACGTCTCGAATTATAGCGTATTTCGCCGAAATTTAAACAAAAAGTTTTATGAGTTTGCCTTGACTATATAAAGCAACCCTTTGAAATATAATCCTGATTCTATAGTCAACAATCCTTATTGTATTAGTACGCCAACTACCGATTGAATTAAGCTGCAACTAGGCCCTCTAGCCTTCATCGCCCTACTGCGATAGATTTCGACTATGTCTAATCAAAAGCAATCAGAAGCTTATTGGCGCAGCAAACTTCTTGCCCTTCAAAGTGAACTTGAAATGCTGGACCATGAATCCGCTGATAGCCGAGGAGCCGTTGAACTGGATCAAGCTCGCGTCGGTCGACTTTCAAGGATGGATGCCATGCAAGGTCAAGCTATGAGCAATGCTATTGCCGGGCGCCGTCGCCAAACATTGAACAGGATTGCGGCAGCCTTGTTTCGGCTCGAGTCTGGTGAGTTTGGATATTGCCTCGTATGCGGTGAGCCAATCAGTGAGAAACGCTTAGAGCTAGACCCAACTGTCACAACTTGCATCCACTGCAAGAAATAAACGATTTACCCTGAAATCGATGAACAGTTTACGTCATCCCACACGCCGAATTCGTGATTGATGCTCCATTCAATCAAGTGACGGTAGATGTCTTCAATGTATTGGGTGTTTCCGCTTTGGGCTTCCGCGGTTGCCTTTGCCTTAGACACAACGTCCTCAACGCGCCAGTTGTCCCTAACGGCCTCGCGGTCTGATTTTATATGACCGGCCTGCGCAATATATTCCAGGCGTTGAAGAAGTAGCGGCACGATCATGCGGTCTACACGATCGATTTCCTCTCGCACTTCCGCCATATTTTTACATTTTTTCAAAGCCCTACTCCCCACCAAACCAACTTATAGCTGGCCTCTGATAATATATATTCGGTTGGCCGGACAAGCAGAAAACGTGTTTATTTTGTCGTCCGACGCAAAGCGTCGACTGGGACTCGATCAAACATCAACACAGAAGCCTGTTCTGCTGGAGTAAATTGCGGAAGCAGTCTGAAAATGTGGCTGAGCTCCTGGATTTCATCCTGCGGAACGACACTAGCG
>JABXIV010000259.1 GCA_013372925.1 Alphaproteobacteria bacterium
CCAAGCGTGCCGCCGGGCTTGAGAACACGCATAATATCGGCCAGCGCCGCAGAAAGCGTACCACCTGTTTCTTCGTGCTTGTTCAGGTGGTGGGTGGCGCGCACCATCAGGAACACATCGACTGTGTTGTCCATAGAGGCCGGGAAATCCCCGAACAGGTGCGCGGAAATGGCAGCCTTGCTGCCGCCGCGCCAATCTTCCGCCATGGTGGTGAAGCGCGCAGGCCAGCCTTGGTGCTGGGCCAACTTGTCAGCGTCACCCTTATAATCGATAGAACGATGCGCCACGGAATAGTTCACGCCCACAAGCGCGCCCTCGTCCCCCAGATACGGCAACAGGATACGGCTGTAGTAAGCCCCCGGCAGCGTATCAGCCACGGTCATGCCCGGCTTCACACCGAAGAACTGCAGCGTTTCCTTGGGATGGCGATACTGGTAGCGCGCTTTGGTTGCTTCTGGCTGGCTGGCCAGAACGGCATCAAGCTTTGCTGAGGCGTCATCCGCCTGCACACCCGGCACAAGGGCCGCAAATGCGGCCGCCAAGGCCGCTGCTTTGAAGAAAGCTTTCATCTTTTATCCCCACTTATACAAACATGTTTATGCGTGGGAACACCCTAGCGCGAAGCCTCCCGCCCTGCCAGAAAACCCAAACAAAAACCTCGGACACATTTCTGTGAACGACAACTACGCGACCATAATCCGCGCTTTGGAACTCTAACCAACCTTCTGAAATTTAACAATATTCTCGGTCGTGTCGTAACAATGTCGTGTTATATTGGCACCTGTCGTGACAGTGTCGTGGTGAAAAAACGCCCCGCACCATAGGTATTGGCATACAGCAGCAAGGAACTTGTCATGAGCATCAAAGAGCGTCGCATCCAAAGAGGATGGTCCCAGGAACACTTGGCTCAGGTTACGGGCCTGAGTGCGCGGACGATCCAACGGATCGAAGCTGGTCGCAAACCTGGCCTTGATAGCCTGCAAGCACTTGCCGCTGTTTTTGAAACAGATACGGCAACTCTTATTGAGGAATATACTATGACCAATACTGACTCGGAGGCCATTGAAGCTTACAGCTACAACGCGGCAAGACAGGAAGAGGATGAGTATGTACAAAACATCAAAGCCTTCCGGTTAAATGCAATCATATTTTGCCTAATTATGCCCGTGATGATTTTAATAAACCTGACGCTTTCACCGAGTTATTTGTGGGTGAAGTGGTTGGCATTATTCTGGCTCGCCTCCTTTGTCTTGCATGCGTTTGTAATCAAACTTCTGTTCGGCGTGTTTGATACCAAATGGGAAAAGCGAATGGCTGAGGAGTACCGCAACCGCGAATGACACAAATATACAAAAAGGCCGGAACACTAGCCCCGGCCTTCATACTTTTCGTCCCTGAAAAATCAGGGTAACAGCATTGGATTTACTCCGCTGCTTCAACCTCGTCAGCAGGCAGGTAAATGTCTGCACCGCGCTTGGTGAATTCTTCAGACATCGCCTTCATACCGGTTTCGGCCTCTTCCTTTTTGGCAGCGTAATCGCGTACGTCCTGCGTGATTTTCATCGAACAGAATTTCGGCCCGCACATGGAACAGAAATGCGCCACTTTGTGCGCTTCCTTTGGCAGTGTCTGGTCATGGAAATCGCGGGCTCGGTCAGGGTCAAGCGACAGATTGAACTGGTCTTCCCAGCGAAATTCGAACCGCGCGCGAGAAAGCGCATCATCGCGGATTTGCGACGCCGGGTGGCCTTTCGCCAGATCTGCCGCATGGGCCGCTAGCTTGTAGGTGATCACGCCTTCCTTCACGTCATTGCGGTCTGGCAGGCCAAGGTGTTCCTTCGGCGTTACATAGCAGAGCATCGCCGTGCCGTACCAACCGATCTGCGCCGCGCCGATCGCTGAGGTGATATGGTCATACCCCGGTGCGATATCGGTTGTGAGGGGCCCAAGCGTGTAGAAAGGCGCTTCATGGCAGTGCTTCAGTTGCTCTTCCATGTTTTCCTTGATCTTGTGCATCGGCACGTGGCCAGGGCCTTCGATGAACACCTGTACGTCATGCTCCCACGCAATCTTCGTTAGCTCACCAAGGGTGCGCAATTCCGCAAACTGGGCTTCGTCATTCGCGTCAGCGATGGAACCCGGACGCAGGCCGTCACCAAGGCTGAAGGCCACGTCATACTGCTTCAAGATTTTGCAGATGTCCTCAAAGTGGGTGTAGAGGAAGCTTTCCTTGTGGTGCGCCAGGCACCATTTCGCCATGATCGAGCCGCCGCGGGACACAATGCCGGTGACGCGCTTGGCTGTCAGGTGAATGAACGGCAGGCGCACGCCCGCGTGGATGGTGAAATAGTCAACGCCCTGCTCGCACTGCTCAATCAGCGTGTCGCGGTAAATCTCCCACGTCAGGTCTTCGGCGATGCCGTCCACCTTCTCAAGCGCCTGATAGATCGGCACGGTGCCGATTGGAACCGGCGAGTTGCGGATGATCCATTCGCGGGTGTTGTGGATGTTGCGGCCGGTGGAAAGGTCCATCACTGTATCCGCGCCCCAGCGCGTTGCCCAAACCATCTTGTCCACTTCTTCTGCGATAGAGGAACTTACGGCCGAGTTACCGATGTTGGCGTTGATTTTTACGAGGAAGTTACGGCCGATGATCTGTGGCTCGCTTTCCGGGTGGTTTACGTTGTTCACCAGCACGGCGCGCCCGCGAGCGATCTCAGACCGCACGAACTCACCGGTGATATAATCCGGGATTTCAGCGCCGAAGCCTTCGCCGGACCGGTTGAGCTTCTCGGCCTGAATCTTGCGGCCCAGGTTCTCGCGCACGGCCACGAATTCCATCTCGGGCGTTACGATGCCTTTGCGGGCATAGTGCATCTGCGTCACATTCATGCCCTCTTTCGCCTTGAGCGGGCGCTTTTTCACAGGAAATTCGGGGGCGAGATATTTGTCTTCCACGTTGCCGTTATCTTCCGGCTTGATATCGCGGCCGTCATATTCTTCCACATCGCCGCGCGCCAGGATCCATTCCTTGCGCAGTTCCGGCAGGCCCTTGTAGATATCGATCTCGGCCGTTGGGTCTGTGTATGGGCCAGACGTGTCGTAA
>JABXIV010000029.1 GCA_013372925.1 Alphaproteobacteria bacterium
CCAGCCTGATTGAAGCCAAGACACTGGCCAAGCTTAATCACCCCAACATCGTAACCCTGTTCGAGATTGCCGAACATGATGGCCAGACCGCCATGGTGATGGAATATCTGGAGGGCGAGCCGCTCAGGAATTATCTCGCCCGCGTGGAGCCAAGCTTTGACGAGAAGCTGGCACTTGCCCGCCAGATCGCGGACGCGCTAAAGGCCAGCCATTCCCTCGGCATCGTGCATGCAGACATCAAACCAGGCAACATCATCATGCGGGCCGACGGTGTGCCTGTGTTGGTGGATTTCGGCCTGGCGAAATCTGCGGCATCCACGAATGATATGGAAACGCTAACCAAAGGATCGCTGGGGCAAAGCCTGATTTTGGGCACCCTGCCCTATATGGCACCTGAGGTGATGAAGGCAGGCACACCCGATGAGGTATCTGACATCTTCTCGTTCGGGACTGTACTGTATGAAATGCTGACCGGCGTTCGGGCCTTCAAGGCTGCGTCTGACGCAGAAATTGTGCACCTTATCCTCAACGAAGACCCCACCCCCGTTTCCGCCCACACGCCAGATGTGCCGTCATGGTGCGCCAATCTGGTGGCCCGGATGCTTTCAAAAGAACGGGCGGGCAGGCCACAAAGCTTTGAAGCCGTTCTTAAAGCGATGGACACAGCAGACGCCGGCACACCGTTGCAGGACAAAAAGACCGTAGAAAAAGCACAGAAGGCCATCCAGATTAGATGGATGGCTGCCGCCATCATTTTGATTGCGGCACTTGGCCTTGGTTATATCGGCGCAAACTATATCGGAACCGAAACAGTTACTGTGCACGGCCGCATACAGGCAGGCATGGACCGTTTGCGGCACTCCCAGGAGAAAGGTGCAATAGAGCAGGCAAAAGCTCACTTTCAAAGTGTCCTTGCGGAAGATCCGGAAAATGCGGCCGCGACCGCAGGATATAGCTTGGCGCTACTAAAAGAATATTCCAACGAAGAGGCCGACCCAACGACCTTAAAAAATGCAAAGGCGGCTGCCGATCTGGCCTTGAATTTGGACGACCAACTGGCTCTCGCCCAAGTCGCTGCAGCGTGGGCAAATGAATTTTCCGGCAATACGGAAGAAGCCCAGGGCTATTACAAAAAGGCATTGAACCTTGACCCCGCAAATTACTTCGCTTTGCAGGGGCTTGGTCGTTTTTTCATGATGCAAGGCAAGCTCGAACAAGCCATTGAACAGTATAAGGTTGCCACTGATTTGTATCCAGAAGATGGCTGGCTACTGACTTTGCTTGGAGACATGCATCACCGAAATGGAAATTATAATGCTGCAGAGTCACTAGTCCTGCAGGGCATTGAACTGGCACCTGACAATATACACGCCTACAGAACCTTGAGTGGGGTACTTTTCGCCAAAGGCGATACAGTTGGTGCAATTTCAGCAGCACAAAGAGGCCTTCAAATCAAACCTGACCCAATGCTGTACAATAATCTCGGTGCTTTCTATTTCGCCTTGGGCCAGTATGGTCAATCCGCCAACGCCTTTGAACGAGCCATCGACACACAAGGCAACAGCCATAATTATTTGGCATGGGCCAACTTGGGGGACGCTTATAGTATGATCCCCGGCAAGGAAGAAGACAGAAAACTCGCCTTTCGTCGCGCCATCCAACTATTGACCGAACGGTTGAAACCAGATGACACACGTCATTCTCTTATCAGCCGGGCAGGTCTTTATTACGCAAAAGCAGGACAGATCGACCAAGCCGAAAAAATGACCAGTCGTGCACTGGAACTGGCACCAGACAACAGATGGGTACTTTTCCGGGCTGCTGTGGTAATGGAGCAAGCAAGCAAACGCAATGAGGCTTTGGCCCTCTTGGAGCGGTCCATAAAGGCTGGCCAAGCTATTAGCGAAATCAAGAATGATCCCTATCTTGCTGCCTTGCGGCAAGACCCCACCTACCATAAGTTGTTGGCATCACAACCTTCTGAATAAGGCATACATCTTGCGAAATCTACTTTAGCGGAAAGCCAAACGGCTTGGCCGTGTGTTCCGAGTAAGGGCCTATAGCCCAAAAGTTTCAATTCCAGATCAAACCCAACGGGGGCATTTATGACAGACCAAGTGAACAAGCATTATAAACTGAAACTGCAGTTCGATGGCGACCAGATTTCTGACGTCTTGCTCTATGAATTCAAGCACAATGGCCATAACGCCATGACAAAGGAAGGCCGCTATTCAGGCTGCGTGCAGTTTGAAAAGGGCGACACCATTGAAGTGGAAGTTACCATGACCGCTGAGGCCAAAGAGAAAGCCACCGTGGAGCGCATGCAGGTGATCAGCCTGGACCTTGTTTCCCAGCCTAATGTAACCCACCAGATCGACAGCTTTTCGCCTTTCACCAGTGATGAAGTTACCAAATCACTGGTTGGGAACTGGAGCATCCCGAAAGAAGAAATTGATCCCGCCAACGGCGCCAAACGCTGGATCAGCAAATGGGAAGGCGAGCCCCTTTCTGTGACAGCGGACAAAGGCTATTGGCAGCTTTCCGGCTTCCTCGGCGTGGCCGTTTACCAAACCATGGGCACTGCGCCAATCCGCATTCCAAGGGTGCTTAGCTTCGACCCAGAAACGTCAACGGGCGGTGACAATCCTGACGAATAGTCAGGCAAAGTCATAAAACATAGGCGGGCGTATCTTGCGCCCGCTTTTATTATGCCCTGTGTCGGACACGCCCGACACAGGGCAACCTGCCCCATGATGGGCCATAAGAAAGGCCGATGCACCCATGCGCACCGGCCTTTCACTTTTCTAATTATTGTGCCTGATCAGAAAATATCACTGGCAAGTGCTTGAGCAGCGCCCTGCCGCTCCAAATGGGACCGTAGCTGGCCATCCTCCATGCCGATGGTAACGAACTCGTTGTTGCAGTAGGCCACATCCAGGTTGATATGGTTTGCCAGATCAATCGCCTCTTTCCAGGCACTTCCAAGTTTGTGGAACGTTCTGGCAGCATCTGCATGGTGCCCCTGCCTTAGGAAAAGCTGCACGTCTGTGCAATGCTTCAGCGCCTGATCGATCTTTTCGGAAATGTGTGCCACCACATCGCAAATTTGCTTGCGCTGCGCCAGAACATCCCGCGCATGCATCATCAGGCTGGAAAATGTGCCTGCAATGGCATTGGCGTGGAATACGTCCTTCGCCTCTTCACACATGTCCTGATACAGCGATTGCATCTTGGCCTTGCTGGCCACCAGCTTTTCACCATCCAGCGCGATTGTCTTGCCTCCAGCTTGCGCGGCAACACTCACGAAAGGCACCTGTGCCCAATCCAGCGTGTCATCAATCGCCACATTGGCCAGCTTGTATGGCTCCTCCGTGCCGACAGTTTCTGAAACCAGATGCCACGAGGCAGCCCGAAGCTGAACAGCAAGATGCTGTTTTTGGGTTTCAAACGCGTCTATCTGTTTCTTGGCACCATTCAGTGTTGGTGCCTTAAGCATGCCATCTGCCATCTTCTGCAAGGCAAGTACCGGCTTCGCCATTGTATCGCGATAACTGGTCAGGTTGCCGTGCAGGGTCAGCACCTTGCCGCAGCTGTTGTTCAGGCAAAAATAGATGGTGTCCGCCGGCACCTGCAACGCCTGTGACGCGGCCGCTTTAGCCTCTTCACTGGCCTCGCCATCCATCAGGGTTTCAATATGGCCGTTCGCTTGCTGCAAATTGTTCGCGATCATTTGCTGTTGGCGCTTGAGATAAGCTGGCACGCCTACCAAGGGGTCGAGCACATCTGTCACAAACCTGAAAGTCGCCTTCTTGCAGTCATAATAGCGGTCAAGAAACTCGCCGGATGCCTTGTCTCCTGGCGTGGGGGCCTCAAGCGCTGCGCTGGCGTGCAAAACCACGCCCAGCAACTCTTCCTTGAATTCCTGCGCATAATTATGGACCGCGCTGTGTTCCATCACTGTTACTGGTGCGTTCATCGTATTTCCCCTTCACCGTCTTTGCGGTTCCCGGTGGCCTTGCCACCCAATCTGCACACGATGTTTTGCAGAAGGCATGCCAACTTTTTATCAATATATTTCAAATACTTATGAATTCCTAAGCTACGGATAGCGACATTTCAGCGTGTCCGACACGTCCGACACACATGACGCCCGCCTCTAAGCGTTCAAATGACACCCAAAAACAGTAACTCTCTGATTTTAAGGGATAATTTTTCTGGCACAGTTTATGCGATTAATAAGACAAGCGTACGCTACTGATTTGCCCAACGACGGGAGGACAAAATGAACATGATGGAAAAATTCACGCTGGCAGATGAAGTGATCGAAAGTCTGCTTGCGGACCGCCTGAAAGCAGAAGAAGAAGAGGTTCTCTTGAAGCTCACCTATCGCAGCGGTGCCGAACAGGGCGATGAAGGCTATCTTGGATATCGCCCCAATTCGCGCAGGCTGTTCTGTTTCGTCTCCAACAAGGAATATGCAACCAGCTTCAGGCGCCACAGCTATAAGGGTGAGACATCCTACCTTGAGTGCATGATCAACGGTGTGCCGCACTATCTGGATTATAAGGCAGAGGGTGGCGCCATATACGGAAATCCCAACAGGCTGTGGTCCGTGGGCTGGCAAGTGCAGGACGATGCTTTGGTTATCGGCGGCGCCGACGGCCAGCCTTTTGCTTTATGCCCGGATTATGAACCTGTGATGATGCCGGTGCTTTATGCGTCTGTACGCCTGACACCCTTCAAGGTTTCCATGGTTCCGGCCTGAAGCCAAAAAAAAGCCGCGGACAAGCCGCGGCGTATAAGTGTGATGCTTTATAGAAACATTAGTGATCCTATGCACTTAGCGCCTTCCGTCAACCGCAATCAGGCGCTTTCATAAATGTTTCAAGAGACTGCAACAATTGGCCCTTGAATGGGCCTGATTGTGACAGTTTTAATTCATTTACAGCCAATAAGGCCAACAACTGGAAGCACAGCAGACCATCCGTCCACCGTTTTCACGGCAACGCTGCCGATAGGTAACTTCAAACCTTTTTGGAAACTGCGTTTTCCTTCTGGCTTCACGGAAACTGTCAGGCTGATTCCACGGGCGGAAAATTCCTGCTGTTCATAATATTCCTGAGCAATGCGCCCTGCCTTGGACTGGCGTTCGAGCAAGGTAACCTGTCCATCAACCATCATGGTTGCTTGACCGTCGGAGCGCTGGAAAAAGATCAAAGGAGCATCTTCACGTTTCAGCCACAGAAACTGTCCACACTCCCCGTCTGCCAACACTTGCGCAGGCAATATACTGAAGTGAGAAAGAACTTCATCGTCGCCCAAAGGCTCAACCCGAACTTCCTGTTGCTGGACTGGCATCTGCGTTTTTGGACCGGTGTCATTGCTCGTCGCACATGCCCCCAGGGCAAGTAAAAACGCTATTTTCAGTCCGTGCCCGATGTATTTCATCATTCGGTTTTCCTGCGATTGGATTTAAGGCTGGGCGGCAAACTGCAGCTGCACACGCAGCCTTCCCGCGCTCATGGTTTTCTGCGCCACTACTTTTTCTGGTGCGATACCATAGCGGCTACCCATGGCTTCAATCCAGTGAAACATATTCGCCGAAGGAACACTTTCAACCCATACTGATAACGAGCCATCAGCGCCAGGCTGCAAACGGCTAATGGACACGCCATTTTCCCGCGCTGCCTTCGCGACGGCCACACGCAAAGTTTCTTGCTCTCGCACTTGCTCGCTATTCTCTGCTGCAAGCGCCTTCATTTCAGCTGCTCCTTTCAGCACGGTAGCATGCGTGGCTTGAGCCCGAGCGAACACCCGTTCGCTCTCCGCCAGATAATTTTCAAGCGGGCGTACGACTGCAAAATAGATCGCGACAATCACGGTAAGAACAGATGCTACCGAGATCAAACCGCGCTCTCGCGCAGTCATATTCTGCCAGAATTCCATTACATCTGCCTCCGTATCGTCAGTTCAGAGAACACTCGGCCGCCTTCTGATCGGCTACCGCCTTCAACAACCTGAAGACCCAATCGCTGCAATTCGGTCTTAAAAGCCTCCCCTGTTGCAAAGGAAGCGAATGACAGCTCCATCATCAGGGCACTCTCTTCACCATCAAAGCGCATGCTCTCAAGGGTGGTTGCCTCATTTGCTGCAACGGCTTTTACCGCCAAGCCTGACAGCACCAAAAATTCACTGCCGCCTTGCTGCCTCATGCTAAGAATGGCGCGCCGCATCTGGGTTTCCATATTCACGATCCGCCTCACGCCAGGCAAAGCTTCACGGAAGGCCTGCTCAGCTTCTGCATGAAGGGCGTCTGCCTTGTCGAAATTCTCCGAAGCCTGGTAAAATACCGATCCGCCCCACAGCAGAAATGCGAGAACCGCCAACACAGAAGCGCGGCGGAACCATAGAAACCATGACGAAATATCGGCCCTCGGACCAAACGCTCCCTGAAGCAGATTTTCATCTACAGAGGCCGCACCGGCCAGACTCGCTTGCCAATCGTCCTCAGCCATTGGCCGCGCTGTCACACCGTCATTCAGCATGAGGTCAGCCAAGTCTTGTTCAACAGCGAAACCAGTTCCATCAGGCCGCCGAGCCAATACCCTCCCGTCAATAGAAACCGCAACCTCTCGGTCATCGTCACGGTCTACAAAGCAATAGTCAGGGACGATTTTGACCACATTCAAACCAAGTACTTGGGCCTCTGCCAGCAGATCCTGAAGCAGATCGAAGGCCATTACGGCAACAGGACAATTTCCTGTAGCGTCATCCCTTTCGCCCATGACGGCATAGTGGCGCTGTTCACCAGAAAGTCCCATGCCACCCTCAACGAGGCCGGGCAGCACTTTCAACAGCTTCTCTTCTGTGAACGCTGGCACGGAAACATTTTGGCTGGCCACAAGGGTGCCATTGAGCACAAGAACCACAGGCGTTCCCTTATGCTCGGCCAATGAATTGGCAGCCACAGACTGAAGCCATCCACCGTCCTCTGACACGAGACCAGCTCGCGTGACGGTCCGGCCATCAGCACCTATTTCCAAGACAAGGGTTTCGCTCATTGAAACACTCCAAACTGGTGCCGCACAAGATACGCAACACCATCATCATCCATTCTTATTTCGCTGGTCAAACGGGCCATGCCCTCATGGAACCGCACGCGAATTTGGCTAACAAACCGTTGCGGCTTCACCGCCGTTTGGCGGCGGATTGCCTGCTCAACAGAACGGCCTTCAAAGCCCCGTTCAAAATAGAAGTCCGCAATATCGCTGTAGCCACCCGCTGGCCGTGATGCAATCAGGTCAGCCGCCGCGCCCACGCTGAAATCACCCCCGATCACAGCTGCAAGAAGCGGGGCGTTCGCTACCTCCAGTGTGTTCACGTTCAGCACTGTTTCCGCATTATTATCGCTTGCACAAAGATAGGGACGAACAAGTTCAAGCACTTCAGCCGTGTATCCCTGCACAAGGCGCAGTTCACTTAGATCAGCAATCAGTGTATTGGCCACCCTGTAGGGTACAGCCAATCCAGCGTAATCATAGTCTTCCGCCCCCATGGGAAGTGGCCGATTGTCTGAATCAAGCCAATCGATCAGGGCATTGGTCAGCGCAGTTGCATCCCGCTCGCTCAACCCCAAAAGCTCAAGCAACCTGCCAAATTGCAGGGCACTTTTGGCATTGATGCGGTACATGCCGCCGTCACTACGCTCCACAAGGCTGTTCACGTTGAAGCAGTTGCTCCCGTCCCGGATCAGGCCTTCAATGCGGCCACCGTCCACGGGATAGGAGACCGCCTTTGGCTTGCTCAGCCTCACTTTAGCGCGCGTCAATTTTTCCGCTGCCGACAAGGCCAACTGCTCACCACCCAGAGCATAATATTTGGCCTGATCAAACATCTTGCGGGCGGTTGTACGCTTTACCGTATAGCCAAGCTGGTCAAAGGTAACCACGGCACCGGCGGCCATAACAGACACCAGCAACATAACGGTGACAAGGGCTGCGCCGTGGTCTTGCCGTGCTTTTACAAGCCATCTGCCGATTGTCTGCAAGCCGCGCGTCATGCCTTGCCTCCAACCAACATGGTCAGGCTCAGCGAGCGTTTGTTCGCAAACTCAAAGGTCATTTCCACAAGATTGGGCAGCGAGACACCCAAATTGCCACCGCGCCACTCATTGGTCCACTGCCCTTCCGCCTCGAACCGGAGCGAAAGACCTTCCACACCGCCAAGCAAGCGTTGTTCCATCACAGGCGTGTTCGGGGTTATGTCCGTGCGGGCATAGGATCGCCGCACCAAGTTGCCATCCACCACCAGATATTCAACGCGCTCGAGCGCAGAACGCTCTCCGTCGAACAAAGCCTTTGGTGCCCCACCCCGCACGAGCTTCAGTTTCGCTCCATCAGACAGGTGGTCTCCACCTTCAAAACTGTGGCCTTGACCACCCAACTCATCGCGCACAGGGCGGAACGTTGCGTGCAAAAGGTCAGCCGACAGTGTGGCTTTCGCCAGCTCTAGCCGTGCCAGCCGCTCATCAGCCGATGCCAGTGCCAAACGGCCATCCTGATAGCCGGACAGGATCAATACACCCGCCGTGCTAACCATGGCAAAAATCAGCGTCGCCACCATGGTTTCAACCAGCGAGAACCCGCTATCCATATGCAGCCGGAACGTCATGCTAATCGGCCTTCCGGAAGCCGGTCAGGCTTGCCAATTGTTGTGCTTCTGCACCTTCGCTGACAGATATCAGGACAACCGAAAGGTCACCGTCCGCGCTGGCACGAACTACTTGCCGCCACTGAAAAGCAACACCCATTTGCTCTTCAATGCCTGTCTGCGTGCCCGGCTGCGGTGCTGCAGTATGACCAAGCGCTATTGCCATCCGGTTTTCTGCTACAATTGACGCCAGTGCCCGCCGTTCGACAGCGGACGTGATACCAATCGCTTGCGTTTGATGCTCCAGAAGCGTCACCGCCGCGAGCGACAGGATCGCAACCGCCACCAGAAGCTCGATCAGCGAAAAGCCCTCTTCAGCCTGAATGTGCATGCACCTAGACATCGCCGGACACCTCAGCGGCACCAAAAGCAGGGACAGTCAACTTCATTGCTTGCTCGGGTGAACGAAGGGTCAGGGAAAAGGCTGTTTTCTCGCCAGTTGGTAAAAACCAGACCTTGGGCGCCATTGGTTGATCAGACAACAGGTCCAATGCCGCGCCATTAACCGACAACTCATCAAGCACCAAGCCACCAAAGCGCGTCGCCTCAGGCTTTAAAATATCGTCAGCAAGCGCCCAGCCATCATCACCAAGGACAAGCGTCTCGAAGCCTTCTGAGCTGAAGCGCACACCGACAACCTTGCCTGTCAGCACGCTATGCCGCTCCAATGCAATCATCGCCCGCTCGGTACGGGTTAGCGTTTCCTCAAGCTTGTCGCCAGCGTCAGGCAGGCTGAGAACAACGGCACTCGCCATCATCCCCATGATGGCGACAACTACCATCACTTCCACAAGGGAAAAGCCTTTATCTGAGCGACAGCGTTTCATTGGTGCTAGCTCTGCTCTGCCGTCCAGTTGCCAATGTCGGCGTTCAGGCCTTCACCGCCCGGCCGGCCATCAGCGCCATAGGAAAATACATCGAATTTGCTGTGCTCGCCCGGAAACAGATACTGATAGCTATTGCCCCATGGATCTTTCGGCAGGGATTTGATGTATCCTTCCGTGCGCAGGCCACCCTTCGGTGCCTGAACCAGCACGTCGATACCATCCTCAAGCGACGGGTATTTCAGCGTGTCCATGCGGTACATCTCAAGCGCCTGTTCGATCAGCCGCACGTCTGCCCGCGCCTTTTCAACCATCGCCCGGTCCTGGCTTGGCAGAACGTTCACCACCACCACAGTGGTCAGCAGGCCGATGATAACAATCACCACCATCAGCTCGATAAGCGAAAAGCCCTCCTCATCCTGGCGGGCGGCATTCAGGAACTGTTTTGCCCGTGCACAGAGGTGTTTCACCGTTTTTCTCCTTACATCAGAACGAGGCTGTTCAGCCTCAAGATGGGCAACATGATCGACAGCACGATGGCCCCGACGATCCCGCCCATAAAAATTACAATCATTGGCTCCAGAAGGCTGAGCGCCGACTTGGTGAAGCCATCAAATTCACTTTCCAGATAATCTGCCGACTTGTGCAGCATCAGCCCCAGTTGCCCACTGCGTTCGCCTGCCGCTGTCATATAGGCAAGCATGGGTGGCAGGTCTGGTACCTGTTTGAAGGCAGCGGCAATGCTTTTACCTTCGCGGACCTGAACGGAAGCCGCTTCAAGCGCTTTCTTCAGCTTGGCGTTTTTGACGGTCTCAATCGCTGCGACCAGCGCTTCAAGTGCCGGACTGCCGCCTTGAACCAGCGTGCCAAATGCACGGGCAAAGCGGGCACCATTCACAGCGCGAACAAGCTTGCCGATAAGC
>JABXIV010000007.1 GCA_013372925.1 Alphaproteobacteria bacterium
CGTCCGCACGGGCGATCATATCCTTATTACCGATAGCGCGTATGACCCAACCCGGTCATTTGCAAACGGCATGCTGAAAATGATGGGTGTTGAAACCACCTATTATGACCCGTTGATCGGGGCCGACATTGAAAGCCTGTTTCAGGAAAATACAAAGCTTGTCTTCACGGAAACGCCGGGTTCCCTCACTTTTGAAGTGCAGGACCTGCCCGCGATCATTGCAGCCGCGAAGAAGCGCGACCTGTTTGTCATCACTGACAACACGTGGGCGACGCCGCTTTTCCTTAATCCTCTGGCGCTGGGCGCTGATATCACAGTCAATGCCGCCACAAAATATATGGGCGGGCACTCAGATGTTATGATGGGTGCGGCCACCGCGAACGAACGCACTTTCAAGAAATTGAGGCGGACAGCCTATCAACTTGGCCAGACTGTTTCAGCAGATGATGCCTTCCTTGTTCTTCGCGGCCTGCGTACCCTTGGCGTGCGCCTGAAACAACACGAAGAAAATGCCCTGAAGGTTGCCGCGTGGCTGCAAGAACACCCAGCCGTTGGCCGTGTTTTGCACCCGGCCTTTGAAGAATGCCCTGGGCATGAAATTTGGGCGCGCGATTTCGCGGGCTCAACCGGGCTATTTTCTATCGTGCTCAAAGCCGGTGCATATGACGACACTGCACACCTGGTGGACGGCATGAAGCTTTTCAAAATGGGGTTCAGTTGGGGCGGCTATGAAAGCCTGATCCTTCCCAGCGATCCATCCGGAGCCCGCACTGCTACCACGTGGCAGTCAGACGGCCCCGTGATCCGCCTGCATATCGGCCTTGAAGACACTGACGACCTGATCGCTGACCTTGACGCAGGCCTGATGCGCTACATGTCGCACCTGGGCCTGTAGAGCCGCCTAGAAACGGCGACGATAGCTTAGCTGCCATAAGGTCTGGGACTGCTGCGCATCATACCACACAGTCTCCCGAAACGGGCGGGTACTATTCACATGCAGCATCTCGGCAATGATGCTGTCTTTATTCCCCAAATGCGCGTTGAAGGCCACAGTCCAAGCGGTACCAACCTCGTTATTGTTGTCTTCAACCACGAAGCTGTTGTCATCTGTGTCGAACCAGTCCCGGCGGACGCTGAGCCTGTGTTTGCCAAACTTGCGGCTAGCCATCACAAAACCGGAAGCGTAATCCACGTCCACGGCCCGGAAATCACCACCATATTTGAAGAAGCCCATCTTGGTGTTGCCAGTTAGGTATTGTGCCATAAGGTCAATACCCATCGGCGCTTCAACCTCAGTATAGAAATTCCAGAACTTGGTGTCCCAGCCATATTGGGAATGCTTTATAACTTCAGGGTCGCCACGGTTGTCATAAAAGAACGCGCCTGCCTTAAAGCCTACCTTATGCGACCAATCTACAGCGCCGTAATAGCCAACCTTGTTATCCACTTCCCGCACAGGATTCACCCAAAGCGGCTGGAAGCGCAGAAAATCACTATCCGGTCCGATTGACGAGATAGGCGGCAAAGGCAAACGGCTGAATGCCCCAACCTTATAATCCCCCAGCGCCCACCCCCTGAAGGCCAGAAGCGTTCCCGCCGGATCATTGAAGCCAAAGGCCCCACCGGTGAAGGAAAGTTTTTGCTGGTCAAGCTTCAACGTTGCCTTGGCCTCTAGCCCCAGCGTGCGAATTTCCTCACCGATCCAGCTATTGATTGCTGAAGGCGTAATCGTATAGGGGCTTGTCCAGGCGACTGACGTATGCTCGCGCGATATATGAGGGAAAAACAACCCGGCCTTTAGCTGGTATTGCCAACGCGATGTAGGCACAGGGCGATACCGAAGATAGGCTTCCACCAAATCGGCGGGCTTATCCTGCTCTGGATCAAACTTCGCGTGCACGAAAGCATGCAAATCCCATGTGATATCCGATTTCGCGATAAGGGACAGTTCTGAAAGCCGGAGCTTGGTCTGTCTGCCCCCTTGCCAATCGCCCCCGTACCGCAGTTTGCCCAACCAGTCCTTGAACCAGGTTGGTTCGCCCGCAACCGTGGTTAGCCTGAGGTCAGAATAGAGCTCCAGATCAACTGCTGGGAATTCGGCCGCGTTCGCAGCCTGCCCTATCAGCCCCCCCATACAGAACGCCAATACGGCTTGAGAAGCCTTTCCTTCAAAGCGTGCCATATTCGCTCTCTTTCAGAAATGCTTCAAGCTCGGCAGGCGGCAGTGGGCGAGCAATATGATACCCCTGCAAAACGTCACAGCCATAATCACGCAAACGTTCAACAGAGGCTTCATCTTCGACGCCCTCCGCTGTAACCGAGAGGCCCAGATTATGCCCGAGTTCAATCGTTGATCGAACGAGGATATTGTCTTCGTCGCTCTTGGCCAAATTCAGCACAAATGATTTGTCGATCTTGATTTCGCTCACGGGTAGCTTTTTGATATAGCTTAGTGAAGAATAACCGGTCCCATAGTCGTCGATCGATAAGCTAAGCCCCATCGCAGACAGCATATTGAGAACATCCAGTGCACGCGTCATATCGTGCATCACGGCGCTTTCTGTAACCTCAAGCTTCAGGAACTTCGCTGGCAAATTGTGCTCGCGCAACAAGGCCAAGATGAAGGCTGGTAAATTCTGGTTCATCAGGTCGTTTGTGGAAAGGTTGATCGCCACTGCTAGATTGATACCCTGTTTCTGCCAATCGGCCGCCTGCTTGATCGCCGCCTCAAGCCCCCAATCGGTCACATGCCTGATATCCCCCGTGCGCTCGGCCATCGGAATAAACTCGTCCGGGGCCACGAACCCCCTTGTGGGACTAATCCAGCGGATCAGGGCTTCGGCGGCGGTGATTTTTCCAGTCGACAGATCCAACTTGGGCTGATAGGCAAAACGCACTTCGCCGTTTTTCAACCCCGCCCGAAGTTCACTCATCATGGAAAGGCGCGCTTTTTGTGAACTGTCTTTGTCTGGGTCATACCAGGCAAACCCGCGGGCCGCGGTTCGCCCGATATCAAGGGCAGCCTGACCATGCCTCAAAAGCGTTGCAACATCTTCCCCATCCCCCGGGAATTTCACCAAACCAAGCTTGATGCCTGCATCAATAACGATATCTGCAATATCAAACGGCGTCATGAAGCTGTTAACAACAAGCGATGCCAGAGTTTCCGCCTCTGAGGCATCATGCACAAGGAAACCAAAGGCTTCAGTGGAAATCCTGGCCACACCCGTATCCGCAACCTTTTCAATTCGCTCTGCCACGCATTTGATCAGGTCGTTGATATTCTGGTGGTTGAGTACTGTCCGAAGTTCCGGCAACTGCTGCACTTCAGCAATAACAAGAACAAACGAGTCAGATTCATCAATATCTGTCTGCACTGTCCTTTCAAACATCAGGCGGTTCCGCAGACCAGTCTCCGCATCATGATAGGCTTGAAAACGGATTTTGCTTTCGCGTTCATGGACTGCTTTTACCATCTGGTTAAAGCTTGATGTCAGGTCGGCAACCTCATCACCTTCACTTGACGTTTCCACCTCTCGGTACTGCCCCTCTGCAATATTTTTCGCAGCTGAAGCCAGATCCGTAAGCGGCTTGGTCACGCTGCTGGACACCAGAACACTACCAGCAACAAGAAGCAAAATACTGATCCCAAGAACAGTGATCATTGTAATTACCAGCGGCTCGTAAGGCGCAAGCGCTGTATCCATGGAATAATAGAGAAGCGCTGAGATTTCCGTTCCTACTTCGCTCGTGCCAAGAGGCAACCGCCGGAACATATGGTCCTGATCCATGAACCGCGAATGAAAATTAGCGGCTCCCATGTGCACTTTCTTTAGGAATACAGATAGTGCTTCAGCATCTGAAGTGGCTGCAGCAACGCCGAAGCCCTGCCCGCCCTCGATCAGGAAACCTATTTCCAGGTCAATCGGTGAAAGAGCTTTAATTTCCAACGCGGCAGCTTGGTCGAGTTCAATCCCGAAGGCTAACCAGGCAATCGGCACAGGCGCACGTACGGTCGTTACAACGAGTTCGAAAATTCGGCCTTCAAAAGCAACAATCTCCGTCGCAACCCCCTGCAACTCTGCCTTTTGTTTCAACGCATCATCTATCCGCGGCATGTTGGATATGGTGGCACCATCCATTAGTGCTGCAATCAATTCACCATCGATGTCGGTTACAACAGCGAGATCTGCCTCGAGCCGACGCGCCTGATTATTAAGCGCAGACATAACTGTTGGCTGGTCAAAGGTACCCAAGGCTTGCCGAAAACCATAATCCTGTGCCAGGGCGCCTGCACTCTCTCCCAGCGTGGACACGCGGTAGTTTACAATCCGTTCAAATACCCGAGTCGAGGCGCTAAGTTGTTCTCTGGTTTGGTCTCGGACATTGTCGGTGACCGAACGGTAGAAGCTAAAGAGAATAATCCCCATCACCGCAAAAAAAAGCGCGAGATAGACGAAGGTCAGTTTTGTGCGAAGGCGTGAAAAAAGCATCAGTAGTCACCGCCTTCCGCCGGAGCCTTCTGGATACTCCGAATCGACCTAAGCTTGACCGTGGCATTCAGGGGGTCATTTTGATCACCTACCGTGATTGCAGGGAGAGTCATCTTGCTCCCTGAAGACATATCCGGGTGCCAGATATGGACAACATAGGAACCCTCTTCCAACTCTGAAAGGGGCGCGACACCATCTTCCCCAGTTTTTGCCACAATGGGAAATTCGCTGACATAAATGTAAGCCAGCATGTTGTCGTGAATGTTGCAACCAAGAGCTACCACGCCAGGATTTTCGAAAATGACGGATTTGCTTTCATCTTGACCGTATAGGCGAAGCTCGAAGCGTTTGGCCTTCGAGAAAGAGTAAACCTGATGACGAAACTCGTCATAATTCGGGAATGACACCTTGGTTCCCACGTGAACAGGCAACACAAAAGGCGTGAACATTGCACCCCTTTGCCCCATTTCCAGAACTTCCTGCCCTGCATTCATTGGCTTGTTCAATGTAAACTTCGGTTCTAACGAAACCACAGCATTTTCGACTACCGCCCCATTTTCATCTTTTACGACAACAGAAAAATCAGCGGCCGATACAGCAAAACTGCCCAGCAGCATCAAAAGAATTGTAACCGATACTTTCACACGAACCCCCAAGGTCAAGTGTCTGAATTTTCAACTCTATTGAAACAGGTTACGCGCCACCAATCAATTACTGGTGACATAAAGTGTGTGGTATTCGCGCCATCATATCATCAAAGAGTGAGCTCCAAAGCTATAAATCCAACTTACGTCCTATTGCTTTAGGCTGGCTGCAGCGTCAATCTGAGCACCTAATTCCATAGGGAGGGAATAATGAAAATGACAAAAAAACTGCGGCTGCCACTAACAGCGCTGCTTACATCGACAGCAATGTTCATCAGTTTACCTTCAGCCAATGTCGCCGTCGCGAAGGAAACAAGCAGTCAGATCGAATGGGATTTGACTGATCTGTACGCAAATACAGACGCTTGGGAGGCTGAGCGCCAGCAGGTTCTTGAAAAGCTGAAAGAGCTGGATAGCTACAAGGGCCGACTCGGTGAAAGCGCCGCCACCCTTCTTGAAGTCTCTGACAAGGTTTCAGCCCTGCAGAAATCAGCGCTCCGCCTCTTGGTGTTTGCAACCCTGTCAGCAGATGAAGACTTGCGCGTTTCTGAAACACAGGAGCGGCGCAGCCTGGCGCGCTCACTGTTTGCCGCGATGAATCAGGCAACATCCTATATGGCGCCGGAACTTCTTGAAGTTGGGCCGGAGAAAATCGAAGCCTTTATCGCCGCCAATCAAGACCTTCAAAAGCATGCCTTCAACCTGCGCGACACAATGCGCCAGAAAGAATTCACCCTCAGCAAGGAAGCTGAGCGCGTGCTGGCAAATGCTGGTGACGTACTGGGTGGGCCCGGCCAGATTTACGGCCTGATGGCGAACGCAAGCATGCCTTGGACGTCCCTGACATTGCCAAGTGGTGAGGAAATCAAGCTTCTCAACCAAGCTGCATATTCGAAATACCGCGCAGTGCAGAACCGGGAAGACCGCAAAGCCGTATTTGATGCCTTCTGGGGCACCTGGAAGCAATATGAAGCCATGCTGGGGGCGACCCTTGCCACCCATGTGAAAGGGCATGTCTTCAACGCACAGTCTCGTGGCTATGAAAATGCGCTGGCCGCTGCCGTTTCAGGCAGCAACATCCCGACGGATGTATACCGCACGCTCGTCGCAACAGCGAACGAGAACCTCGATAGCATGCACCGATACCTGAAGCTGCGTCAGCGCCTGCTAGGCCTTCAGGACATGCATTACTATGACATCTACCCTGAAGTAACCGCTCTGGACCGGACTTTCAGCATTGATGATGCGAAAGAAATGACCCTCGTGTCGCTTCAGCCATTCGGTAAAAAATACCTGAAGCACCTGAAAAAGGGATTCAAGGGTGAGTGGATGCATGTCTTCCCGCAGGAAGGCAAGCGCCCAGGCGCCTATATGTTTGGCTCGGCCTATGATGTGCACCCCTACCTTCTCCTGAACTATAATGGCGGATTTGAAGACGTTTCCACCTTCAGCCACGAATGGGGCCATGCGGTTCACACCATGCTCAGCCGCGAAAACCAACCGTTCGAGACCTTCAGCTACACAACTTTCACCGCCGAGCTTGCCTCGACAACGAACGAAGTTCTGCTGCAGGAGCATATGCTGGCCAAAGACCTGCCTGATTCAGAGCGTCTCTATTATATCGACCGAGCCCTGGAGGGCATTCGCGGCACCTTCTTCCGCCAAACAATGTTTGCGGAATTCGAGCTAAAAATTCACGAAATGCAGGAAGCGGGCGAGGCCCTTTCCGGCGCGAAGATGACCAAGTTGTACCTAGATCTGCTTCGCAAATATCATGGGCATGACGAAGGCGTAATGAACATCGATGAAGCCTATGCGATCGAATGGGCTTATATCCCGCACTTCTATCGCAACTTCTATGTCTACCAATACGCCACGTCGATCTCAGGCGGTACTGCCTTCGCAGAACGCATGCTCGCGGGCGACAAAACGGCGACAGAAGACTATATCAAGGTTCTTGAGGCTGGCGGGTCGCAGTATCCATACGAGTTGCTAAAATCATCCAAGATCGATCTTGCCTCCAAAACGCCGTATGAAACGCTGATTGCGCGAATGAACCGGCTGATGGACGAAGCAGACAAGATACTGGACCGCATGGGCAAATAAGCCTGCATAGTTAAAAAAAACAAAAGCCGGGGCGAACCGTCCCGGCTTTTTCTATTCCGGTCTTTTTATTTAAGGCCCCGCACTGTTTTCAGGGCATCCGACAGAAACTCCCGACGGATCAGGATAACGACACTGAACACCGTTCCGGCCATAAACAGCCAGGGGCTAAAAAACCAGCCAATGGCCGCCAAGCCAAAGAAATTGGCCCGCAGCCCACGATTGAAATGAAAAGCACACAGGGCGGCCAGCTTAGCCGCCGCGTCGGCCCGTTCCTCTGAATCCTGCCCTGCTGCATCATCGTGCCCTGTCAGCGCACCAACCATAATGGCGCAATAATTTGCCAATCTGATGGCCCACGCAAACTTGAAGAAGGCATAGACAAAAATGCCCAGCAACAAAGTCAGCTTCAATGACCACAAGGCCGGAGAAATAGGCACTGCAACCGGTACACGGGAAAAAGCGTCGCTTAACTGCTCGTTATAGGCAATGCCTGCGATCAAACCACCGATGACAAAAATATTGGTGGATGCAAAGATGCTGATGCCGTTCATCAGGATTTGCAGCACATTGCTGTCCAGCATTCTCATTTCGCGGTGCCGAGCCTGCTGCATCCAGTTGCGCCGCTGCCGGTCCATCGCAGCAGAGATTGACTTGCGTTGAAGCGGGCTATGGTCCGCCAGAAAACCGTATAGAACAAACACCAACAAAAATATTGCCAGCGCTAGCAGATCCGCACGGCTTAATTGTTCGATCATCTGTACCCCTCCGGCCTTTTGAATTCTCCCTACCCTAACTCAAACCGCACACCCAACAAGTCAAAAATGGGACGCATTCAAACACCCCTTCCTTGTCTCAATGGCTGAGTTTTTATCCGAAAATGAAGTTTGAAGCCGACAGATCAGATATGCTGATGCCTTGAAGCAAAACACTGTCGCCACCACCAAGGTCAATCAACAACCCGTCCACTGTATCCGTCGCCGCGCCCTGGACACTCGCAAGATCAGTAAAGTCGGTCGCAGTCTCTGACAGGTCAAGCATGTCATCCACCACAGTGAAATCGGTGATCTC
>JABXIV010000262.1 GCA_013372925.1 Alphaproteobacteria bacterium
ATGGCCAAGATGATGAAGAAAATGTCCGCTATGGGCAAAAAAGGCCGGATGCCAATGATGCCAGGTGGTTTGGGCGGCGGCATGCCCGGCGGTTTGCCACCAGGGTTCGATAAACTGCTGTCCTAGTGGCGGCGCAATGACTTCTTCGAAAGAAGAAAAACAAACTTGAGAATAATCCCAAATTTTTGAGTAACGGGATTCTGAAAGGAAAATAAAATGGCACTTGCAATTCGTTTGGCCCGTGGTGGCGCGAAAAAACGTCCTTACTACCGCATCGTTGTGGCTGACAGCCGCTCTGCTCGCGATGGTAAATTCATCGAGAAAGTTGGCACCTACAACCCAATGCTCGCAAAAGACGACGAGAACCGTGTATCTATCGACATGGACCGCGTTAAAGAGTGGATGGGCAAAGGCGCGAAGCCTTCTGACCGTGTTGCGCGCTTCCTTGAAGCTGCTGGCGTTCTCGAGAAGAAAGTTCGCAACAACCCGAACAAAGCGAAGCCTGGCCAGAAAGCTCTCGACCTGATCGAAGAGAAGAAAGCCAAAGCTGAAGCTGCTGCAGAAGCTGCCAAGGAAGCTGAAGAAGCTGCAAAGGCTGCTGCTGAAGCACCAGCAGAGGAAGCTTCCGAAGAAGCTGCTGCTGAGTAAGCTTTACTGCTACCGAATTGAAGACGGCGCGCCGGGCAACCAGCGCGCCGTTTTTTTGTGGGTTTTTATTTTTCAGGAAAACAGTTTCTGACAGACAGGAGTTGTAAGTTGACGATGTCAACTTTACGTGATGCCCCTAGTTTTGTGATTGGCATCAATGTAAATGTTATCTCATATCAATATATATTGATGCTGCTGAGTTATCCTCAGTGGCGAGGATAATGGGGGAAATATGCGGACGCTTTTGGGGTTATTTGTAAGTATTCTGGCACTTGTTTCAGTGGGTGCATCGGCGGAAACTATCAAAGTAGTCAAAGAAACGGTAGAGGCGATCGAGCTTGGGACGCGTTATACGCTTCGCTCTGAAATCCTTGGGGAGGATCGCGAAATTCTTGTTCGGTTGCCGGAAGGCTATGATGACAGCGATAACCGCTATCCTGTTGTATATTTAACGGATGGCGGTTCTCATTTCAGCTACACAACCCTTATGGCAAGTGTTCTGGAAGAGCATGGCCGCATGCCACGCAGCATTTTTGTTGGCATCACCAATGCTGAAAACCGTGGGCGTGACCTGATGACACACAAGGATAACTTTCGCCGCTACATAAAAGATGAAGTATTTTCTTTCATCGATGGCAGATTCAGAACGTCAGATAACCGGACCATTTATGGCGGTTCGATGGGTGGCGTTTTTGTGTTGGAAACTCTGGCAGATCACAAGGACATGTTCGCAAACTATATTTCTGCCAGCGGCGGGCCCCGCAATGACCTTATCAAAAAATTCGAAGATTACTTTGCAGCGGATACCATTTTTGACAAGTCGGTTTATTTCACAATCACGGAAAAGGGCGAAGAAGGAGCTTCAGGTTTTAACGGGGCAAATAGCCTTCTGGCACTCTTTGAAGAAAAGGCCCCAAAAGACCTGAAGTGGCGCCATGATTTCCTGAGTGGCGAAGTGCATATGACCACGCCTATCCCGACGCTATATAAGGGGTTGTCTCATGTGTTTCGCGATTATCAGGCACCGACCTTTAATTCCAGCAAGGAATTCGAACAGGCAGGAGGGATGCAAGCGCTTGAGGTTCTGTTTCTGAACCGTGCGAACAAATATGGGGGTGACAAGGCAGTGCCGGAACATGTCCGTAACAGGCTTGGCTGGCTTTATTTCGAGGAAGGCGAGCAAGATAAAGCAATCGCCGTTCTCGAAGAGAATGTAAGGCTGCATCCGAATGAGATCGTTGCCTATGAAAGCCTCGGCAGTATTTATTATTATAGTGACCATGCCGCGCAAGCGCTTGAAGTTTTCAAAAAGGGGCGCGAACTGGCGGTCGCCCAAGACGTGCCGACACTGATTGAGTTCTTTGATCGCGGCATCAATTATTCAGAGGCCAAGCTGGCCAAATAGGTTCCGATCAGGGGCAAACTGGTGTGGCGTGCTGAAGCATTGGCGCGCCATCGGCTTTGATGTTCATTGACTCCGGCCTGCTTGCAGCATAGATACAGCGCACGGTTTTAGAACCCCGTTTTTGGGGCAGGCTGAGGTAGTAATGACAAACGCATCGGAAGAACGCCGCCAGCGCGGTGTGGAGGACGGTTGGATCTGTGTGGGTGCCTTTGCGGGCTCGCACGGTGTGCGCGGTGACGTGCGCCTGAAATCCTTCACCGATGTGCCAGAAGCCCTGTTTTCTTATCCCGCCCTGCATAAAGGGCCGAATGGCCCAGCCCTCAAGATCAAGCTGTTGCGTGACGCACAAGAAGGCTTCATCGTGCGGGTTGATAGCGTGGGTAACCGCGAAGCGGCGCAGGCTCTGAAGGGCACTCGGCTTTATGTGCCGCGTGATGCTTTTGAAGCGGAAGATGAAGACGAGTTCTATCTGGCTGACCTGATCGGTCTTGAAGCACGTAATCCATCGGGCGATGTAGTTGGTATTGTTCGCGCGGTTGAAAACTTTGGCGCGGAAGATTTGCTTGAGCTTGTTCTCGCAAAGCCGCTTAAAGGCCTTGGTCGTCATGCCTTTATTCCGTTCCGCAAGACGTTTGTGCCTGTGGTGGATATCAAGGGTGGTTTTGTCGAAATCCTGTTTGATGACTGGGTCAAAACCCAAACCAGCGAGCGCGATGTGGAGCCCGGCGAAGAGGGGGCAAAGTGATGGACCCGCTCTTTACTGCACAGCTTCTCACCATATTCCCGGACATGTTCCCTGGGTGCCTTGGGCAATCACTGGCTGGAAAAGGCCTAAATGAGGGGCTTTGGGCGCTAAAAACGCTGGACATCCGCGATTTTTCGAGCGATAAGCACCGCTCGGTGGACGATACCCCCGCGGGCGGTGGCCCAGGGATGGTGATGCGCGCCGATATTTTGGGCAAGGCAATCGACGCCGCGCGAGCGGATGCCAAGCCTGAATGGCCCTTGGTTTACATGAGCCCGCGCGGCAAACGCTTCGATCAATTTGAGGCGACGCGATGGCAAAAAGCCGGGGGTGTCACGATCCTGTGTGGTCGCTTCGAAGGCGTTGATGACCGCGTTCTTGAAGCCCCGGGCGTG
>JABXIV010000218.1 GCA_013372925.1 Alphaproteobacteria bacterium
AACCTATTCGGGCTGGCGTATAGGCAGCGCTTTTCTGCTGCCTTAACAAAAGAAACCAAGGGGGTAGTCTTGGACTTTTCACTGAATGAAGATCAACGCGCCATACAGGATATGGCCCGGAATTTCACCGCAGACATGATCACACCTGAAGCCCACAAATGGGACGAAGACAAGGTGTGGCCGGTGGATGTTGCAAAAGCGGCAGGTGAGCTTGGTTTTGGCAGCATCTATGTGTCAGAGGAAGCCGGTGGCTGTGGCCTCAGCCGTATGGAAAGTGTGCTGATTTTTGAACAGCTTTCACAGGGCTGCCCATCAACCGCGGCGATGATTTCCATTCATAACATGGCCGCCTGGATGATAGACGAATTCGGCAACGAAGACCAGCGCGACCGCTTTCTGGGTGATCTGGTAACGCTCGATAAAATGGCGAGCTATTGCCTCACAGAACCCGGCGCGGGATCTGACGCTGCAGGCCTCAAGACTAAAGCCGTGCGCGACGGGGACGAATATGTCCTCAATGGTTCCAAGGCCTTTATCTCGGGCGGTGGCACCAGCGATGTCTATGTGGTGATGGCACGCACATCAGACGACGGGGCGAAGGGCATCAGTTGCTTCATCGTTGAAAAAGACACACCGGGCCTGTCGTTCGGTGCGCAGGAAAAGAAAATGGGGTGGCGCAGCCAGCCAACGGCTGCCGTGATGTTTGATGATTGCCGCATCCCGGCCGCGAACCTTGTGGGCGTGGAAGGCCAGGGCTTCAAAATCGCCATGCAGGGCCTTGATGGTGGCCGCCTGAATATCGGCGCATGCTCCATCGGTGGGGCACAGCGCGCACTTGATGAAGCCATCGCCTACACCAAAGACCGCAAGCAGTTCGGCAAGGCCATTGCGGACTTTCAGGCCACCCAGTTCCGGCTAGCCGACATGGCGACCGAGCTTGAGGCAGCTCGACTGATGCTATACGCGGCGGCCCAGAAGGTAACGAACAAAACGTCTGACGCTGCGGCTGCGGCGGCGATGGCAAAGCGCCTCGCCACCGATACCGGCTTTGACGTTGTGAATGCGTCATTACAGCTTCACGGCGGCTATGGGTACCTGCAGGATTACCCGATCGAGCGGATCCTGCGTGACCTGCGCGTACACCAGATTCTGGAAGGCACCAACGAAATCATGCGGGTTGTTATCTCCCGCTCGCTTTTGAAGGACTGATCATATGAGCGACGCTGAAGTACTGTTTGAACACCGCGGCAATATCGGCCTGATCACGCTGAACCGCCCGAAGGCGCTGAATAGCCTGACGCACAATATGACGGTTGAAATCAAGCGCCAGCTTGATGAATGGGCCATCATGCCTTCCGTTCAGGCTGTGGTGGTTGTGGGTGCGGGCGACAAGGCCTTCTGCGCTGGCGGTGACGTTGTGAAAGTGACCGAAAGCTACAAGGCGGGCACCACCGAATGGCGCGATTTCTTCCATGACGAATATCTGATGAATATCGCCATTTCTGAATTCCCGAAACCATACGTCAGCCTTGCTGACGGTATCACCATGGGTGGTGGCGTGGGGGTTTCGATCCCCGGTGATTTCTGGGTCGCGACCGAGAAAACCCTGTTCGCCATGCCGGAAACCGGCCTTGGCCTGTTTCCTGATGTGGGCGGCGGCTGGTTCCTGCCGCGCCTGCCGGGCGAAACCGGGATGTACCTTGCGCTTACGGGCGCGCGTATCAAGGCGCCAGACCTCTATGCCCTTGGTATCGCCAGCCATGTGGTCTCAAGCGAGGATGTGAACGCCATCGTTCTCAAGCTGTCGGAAAAAGAGATCAAATGTAACGACTGTGTGCAGGTGGTGCTGGACGCGTTCCACAAAGACCCTGACCCCGCCCCAATGGCCGAAGTGTTCGATGAAATCGATGGTGCCTTCGCGGGCGTGCGGGTGGATGAAGTCCTGCACGAACTGGAGCTGAACGAAAGCGACTGGGCGCAGAAGCAGTTCAAGATTTTGATGACCAAATCACCCACCAGCCTGAAGCTGACATTCGCGCAGCTTCGCCGCGGTGAGGTGCTGGAAACCTTCCGTGACAACATGCGCATGGAATACCGCATGGTAAACCGTGTGATGGCAGGCAAGGATTTCTTTGAAGGCGTGCGCGCCATCCTGATCGACAAGGACAACACACCGGTGTGGCAGCCAAACAGCCTGGACCGTGTGCTGGATGAAGAGATTGAAACGTATTTCGCGAGCCTCGGTGATCTCGAGCTCGACATCGCTGAGTAAAGGGGAAAGATCATGACAACAGTTGCATTTATCGGCCTTGGCAACATGGGCCTTCCAATGGCGAAAAACCTGCTGGTCGGCGGCATGGCTGTGCGCGGTTTTGACCTGTCGGCTGACGCAAAAGCCGGCCTCGTGGATGCGGGCGGCGCCGCGTTCGATGCGGTGCATGACGCGGTTGAGGGCGCAGATGTGGTGATCACCATGCTGCCAAACGCCAAAATTGTTGAAAGCGTGTATGCCGATGTGTTGAAGGCG
>JABXIV010000017.1 GCA_013372925.1 Alphaproteobacteria bacterium
ATTGGCAAGAACAGCGAAACCCTGAGCCAACTCAGGCAACTGGTGGCAGGTCTTGAAGGCTGTTACACGCCCGCCTCGCTTCCTGAGCGTTCTGCCAAAACAGGGCAACAAAGAAAGGCCGAAGTACAAGCCTTCACGGGCAACATCAATGGTGGCCAAGTGCATGAAATATGGGCCGAAGAACCAGAAGACACCACACCGTCAACGGCCCTCATATTGAACGCACTGACAGAAACCGATGAACCGTTCCTATGGGTTACCAGCAGACACCAGGCACATGAACATGGCTTGCCATATGGCCCAGGCCTCGCCATCATGGATATTGACCCGGCCAGGGTGCTGCTGGTGCGATGTCGTGACGAAAAAGAAGCATTGTGGGCCATTGAAGAGGGCCTGAAGTGCCCCGGATTGGCTGCCGTTATTGGCGAATTGGAACATATGGACCTGACAGCCAGCCGCCGCTTGGTTCTTGCGGCACGACATCAAAACCAACGCTGCCTTTTGCTTCTTCGCACAAATACAGAGCCTGCCAGCGCGGCACATAGTCGGTACAGGGTCAAGCCTGCCCAAAGTCAGCCCTCAGCCGCAAACACCAAAGCGCCCGGCCCCTCAAAAGCAGAGATCAAGTTAACAAAACACCGGACGGGTAAGCGCCCTTCAACCCAAACCATGGAATGGCATCATGCGCAGGATCATCTCTCTCTTCTTGCCCCTGTGGCCAACCGAACGCCATCGCCGCGCACAGCCACCGCAAAACAGGCTCTCGGCTGATCAGCCTTTCGCGCTCTGGCATCAGGAACAACAAACGCAATTTCTGTATTCCGTGACCCCACAGGCTGCTGCAATCGGGCTGGAAAAAGGAATGCGCCTGGCACAGGCCCGCGCCATGGCCCCGCATATCCACCTGGCGGAAGCCAACCCTGAAGCTGACGCCAAAGCCCTGAATGCGCTCGCACGCTGGCTTGTCAGATACAGCCCCCTTGTCGCGCTTGATGGTGCAGATGGCCTTTTGATCGACAGCACAGGCTGCGCGCACCTTTTCGGCGGCGAAAACACCATGCTGAATGATATAAAAGGCCGCCTGAAGAAGGCCGGGATCACTGCCCAGTTAAGCATTGCAGAAAACCGGGCCGCCGCACGCGCCCTCGCCCGTTACCGCCCTGGCACCATCAGCACAAGCAAGGAAGAAACCCAAAAAATTCTCGCAAGCATGCCCGTTCAAGCACTTCGGCTGACAGAGGGCATGACACGCACCCTCTACCAGTTAGGCCTTAAAACGATTGGCCATTTAACCTCGCAACCTCGCCCCGCCCTAGCCCGGCGCTTTCGGGGCAAGCCCTCCAAAGACGTTACCGCCCTGCTGGCACGCCTTGATCAAATCGCTGGCCGGAAAGACGAGCCTATATCCCCTCTCTCCCCCCTGCCCAACTGGCAGGTACGGCAAGCGTTTGCAGAGCCTGTTGGGCACATGGAAGCAATCGAATATGCGACCGCATCCCTTATTGAAGATTTATGCCTCACTTTGATGAAGGCAGAGCGTGGAGCCAGGCGGCTTGACCTGTCGGCTTTTCGGGTAGACGGAAGCGTGCAAACCTTAACCATAGGCACCAGCCGCGCCAGTCGCGACAAAGCGCACCTTATGCGCCTGTTCACTGAAAAGCTGGATACCCTTGAAGCCGGTTTCGGGTTTGACCTGCTGATATTAGCGGTACGGGAGACAGAAAAGCTGAGCCCATCCCAGATAGGAGACACCCGGGAAGAAACAGCACAATCCACCGCCAACCTCCTTGACCGTTTGGCTACACGCTTGGGGCCAGGGTCCGTTTGCGTTCTCAAACACCGGCATAGCCACCTGCCGGAACGCGCACAAACCTTTGCGCCCGTCAGTGAAGCTACCTTGGGGTGGCAGTACCTGCAGTCACTCACTGCACCACGCCCTATACGCCTGCTAATGCACCCGGAAACCATTGAAGTATTGGCAGAAA
Organism: Alphaproteobacteria bacterium; assembly: GCA_013372925.1. Lineage (GTDB taxonomy): Bacteria > Pseudomonadota > Alphaproteobacteria > Sphingomonadales > Kordiimonadaceae > Kordiimonas. The sequence continues at coordinate 1,986 of JABXIV010000017.1, forward strand.
TTCCAGAAGGGCCACCCAGAAGGTTTCGCTGGCGCAGGAAAGAACACCGGGTTCTAAAGGCAGAAGGCCCTGAACGCATTGCCCCCGAATGGTGGATTGATCCGGCCGATCGCACCCGCGATTATTACCGGGTTGAAGTGGCAAGTGGCGCACGCTTCTGGCTGTTTCGCCATGGCCTATATAGCTCCCCCGGCCTTCGCGTAGGTGAAGCCTCCACGCCTGACTGGTACCTGCATGGCTTTTTTGCCTAGGGAGAGCACCGATGACCTATGCGGAACTACAGGCAATCAGCAACTATAGTTTCCTGCGGGGGGCATCACACCCCGATGAACTGGTTATTACAGCCAAAGCTTTGGGGTTACGTGCAATCGCAATCGCCGACCACAACACATTAGCAGGCGTTGTAAGGGCACATGTTGCCGCCAAAGAACACGGCATTCGCTATATTCCCGCTGCACGACTGGACCTGATGAAGGATAGTGAAAACAGGGGCACCCTGCCCCCTGATGCCCTCCCGAATGGCATATCCCTGCTGGCTTACCCCACTGATCGTGCGGCCTATAGCCGGTTGACCGAACTGCTGACCATCGGCAACAGGCGGGCACAAAAGGGAACATGCCACCTTTGGCCTGAAGATGTGGCTGCCTTCTCGAAGGGAATGATTTTCGCCCTGCTTCAGGAAACGGCCGGAAGTGATCTTGCAGCCTTGCTACCAGCCCTGAAGGAACAACTTGCGGCTCCCCTTTACCTGGCAGCCAGTCACCACTATCGGGGAGATGACGCGCGCCGTATCAATTGGCTTTCACAGTTTGCGGCGCAGGCCAACATCAAACTGCTGGCCACAGGAAATGTCACATACCACACGCCAGAAAGGCGGCAACTGGCTGATATCATCACATGCATCCGCAACCATAAATCAATTGATGAGGCAGGCTACCTTCTGGCACCCAATGCCGAACGTTTCCTGAAACCACCAACAGAGCTTGCACGCCTATTCGCCGGCCATGAAAGCGCGCTCAAAGCGTCGATCGAGATTATGGAGGCCTGCAACTTTTCGCTCGATGAACTTGAATATAATTACCCGATTGAACCCGTCCCTGCAGGCTGCACCCCTCAGGCACACTTGGAAACCATCGCCCGCGCGGGGCTGGAAACCCGTTTCCCTAACGGCATTCCTGAAAAAATCGCCGCCACGCTCGAACATGAACTCGCGATTGTAGGCCGCAAGAATTACGCGCCATATTTCCTGACAGTCCACGACATCGTTAGCTATGCACGCACACAGAACATCCTGTGCCAGGGCCGCGGTTCTGCCGCCAATTCCCTGATTTGCTATGCCCTCAGGATCACAGACGTAAACCCGATTGAGGTGGAACTGCTGTTCGAACGGTTCGTATCCGATGCCCGGCAGGAACCGCCCGATATCGACGTGGATTTCGAGCATGAGCGCCGCGAAGAGGTCATCCAGTATATATACCAGCGCTATGGCCGGCACCGGGCTGGCCTTGCCGCCACGCTGATCACCTATCGCGCCCGCAGCGCTATACGAGATGTGGGCAAAGTGATGGGGTTATCTGAAGACACAATCGGCGCGCTCGCCGGCACTGTTTGGGGGTCTTATGGCCGCGCGATCACCGATGAACAGGTGCACGAGGCAGGCTTTAACCCATCAGACACGCGCCTTCGCCAAACCCTGAACCTTGCCCACGAAATAATCGGCTTTCCCCGACATCTATCCCAGCATGTTGGCGGCTTTGTGCTGACAGAAAGCCCCTTGCATGAAATCGTCCCGATCCAGAATGCTGCCATGCGGGACCGGACAGTGATTGAATGGAACAAGGATGACCTTGATGCCCTCAACATCCTGAAAGTTGATGTTTTGGCGCTTGGCATGCTGACCTGCCTGCGGAAAGGCTTTGCCCTCTTGCATACCCACCACGGGCTTGACCTTGACCTCGACAAACTGCCCAAGGAAGACAAGCCAACCTATGACATGATGCATAAGGCCGATACAATCGGGGTATTCCAGATCGAAAGCCGGGCACAAATGAGCATGCTGCCCCGCCTGAAGCCCAAAGAATTTTATGACCTTGTTGTGCAGGTTGCGATCGTGCGGCCAGGCCCCATTCAGGGCGATATGGTGCACCCTTACCTCAGGCGGCGGCAAGGCAAGGAAGAAATCGATTTTCCCAGTCCCGCACCCGAACATGGGAATCCGGATGAACTGAAGGATGTGCTGGCCAAAACCTATGGCGTACCGCTATTTCAGGAGCAGGCGATGAAAATCGCCATCGTGGCTGCCGGCTTCACGCCAGTAGAAGCCGACCATCTACGGCGATCGATGGCCTCTTTTCGCAATCAGGGAACCATCCAGAAGTTTGAAGAAAAATTCATCACCGGCATGACCCGCCGCGG
>JABXIV010000134.1 GCA_013372925.1 Alphaproteobacteria bacterium
AGAGGTTTCCGCCGATGTATATGCGGCCACCTATCCCTATGACTATCCTGAAAATGTGATCTGGGCCGGGTCTGGCAACGATGTGGCGGTTGGCGGCAACGCAGCCGATGTGATTGGCGGCGGCACGGGCGATGATGATCTTTTTGGTGCTGGCGGGCAGGATGCCATGTTCGGTGGTGCCGGCAATGATACGATTGATGGCGGCAGCGGGCAGGATGCGCTTTACGGCAGCTTCGGGCACGACCTGATGTATGGCGGTGACGGCGCTGACTGGATGGTAGGCGGCCCCGGTTATGACGATATGTTTGGCGGTGCGGGCAATGACGTGCTTTTGGGCGGCTACGGCAACGATGTGGTGGCTGGCAACGGTGGCGACGACCGCATCTATGGTGGCGTGGGGGCCGATACCCTTTGGGGCGACAGCGGCGATGACGATATCACCGGCGGCATCGGGGATGACCTCATGACGGGCGGCGACGGCTTTGATTATTTCTTCTTCCGCGATGGCCATGGTGACGACACGATTACCGATTTTGACGTGTGGGAGGATACACTGGTTCTGACAGGCGTGGACGATATCCAGAACCTGGCTGATCTGGAATACTATAGCTACAATACCTGGATCGGTGGTGAATATGGCCTGCTGATCGAAACGTCTGCCAGCGACAGCATCTTCCTTGAAGGTATCAGTTTCTATGACTTGGATGATATGGATATCGTTTACTGATTAGCCTTGGTACAGGGGAGGCGCTGCGCCAAATTCCGTTGAAAAACAGCTTGAATCCATACCGGCGCCGCTTCTTGCGGCGCTTTTTTTTGTGCCCGGTGCCTATTCTTTGTGTCGGGTTTACAACAAAAGTTGACTCATGCGGGCGGCCCGGCATAAATGAACGTCAATTCTAGTGCGATACCGCCCGGATAGGGCGTGGGGGAGTATATGGCGCTTATTGAAGGCACGACGAGCAGCGATACCCTCAGGGGAACGAACGCCAACGACACCCTTGATGGCGGGTCGGGGAACGATACGCTGATGGGTGGGGCTGGCAATGACCGGCTGCGCGGCGGCACCCACAATGACAAGCTTTCGGGCGATGGCGGCAATGATGTGCTCTTTGGTGATCATGGTGCCGATACGCTTGATGGTGGCGCAGGGCTTGATGTGGCCCAGTATCTGAATTCCGGCACGGGCGTCACGGTCAATCTGGCGACCGGGCTTGGCAGCGCCGGGCAGGCGGCAGGGGATGTGCTGATCGGCATCGAAAATGTGCGTGGCTCGCGCGCGTCAGATCATCTTATCGGGGACGACGGCGCCAACAAATTCATCGGATATGGCGGTTGGGATACGCTGGAAGGCGGCGCAGGCGACGACAGGTTAGAGGGCTGGCGCGGTAATGACGTGCTGTTCGGCGGCGTAGGCGACGACACGCTTCTGGGCGGCACAGAAGACGATTCACTGACAGGCGGTGCGGGCGATGACCTGATGTCTGGCGGCGCGGGGGCAGATGTGTTTGTGTTCGCAAGTGGGTCAGGCCATGATGAAATCAGCGATTTCAATACGGCGGTTGATCAGCTTGATCTGTCGGCTATTTCAAACGGGTTCACTGATCTCGCGGCCCTTCAGGCGGCATCCAGTGAAACCGCAGATGGCCTGCTGATCGAGATTTCCGGTGGCGACAGTATTTTGCTGGTGGGTCTCAGCCTCGTTGATTTGGGAGATATCGACGTCGTCTTCTGAAAGAATCCGATCGATCCGGGGCCGCCGGACTTGCCGCCACTCTAGAACAAGTGAAAAACCTTAGGGCCACTGCGCTGAAGGGCGCTTTTCGGTATTCGGTTTTGCCAAGGTGCAAGCCGGGGCCCGGCCGGTACATGTGGGTGGTGATGACACTTTGTTTCACGATGCCGCTGGGCTGAACGATCTTGATGGTGATCTTAATAGTGACATGATTATCTTTTAGTTGCATAATCAGTCGCAGGGAGATTGGGGGTGTTAAGGCCCCGATTCTGCGGAAAAAATTTAAAAATGAACCTTTCGTTGGGTTTGACGAACGACTCGCTGACTGATAGCGTGCGCGTAATTATAGGTTCTGGTCAGTTTATGGGGCTACACGATGGCTATTTATAATGGTACCGCTGGTGCGGATTCCCTTGTCGGTGATGCAAACGATGACGTGTTAACAGGTCTGGCAGGCGTGGACACTCTTGTCGGCGCAGGCGGCAACGACACACTCTACGGTAACGCAGACAATGACAAACTTCTCGGTGGTGACGGCAATGACCGTATTTCCGCGGGGGATGGCGATGACGTTATTGAAGGCGGCAACGGGGATGACATCATTCTCGGTGAAGCTGGCCTTGACGACATTGATGGCGGTTCCGGTGCTGACCAGATTTATGGTTGCGACGATAATGACCTTATCTCTGGCGGCACAGGCAATGATACCATCCTTGGTGGCCTTGGCGACGATGTGATGCATGGTAACGCTGGTGCAGACAAAATCGATGGCGGTGATGGCGGCGATAAACTTTATGGCTGTGACGACAACGATATTCTGATCGGTGGTGCCGGTGGCGATACGCTGGAAGGCGGCGCTGGCAACGACAAGCTTTATGGCTGTGACGATAACGATACGCTGGATGGCGACGAAGGCCACGATACGATTGGTGGTGGTGCTGGCGATGACCTCATTGATGGTGGCGCTGGTGTGGACAAGATCTTTGGTGATGATGGTAACGACATCATTCTGGGTAACGCCGATTCTGACGTGATCGACGGTGGCGCAGGTACAGACAGCATCCGGGGCGGCGATGGCAATGATAACCTGAGCGGCGGAACCGGTGTTGATACGATCCGCGGTGACGACGGTGCCGACAAGATTTACGGCGAAGTTGGTAACGACAAACTGTACGGCGGCGAAGGTGCTGATGATATCTATGGCGGCGACAACAATGATATTCTCGATGGCGGCAACGGCGATGATGAACTTCAGGGCGGTGCTGGCGATGATGACCTTACTGGTGGCCTGGGTAACGATACCTTGGTTGGTGGTGCCGGGAATGACATTGTACGTATCTCGGGTGAGATTGACGCCACGACTGACATCCTGAATACCAGCAAAGGTGATTTTCTGATCCGGGTTGAAGGCAACGACATTGTCACCGATGTTGAGACCATTATCTTTGACAATGCGGTTCTGTCCACAAGTACAGCCGACGACATTGGTACTACGGTCAGCGCTTCCACGACATCCGGCGTGGACGTGGATATCACGCTTGCGAGCGACGTGATCGCATGGGACCCTAATGCTAGTTCACCACTTGCGAAATCCTACAGCGACAACGACTGGAATGTAACCAACATTGATGGTTCGGCGATTAACGCGAACGGCGACTCCGTTGATGTGGCGACAGGTACACTGACCGCAGTGGATACGGACGGCGATGGTGTTCGCGAGACTATCGTATTCACTGGCAACACGGCCGAGGCGAATGCGAATGACGATATCAATGATCCATCTGTGGATGTTGTATTGACGCACGCCGTTTCGGGCGAGACTGTAACCATGACCCTGAACCTGACGCTTGAGGCAGACACCAGCTATGTGGCGCCTAATGGCGGTGGTGTGTTGATCGGGGGCGATGCCGATGAAACTTTCACAGGCAGCAACAACATAGACACTATTACAGCGGCCAACGGTGATGACACCATTGATGCCAAAGCTGCTGATGATGTTGTTGACGGTGGCTTGGGTGCAGACGTTATTGATGGCGGCGCTGGTTGCGACGACATTCTTGGCGGTGGCGGTAATGACATTATCGTTGGCGGTGACGGCTGTGATGACATTCAGGGCGGCGATGGCGTAGACGATATTATCGGTGGCAATGACAACGATACGATCGATGGCGGCAATGGCGACGACGATATCCAGGGCGGCAATGGCGATGATATCCTGCATGGTGGCAACGACGACGATACAATCGTTGGCGGCAATGGCGACGATGATATCCAGGGCGGCGCAGGCGACGACAAACTGACCGGCAATCTTGGTAATGACAGCATCATCGGTGGTGATGGCACAGACACAGCCTATATTTACGGCAATATCGATAGCGAAGCTGATATCAGCCTGAACGGTGGCAACGAATTTGTTATTACAGCCGAGGGTACGGATACTGTATCCGGGGTGGAAAACATCCGTTTCCAGAATGTGACTCTTTCCAGCACAGCGAGCCAGGATATCGCTCTTGGCATGACATTGTCTGCTGTGGCCGGTGCAAGTGGGTCTGACACTGTTGCGCAGTACGTACTTGATTGGGACCCAACTGATCTGGTTGATCCTCTTTCAGAGTATCTTGATAACGACTGGTCAATCTACCGGGTTGGTAGCTCTTCAGCGACTGATGGCCGAGTTATCAGCGTTTCAAGCAGCTTTGGTACTGTTACGACAACCGACGCAGATTCCGACGGTAACATCGATACTCTCACTTTCAATGCATCTAGCAGCAGGGAAAACGAGGCTGGCGATGTATCTACGACAGTGACCGTTACGTTGCGTAACAGCGATGGCGATCTGGTGAGGCTGCCTGTAACGCTTGTTATTACAGCCGATAATAACTTCACGGGCACCAACTCAGCAAATATTCTGACTGGTGATGACGATCCGGAATATTTCGACGCCCTTGGCGGTAACGACCGCGTCTATGGTAATGACGGCAATGACACCATGGATGGCGGCGCTGGCAACGATACGCTGAATGGTGGCAACAACAATGACACTTTGAATGGTGAAGATGGTGCCGACGTTCTGAATGGCGGTAACGGTGATGACAAGCTTATCGGTGATACGATCTTCGATACAAACAACGACACCTTGAACGGTGGCAACGGCGATGACTATCTCAGCGGCGGTAAAGGCGATGACCTGCTGAATGGTGGCGCAGGCGCTGACGATATCAACGGCGGTGCGGGCAATGATACAGCCGTGTTCAGCGGAAGCATCGATGCCGCGACAGATATTGTTGTGGGCGGCGGTGATTATACGGTGAACGTTGAAGGGATCGACTTCGTAACTGATGTTGAAACGCTTCAGTTCGATAACGCCACGCTTTCTACAAGTGCATGTCAGGATCTCCTGACTGACCTGAACCTGGCTGAAACAGCCGGCAATACCGATGCAGGTACATTCGCTGACTTGATCATGCGCTGGGACCCAAATGGGGCCAACCCACTTACCGCGTATGCTGACAACGATTGGGATATTATCTCTGTCAATGGCACCACTGTTAATCCAGGCACCAAGGTGACCACTGATTACGGTCAGCTGACATTCCTGGATGCCGTTGGTGGCGACAGTATCGTTGATACCATCTCCTTCAAAGCTGACAGCTCGCTGTCGAACGAAGCATCCAACCTCGATGAAACAGTTACGATCGTTGTAGCAAATGCAGCCAATGCTGATGATACACTGGAACTGGACGTGAACCTCACCGTGATTGCTGATGTTGACTTCGCAACCGGCAATAACGGTGGCAAGCTTGTCGGTAGCGACAACGCCGACGAGATGGCTGGCGGCAATGGCAACGACAACATCAAGGGTAATGGCGGCAACGATACCATTAGTGGCGGTGCCGGTAATGACTATATTACTGGCGGTAACGGTGATGACATTGTTTCTGCCGGTGAAGGCAATGATACTGTCTGGGCCGGCGGCGATGGTGATGATTTCCTTCGCGGTGATGGCGGTACCGATATTCTTGGCGGCGGCGCAAACGATGATTTGATCATTGGTGGCGGCGCCAATGCCGAAGTGTTCGGTGCAGACCCGACAACAGGCGATGGTCTTGATGTCCTATTTGGTGGCGAAGGCAACGATACGCTTGTTGGCGGCACCTGGGATGATCGCGGCAACAACAACAACGACGTTGTCGATATCAACGAAGTTGGCAACAACGCCAACGACGCTCGTAACGATATCTGGGCCGGCAATGGTGATGACATCATTTATGGCGCTGGTGGCCGGGATAACCTTGGTGGTGGCTATGGCTGTGACGACATCTACGGCTTGGGGGGTGACGACGTGATCTACGGCGGTAAAGGTGCCGTTGGTGATGCGGAAGACAACCTTTATGGCGGTGATGGCAATGATCTTATCTTTGCAGGTACCGGCGATGACGTTGCTGCAGGTGAAAACGGTAACGATCTTATCTTCGGTGGTGGAGGGGATGACTCCGTAACGGGTGGTGCCGGCTCCGATACGCTGTATGGCGGTGCTGGCGATGACGTTGTTCTTGGCGGCGCTGGTGCCGATAGCATCCGTGGCGGTGCTGGTGCTGACACAGTCAATGGCGGCGAAGGCGATGATACGCTTTACGGCGGCACTGGTGCTGATCGCTTCATCTTTGATGCCGTGGGTGACAGCAATGACGTGATCAAGGACTTCGACCTTACGAGCGACCTGCTTGATCTTACCGATACAGTTATTGATTTCGTTTCCCTCGCGGATGTGAAGGCGCAATCTGACGAAACCACACTGAACGGCGAGGCAGGGGTGTTGATCACGCTTGGTGGCGGTACGTCAGTCTTCATCGAAGGCGTCACGATTTCCGACCTGACAGTAGATCACTTCCAGCTCGAGGATCCTGTCATCTAGGGAGCAAAATTTGGAAAGGGCCCTCCGGTACTGCCGGGGGGCCTTTTTTTTGGCCTTCGTATCCTTTTGGAATTGCTGCATCAGGTGCGATGCGTTTACATACCCATGGGGCTGGGAAAATGTGTTGGTGCGGGTGACAGCAGAACAGCAAAACAAAGGCGTGTTGGAAAAGGTCAGGCTGATGGTTCGTGCAGCCGACCCTGCGCTTGCGGGCCAGGATGTGCTTTCCGAGGCAGAGCATAAGCGATTGGCTGGCATGCATGAGGGCGCGCGTCCAGCTTTTGTAACCGCTCGGCAGATGCTCCGGAAAAGTCTCGCCGATTTCATGGGGCTAGTGCCTTCTGCCGTACCGCTGCAACAGGAAGGTGCAGGGCGTATCAGTATTGATGGCTTTTCTGAGGATGAACCTCCGTATTTTTCAGTCTCCCACACAGGCGCTGCAGAACAGGGCATCGCGGCCGTTGTCGTTTCGGAAACCAGCCGGATCGGCATTGATATCCAGCAGCTTGACCCGGCCGTTGATTGGCGGCGGGTGGCCGAGCGGCGCTATCCAGAGGAAGACTGGGCGCTTTTGTCTGCCATGTCCGATGAAATCGGCGGGCTGATGTTTTTCACGCTTTGGTCCATTCGCGAAGCCTTTGTCAAAATGGAGGACGGCAAGTTGATGCCATACCTGAGGAATGTGCGGATTGATCTGACAGCCCGGCCGCCCAAGCTGGCCGAACCCACGCCTGGCGGCCTTGAGGATGCTTCAATCTTCTTTCATTTTGAACCCGAGCATAATCTGATGATCGCAGCCGTGTCAGAGCACCCGATTGACCTGAAAATAGACTGCAACATCAAACCCTTTGCCCGCCGCCCTGACCCCCTTCAAAACCGCGGGTTGTAACCTTTGTTAACACTATGTTTACGATTTGCCGCACGTGTGCTATGCTACGCGCGGGTGACCGGACTAATTTTCAGAAGAAAACACAGGCGCATTGCTTGAAGGGCATGCCGTCCGCCGGAACGGTTTAAGGTGTCAAAATGACGTCGGCTGTGTCTGAAATGGACATGGGGAAGGCAAAATGGCTTTTTCCGTTAACACGAACGCGAGCGCGTTTGCTGCGCTCTATTCTCTTAATCAAACCAATAGCGCGCTTGAGGTAACTCAGCGGCGGATCAATACCGGCCTGAAGGTGGAAAGCGCGGGAGACGATGCCGCTACCTATGCCATCGCGCAGAAAATGCGGGGCGATCTAGCGGGCCTGAACGCTGTCAAAAGCTCGCTTGATCGGGCTATTTCCACACTTGATGTTGCTGTTGCTGCAGGCGAAGCGGTTTCTGACCTTCTGAACGAAATGAAGGAAAAGGCCGTTGCTGCCAAGGATACGGGCATAGATACGGCCAGTCGGAATGCCTTGAATGGTGATTTCAAGGAATTGCGGGACCAGATCACCAGTATTGTTGATAATGCTGAATTCAACGGCACCAATGCGGTGAATTCGACCGGCAGCGATATCGTGGCCATCACAAATGACGATGCGAGCAATACCATCACAATCGCGGCCCAGAATTTATCCTTGGGTGGATCGATTGTCACGCTATCGGATACGCAGGAGATTGCCACGGCAACGACTGCGGCAGCCGCGCTGACAGCGGTTTCTGCCTCAGCAGAAAATGTAACATCAGCGCTTTCTGCTCTGGGTGCTGGGGCCAAGAGGCTTGAGATACAGCGAGACTTTGTCGGCAAGCTATCGGATGTGATTGAGGTTGGCATCGGTAATCTGGTTGATGCGGATCTGGCGAAAGAGTCTGCAACGTTGCAGGCGTTACAGGTGAAACAGCAACTGGGGCTACAGGCGCTTTCGATCGCTAACCAGTCACCGGGCGCGGTGCTGGGGCTTTTCCAGTAATATGACGCAGCTAATCGTGTTATAATTTTTATGGTGAACGGATTTCTTGCTGATTGATTGGGTGATCAAGTTGACGCAGGAAAGTAAAAAAAAGGGTGCGGTCCATGGTTTTTACCGTGAATTCAAGCTTGAGCGCTTTTGCAGCGTTTCAAAATATGGGCAAAGCGAAGCAAGGTGCTGATGCCAGTGCCGAAGGTAAGACATCATCAGCAAGTGTACGGTCTGTCGCTGCCCAAGGGGCAGTTGACGCGACGTCGGCAAAGAGTGACCCAGGCGGTCTGGGGGCGACGAAAGCGGCGCTGGACCATACTGCGGCCGTGCTGGATGCTGCGGGTGTTGCAGCCGAACGGATTGCAGATGTTCTGGAGCAACTGGAAGCGAAGGCACAGGCTGCGCAGGCAGAGGATATTTCAGCGGCTACACGCAAGAAGCTGGAAGCCGAATATGACGCCCTGCGCATTCGAATTCCTGAAATTATCGACGAGGCTTCCTTTCAGGGGGAAAATCTTGTCAGTGCCGATAGCCAGCCGCTCGTGGTGGGTGTGAATGAATCGGCTGATCGTGTGGTTGATATTCCGCCCCAGAATCTCTCTCTTGGTGGGCCGAATGTGGTTCTGGCTGGCTCACAGGGCATCAAGGATTCAGCTGAAGCGACAAGTGCTGCGGATGCTATTAGGGCTTCCATCAGCAACCTGGAGCAGGTGCGATATGCGCTTGCGGATAGTAGTCGGGTGGTGGAAAATCAACGGGCATTTGTTAACAAGATCGCGACCACCATTGAAGATGGCCTTGGTAATCTGATTGAGACCAATTTTGAGCGCGAGGCCGCAAACCTACAAGCGCTTCAAGTAAAGCAACAACTGGGCCTTCAGGTGCTCTCCATTGCGAACCAAAGCCCGCAGGCGATCCTGTCGATGTTGAAATAAGGGAAAAACGGGGCGCAAGGCCATCGCGGTCTTGCGCTTTTCCGCTGCCCGCGCTAGCCATGACATAGTTCGTTATTTTTTTGGGGGATACTATGGTTGGCTCTATCTCGCTTGGCAGAGATATTACCGTTTCAAACACCGCGCCATTCGTTCTATTTGGCGGCATGAATGTGCTGGAAAGCAGGGAAATGGCTTTTCAGGTTGCAGGCACTTTTGTTGAAGTAACGAAGCGCCTCGGTATTCCCTATGTTTTCAAGGCGTCGTTCGATAAAGCGAACCGATCAAGCGTTCATTCCTTCCGTGGCCCGGGCCTTGAAGAAGGGCTTCAGCTTCTGGCTGACATCAAGGCCGAATTTGATGTGCCGATCATCACCGATGTGCATGAACCCCATCAGGCTGCCCCGGCGGCGGAAGTGGCTGATGTGATCCAGCTTCCGGCGTTCCTCGCCCGCCAGACAGATCTGGTGATCGCGATGGCGAAAACCGATGCTGTGATCAATGTGAAGAAGCCGCAGTTCCTTGCGCCGGAAGAGATGCGCCACATCATGAAGAAGTTCAGCGAAGGCGGGAACGAGAAGGTGATGCTGTGCGAACGCGGCACAAGCTTTGGCTATAATAACCTGATAGTCGATATGCTGGGCATGGATGTGATGAAATCTTTCGCGCCGGTAGTGTTCGATGCCACGCATGCGCTGCAGCGACCGGGCAGCCGGACCGACAGTGCAGGCGGCAGGCGGGAGCAGGCGGCAGCCCTTGCCCGCGCTGGTATGGCGCTTGGTATCGCGGGCCTGTTTATTGAGGCGCATCCAAACCCGGATGAAGCCCTTTGTGACGGCCCTTGTGCACTGCCGCTTGATAAGCTTGAACCATATCTGGCGCAGATGAAAGCGATCGACGATCTGGCGAAAAGCTTTGATCCGATCATAACGGAGTAGGGCGATGGGGGTTCGGCTTCTGGCATTGGATGTGGATGGCGTGCTGACTGACGGCACGATCCTCTATACGCCCGAAGGCGAGCAGATCAAGGCCTTCAATGTACAGGACGGGCTTGGCATCAAGCTGTTGATGCGCGCGGGCTATGAGGTTGCCGTGATCTCGGGCCGGGGCAGTGCTCCGCTTGAAAAACGTCTTGATGACCTGGGCATCCATCACCGCCGTTTCAAATGCAAGGACAAGGTGGCCGCGCTTCAGGATATTTGCGAAGATATCGGGTGCGGTATTGAAGACGCCGCCTTCATGGGCGACGACCTGATAGATCTTCGGGTGATGAGCGCGGCGGCCTATGCCATTGCGCCGCCCAACGCAGTGCCTGAAGTGCGGGCGATTGCCGATTATATCACCGAGCGGGCCGGCGGTTTTGGCGCAGTGCGCGAAGCGTGCGAGCATATCGCTGCGCTGGATGATGTGCGCTTCGTTGATTTTTTCACATTGGACGCGGAGGACTAGGCCCTTGGGTTTCAAGATTGTCATCCCCGCGCGATACGCCTCCAGCCGCTTGCCCGGCAAGCCGCTCGCCGATATTGCGGGCAAGCCGATGATCGAACATGTGTATGACCGCTGCGTTGAAGCCTTGGAGCAGGCGGACGGTGTGTACGTGGCCACAGATGACACCCGCGTTCAAAAGGCCGCTGAAGCCTTTGGTGCAAATGTGGTGATGACCGCAGAAGATCATGCGTCGGGCACTGACCGCATCGCAGAGGTGGTGGACAAGCTTTCCCTGAGTGATGATGAAATCATCGTCAATGTGCAGGGCGACGAACCCATGATGCCGCCCGCGCTGGTGCGCGATGTGGCGGCGCTGTTGGCAAAGCACCCGAATGCGGCCATGGCAACAGCCAGCCATGCAATCGCAAGCCTGGATGACCTGCTGAACCCCAATGTGGTGAAGGTGGTGACCGATCGCGCGGGGGCGGCGTGTTATTTCTCCCGCAGTGCGATCCCGCACGAGCGCGGCGCAGACCGGCCTGACCTGCAGCGCTTTGCCTATCAGCGCCATATCGGTATTTATGCCTACCGGGCGGGCACGCTGCGCAAGCTTACGAAGCTTGAGCCCGCACCCCTTGAGGAATTGGAAGCGCTTGAGCAGCTTCGGGCGCTTTATCACGGGCTGAAGATCATGGTGGCTGAGGTTGCCGAAGCACCGCCCGCTGGCGTGGATACGGAAAAAGACCTGGCCCACGTGCGTGCGATGATGGAGCGCCTGTCATGACCGAGGGTGCATCCAATACCCCGCGGGCGTTTACGTCATCCGCAGGCATTGCATCAGACAAGCTTTTACCCGCCCTTTTGGGGCGCGATATTCGCAAGGGCCTTTCCGGTGCGCGTGAAGGCGATGTGGTTGTTGGCTGGGGGCAGAAGGAAAATACCGAAAAGGCCCGTGCCTATGCCAAGCGCCGCGGCCTTGAATATTGGCGACTGGAAGACGGCTTCCTTGGCTATCTGGGGCACCCTTCCGTTGATAGCCGCCGCCTGTCGCTGGTGGTGGATACAAGCGGCATCTATTATGATGCCCACACGCCGAGCGACCTGGAAGGGCTGCTGAACCGGGATGACTGGATCACGGATGACCTTTTGAAGCGCTCGCGCGATGCGATGGCCCGTATCCGGCGCTGGCGCTTGTCCAAATATAATCATTCGCCCTTCTATATATCGCCCGAGCTTGAAGAAAAGCTGGCCGCCTACAAGGGGCCGAAGGTGCTGGTAGTGGACCAGACATTCGCCGACAAGTCCATCGAGCACGGCATGGCATCTGATGCCATGTTTACCGACATGCTGAAGGCGGCGCTTGAAGAAAACCCCACTTCGCTTGTGATTGTGAAAATCCACCCGGATGTTCTCGCGGGCACCAAGCGCGGCCATTTCGATGTGGAACGCGCGGAAGACCGCGTTTTGTTTGTGGCCGAAGATGTGGCTCCGCAAGCGCTGATGGAACGTGTAGACCATGTGTATGTGGTGACAAGCCAGATGGGCCTTGAAGGCCTGATCGCGGGCAAGAAGGTCAGCTGCTTTGGCTTGCCATTCTATGCCGGTTGGGGCCTAACGCATGACCGGCAGCTATGTGAAGCCCGCATCGCAAACCGCACGCTGGAAGAATTGTTTGCAGCTGCTTTCATTCTCTATAGCCGCTATGTGGACCCCTTCACAGGCGAAGCGTGTGAGCTTGAACGTATCCTTGATATCCTGACAGCAGAACGGCAGCTGGCGCGCCCAAGGGGCAAGCGGGCGCTGGCGGTTGGGTTCTCACTTTGGAAGCGCGGCTTCATCCCTGAATTTGTCGGCCTGGGCGAAAAGAACACCCAGTTCATCAAGCCCGCCATGCTGGATGGGTTCGAGTATCAGGAAGGCGATATGGTGGTGCTGTGGGGCCGCAAGCACGACGAAGAGGCTAAGGCGATCCCGGCCCATGTTCCAGTGTGGCGCATGGAGGATGGTTTCCTGCGGTCTGTAGGACTTGGCAGTGACTTGCGCCGCCCGTCATCACTGGTGATGGACCGCAGCGGCATCTATTATGATGGTGGACGCGAAAGTGACCTTGAGACTTTCCTGAAAAATCACGATTTCGACCGCTTCGATCTGGCGCGCGGCAAGGCGCTTCGCAAGGCGGTGCTGGGTGCACGGCTCAGCAAATATAACGTGGGTTCTGCCGCAAAGCTGGATTTTCGCGCCAAGGCAGAAGGCAGACAGGTTATTCTGGTGCCGGGGCAGGTGGAAGCCGATGCCTCGATCCAGTATGGCTCGCCGGAGCTGAAAACCAACGCAGCGCTACTCGAAGCTGTGAAGGCATCAAACCCTGATGCCTATATCATTTATAAACCGCACCCTGATGTGGCCTCGGGCAACCGGGAAGGTGCTGTGCCCAAGGAAATCCTTGATCGTTGCACAAACGAAACAGTTATTGATGCCGACATTATCGATTGCCTAGAGGCCGTGGATGCGGTGCATACCATGACAAGCCTGACCGGGTTTGAAGCCATCCTGCGCGGTATCAAGGTAACCACATACGGCATGCCGTTTTATGCAGGGTGGGGGCTAACGGCCGACCAGCTTGCCGCGCGTCTTGAAGACCGTCGTGGGCGCGACCTTTCGCTTGATGCCCTTGTTTATGGCCTTTTGTGTGTGTATGCGCGCTATGTGGCGTGGCCGGGCGGTAAAAGCTACAGCCCTGAGGCGCTGGTGCGCGATATCGCTGCGATGGAACGCGGCGGCAGCGTGATCAACAACGGGCCAACGGCTTCGGTTACACGATTGGCGCGCAAGGCCATGTATATTGCAGAAGCTTTGATGCGGTAAGGCCGGCGCCAACGCCTGTCCCATCTGGCCTTGCCTAAGTGGCCCGGCTTTAGTATCACACTGCACTGAAAATAATGGGACCGCTCAAGGCTTTGGGTGGTACAAAAAGGCAGCTTTTAGATGACACCTCAGAAAAAGATCATTCTTTGCGCAACCCAGCGGTCCGGGTCTACACTCTTTTCCCAGGACATGGCGAATACCGGCAAGCTGGGCATGCCGCGGGAATATTTCATCAATTTCCCTACCGCGAAGAAGGACGACCTGGGGGCGCAAAACTGGCGCAAGCGTATCGAAAAAATTGAAGAGAATTGTTCTGAAAACGGTGTCTTCTGCGCCAAGGTGATGGCGACACAAGTGCCTTATATCAATCAGCGCTTGATTGATGGCACCCGCACCCTTTCAGACGAGAATATTTTCGATGCCTTCTATGAAGCGTTTGAGGATGCCGTTTGGGTGTTCCTGAAGCGCGAAGACATGATCAAGCAGGCCATTTCCCGCTCTATCATGAACCAGTCCCGCGTGGCACATGCCGTTCGCAAGGACCGGGATGGCCCCGAATGGCACATGCATAACCCTGAGTATGACGAAAACTATAATCAGGAAGTGCAGTATCGGCCGCAGATGCTGAAAGCCATCGTTGCAAAGATCAATAACGAAAATTTGTTTTGGGAAATCTTCTTTTCTCGCAAAGGTATTAAGCCTGTACGGGTGTCTTATGAAGATTACTGTCAGGATCCGCAGTTTTACCTGTCGAAAGTGGCGGAAAAAATCGGTGAAACCGTGACGTTCCAGCAGGACAAGCGATCGCTCGTGAAGCTTTCGAACAGCAAGAATGCCGAATTTTATGCCAAATTTGGCGATGCGGCCCTTGGTGAGTTTCTGGAACGGCTGCAGAGCTAGTCGGCCCAACGGCGGTAGTTACGCGAAAGCAAGTGGATAAGTAGGTCAGCTATGATTATCAAAAAGAACGGACTGGATGCTCTCTCGGGTTATGAGGAGCGGTTTGAAGCGTCGCGCTGGAACTATGCCCGCGATCCCAATCTGGCCAATCTTGCACGGAACCGCCTGAACGAAGACGTTTTTCGTCCGATCATCGAGACCGACTTTGACCTGCAGGGCAAAAGCTTTTTCACCATGGGTTCCTGCTTCGCCCGCGAGGTTGAGCTTGCGCTCAGCCGCTTCGGCCGTACAGTCCTGAGCAAGGTTGAGGCGGATTCTCCCATCGCGTTCCGGCGCGGCGGCTATACGAACCGCTACAATACCGCTTCGATGCTGAACGAACTGGAGTTTGCGTTGGGCCTGAAAGAGTATAATCAGGCGTCGATCATTGAGGCGAACCGCGAAAACCACACATTCATGGACCTGCACAGCCACCCGGCTGGTGGTTTCTGCAGTTTTGATGACACGCTAGTGCGCCGTCAGGCAATTCAGTCGCTGTTCTCCAAAATTCGCGAGGCAGATGTCTTCATCTGCACGCTGGGGCTGACCGAAGTATGGTTCGACCATGAAACCGGCGAATATATCAACGTGTCGCCCACTACCTTGGGGCTGAAAGACTATTACCCAGACCGGTTTGAATTCCGCGTGCTGGATTTCAACGACAATATGGAGAATCTGGAAAAGATTCATCATATCGCGCGCAAGCACCTGAAATCAGACCTGAAGATCGTTGTTACGGTTTCCCCTGTGCCGCTGCTCGCCACGTTCTCAGGGCGGGATGTGGTGCGGGCGAATGCCTTCTCTAAAAGCACGCTGCGGTCATGCGCGGAAAGCTGGGTTTATGCACACCCCGGTGAAATCGATTATTTCCCAAGCTATGAAATGGCCATGAATTCCAACCGCGACGTTGTGTGGCAGGAAGACCTGGTGCATGTGTCCAAGCCGTTCGTGCGGGAGATCATGCGTACATTCCTTACGGCCTTTAACTGCGTGGAAGACAAGGCCGAGCTTGCGCAGACAAAAGCCGAAAAGGAAGAGCTGGAGCAGGTGAAGGTGGAATCCCTGCAGGCGCGGGGTGACAACCGCGAAGCAATCGCAGCGCTGGACAAGATGATGGTTGGCAGCGTGAAGAAGCGGAAGCTGGAGCATCTGCAGCTGAAGCTTCTGGTTGCTGAAAACCAAACCGACGCAGCCCTCGCCCTATACCGCAAGATTGCACCAGAGGTGAAGCGCCCTGATGCGGTAACGGCGCTGGCGGAATCTGTTATCACCCTTGCCAAGAAAAACAAGGACGTTGCCTTGATGGAAGAGGTGATGCAGTGGCTTCTGCAAAGCGGCAGCAAAAGATGGGGCGTTGTGCGCCTAGGCGCCGCTTTCCTGGCCCGTTACAGCAAAAAATTCCCGGAATTTTTACCATCTATCGAGGAAAAGTTCGGTGATCTGGATGCAGCCAAACCGTTTTTGGAGAAACACCGCGCTGCCTAGGGGGCGCTGTGCTTGCCTCTGAAAAAGCGGAGGCTGCAATTATTGGAAAAATATTCCAAAATATACCCTCTTTTGGTTGAATAAAGAAAAATTTATTTTCTTTATCGCTTGTGCTTGCGCTACACACGCACCATCTTTAAAAGCCTTGAGGTTTAGGGGCTATAAGCAAGCTGGTGGCAGATTTTTTGATGACAAAAACACTGACTCATTTGAAACGACTGGAAGCCGAGAGCATCCATATCATGCGTGAGGTTGCGGCAGAGGCCGAAAACCCCGTGATGCTTTATTCGGTGGGCAAGGA
>JABXIV010000110.1 GCA_013372925.1 Alphaproteobacteria bacterium
CCAAGGATGCGCTCAGCCAATAGCATCGCCACAAGGTCGGCTCCCGCGGGGGACAAGTGCTGGTCGTCTGTTTGGAATAGGGCGGTTTGGTTTTCTGCGGACGCCATCGCGCTTGCCAGGTCAATATCGCTCGGGAAATCCCAATTGCAGGTCACGCGGTTCAACAAGGGGCGATAGTTCGCTAGTCGGCTTTGGTCGACCCTTGCGTCCCATGGGATAGTGATGGTGATGCCTTTCGGGTGGTTGCCAGAATGAAGGCCCAGATTATCAATCCGTGCCCGGATGATAGCCCCGGCTGATTTGGTCAGCGGGTTACAATTGAGCGGCGGGGCCAGATAGTAGGGTGCGACGGTGTTTTTTATATCCACAATGAAGGAGAAGAGGGCCGTTTCCATCAACCAGCACGGCAGGCCATCAGCCGGGCCGCCGGGCACCACAAGGGTGGAGCAGTTCACGCTGGCGTAGGAATCCTGGGTATAGCTGTCTTGACCGTCGTTCACTTCGGTGTAGGCGGTGATGAGGATGGTGTCCGGCCTTTCCTGTGCCGCAAGCGCCGAATAGCGCCATGGCCCGGTTCCCGGCAGGCCCAGGTTAACCACATCATACCCGCCCCCCAGAAGGCCCTGCAGTTTCGCAGCGATGGTTTCGCTGTCATCAAGGCCCCAGCCGAATATCTGTGAATCGCCGATCAGGGCCACGCGCTGCCGGGGGGCGGTGCCGTTTGTCTGATCCGGCGTGACGCGGTTGCCATTGTCGTCAACGGTTACGGTGATCAGGCGGCCCCGGTGCCGGTATTGCACCTTGCCGGGCTTCAGGCTGTATATCTGCCCCTCATCTGCGGGGGCGAAGAAGTTGGGCAACTGGTTTGAAAAACCGGCGCGGGCGTTCAGGAACAGTTCCAGAAGGCCGATGACGGCAAGGCACAGCGCCAGGAATTTGACCGGCTTCATCAGGGGGCTTTGGGTCATTGGCTTGCCCCCTTTTGGCTGCGGGTGATGGCCGCGGCGAGCACATCGTGCCCAAGCTTGGTGATATGGTGCGAACTGGGTTCGAAAATGTCATTGCTCTGCACTGACTGGTTCTTCGCCTTATAGTCTTGGGCGATTTGCCGGAACGAAAACACGGTCACGGCCTCACTCGTGAAGCGGGCGGTGATATAGCGTTCGAGAACATCCATCATGCGCGCCAGTTCTGTGCGGCGGTTGGCCCAGTCATCAAATACAGCCGGGTTGCTGCTGAACGTGCGGTATTTCAGCAACTCGTCCGGGTTCACTTGAAAGTCAGACGGCATCAACACCAATATTCTGGCAGGGGCGTCGGGTGCGCATGCAAGCGCCGTTTTGATACGGGCCACCATCTCATCGGCCAAGGTAACCCGTTCGCCGGGTGTCAGGTTATAAAGGACCGGATTAACGCCCGGCAGCACATGGGTCGCCAGCGCCTGACGAGACTGCGCGATCGTAAGGCGCATATAGATGCGGCTGTTGCGCAGCAGCGTTTTATGCACCGGGGTGGAGGCGATGCCGCGCTGTGTGCGCCCACCCAGATACATTTCATCCAGATCGTTGCCAAGGTTGGCCACCAGGACCAGCAGGTCTGGCGTCATTTCCTTCATCATGGGTTCTGTGCACACACCGTGTGAAAGAAGTTCCATATCTGTTGAGGGGCTGGCCAGAAGCTGAACGGGGCTGTCACCATACAGCTGCTTGGTGGCTTGCGCCGCGAATGTGTCCTCAAATGCGAGGCCATAACCCAGCGCTTGTGAATCCCCAATTACAAGGGTGCCTGATTTCAGGGCTGCATTGGGGTTGGCGCTATCCGCAATGCGCGCCCCGATCCGGTTGGTTTTGTAGTTGATGGCGGGCCTGTCGGGGAAGGACACCAGCACGTCGTCATTCCTATAAAGGCCGGGCACGCCATTTTCCTGATAGTAGAAGGGGATTGTGGGCACACCGGGCGTGATCAGGCGTAAGGCAACCTCCACAAGAAGCAGGACAGAAGCCACAATACCGAGGACATATAAAATCAGTTTTCCGGCGCGTGCCATTGCAAGCGTTCCTTCGCTACAAAATGGGGTAAACGAAGGGCGCGAGCGGCCCCGTAAGGGCCAACAGACCGATGACCAGCGCTAGTGACAGCAGCACCACCACAAGCGGCACCAGAACATAGGACCGGGTTGACCCGACAGCACCCACTATGTCCTTGAGGGATATCAACACCGAGACAATCTCCCGCTTCCTGCGGCTCCAAAAACGTCCTCTCATGGCTTTGGTTTGCTCCCGTTCAGTCTGGTGATGACGATATTTTCCACGCACAGCACATCAAGGTCCATTCTTGCGAAGAAAACCATGGCTTCTTCCGCCGTGTTGATCAGGGGTTCCCCCGCCCCGTTGAAGGATGTGTTCAGAAGTGCCCCCAGACCGGACCTGGCCTTGAAGGCGGTCAGCAAACCGTGGAAGTCTGCGTGATCATCCTTGCTGACAATCTGCGGGCGTGTTGTGCCGTCGCTATGGAGGGCGGCGCGAACCGCCTCTCGCTGGGTGCCTTCAACGCTAAGCGTGCTCTGCATCCAGCGGGTCAGGTCAGGCCTGAAACTGGTGCCGAACAGGGTCGCTGCGTCTTCCTCCGTGACGCTCAGGGCATAGGGCCTGAAGGCGGCCCTGAACTTTACTTTGGTGCTCAGCCGCTCGGCGGTTTCGATGTTTGATGGATCACACAGGATCGACCGTGCCCCCAGTGCGCGTGGCCCAAATTCTGCCGGGCCAGAAACCCAGCCAAGGATCGCGCCATCGGCAAGCGCCTTGCTGAGATACCGGTGCTTTTCGGTAGTGTCTTCGAACACCAGAAGCGACGGGGCGGTATTCGGTTGGCTGACATGGCCGCCCTTAGCTGCGCTGATCCAGTCTTCTTTTTCAAGGTTGCTGAAAAGCGGCTGCATGCGCGAAACGCTGACCCGTGGACCAGCATAAATTTGCCCTGCGGTCGGCGCGGGGGCAGGTACGCCCATATCGGCAAAGCCCGCATACATGGCACCAATCGCGCCGCCGCCATCGCCGGGGTCAGGCGGGATGAAAACATCTGTGAACAGGCCGCTGTCGCGGATGCGGCTGTTGGCAACCGCATTGAAGGCGATGCCGCCTGCGAGGCACAGGTTCGAAGAGCCAGCCTTTTCCCGAACCGTGGCGGCAAGCGCTTCGATCACCTCTTCTGTTTTGCGCTGCAGGCTGGCGGCAACATTGGCGGCCTTCCTGTTGTCATCAGATGCGGTTTGGTCCTCAATCGGTTTGAAGGATGAGAAGCCAACGCCCGCGTTCCTGAAAGGGCCGCCCAGTTTTTCGGAAAGCTGCGGTTTGTAGAAATGGTCGGCATCTGCAGTGAAATCGAAATAGGATGTATCAACCCGGAACTGGCCATTGCCATCAAGCTGGATCAGGTGATCGAAGAATTCCATGAATTCCGGTTCGCCGTATGACGCCAGCGCCATGGTGCTGCACTCACCGCTGTTGGGTTCAAAACCCAGATAGCCGGTCAGGGCCGCATAAATCAGCCCCAGTGAGTCGGGGAATGTTTGGGTTTGAAGGGTTTCGATGCCTTCAGTACGGCTGCCCTTGGCAAGCAGGCCGCAATTGTTTTCGCCAACACCGTCGAGCGTAAGGATGCCGGCTTCATCAAACGGGGAAGCATAAAAGGCACAGGCCGCGTGGCTGTGGTGATGCTCGGTAAAGCCGATCTTGCGGGGGTCAATATCCAGATCCCGCGAGAGCCTGGTCCTGACCCACAGTTTTTCAGACATCCAGTGCATGATGGACCGGGAAAAACTTAGCGGCCGAAAGGGATAGTGCGCCATATGCCGCTTGATGACATGCAGGAATTTATAGTGTGGCCGTTCATAGAAGACGATGCGGTCCACCTCATCGGGGGTGATCCCGGCCTCTGCAAGGCAATGGTTCAGGGCGTTTGTGGGGAAGGCGCTGTCGTGCTTGATGCGGCTGAAGCGTTCTTCGGCGACCGCTGCGATCAGCCGCCCGTCTGCGCCGATGGCGGCGGCGCTGTCGTGGAAATAAGCGGAAAGACCGATGACATAATTGCTCACAAGGCGCCTCCCGCGCGCGCAGCCTGTTCCTTGTTTATGTGGTGTTGTGCACCTGAAGTGGCATGTGTTGGTTTTTCAATGATCAACACCAGAAACTGCCGCAGGTCGGGGCCGAAATGCAGGCCGTCACTGGCAGGCGCAAAATCAAGCCTGCCGCACCCCGTGCGCCGGATGGTTTTGCCCAGCATGTCGTCAAACTCTGACTGGTCGTAGGCCCTGAAATCAAGGTCATGGCCTACGTCACGCAGCATGGTGCGCAAGGTCAGGTATTTCTCCTGCTGGCCACACAAGAGGGGGGTGGTGGAATCGGCACCTAAAAACTCTGCCATCGGGATCGCGTGCGCCCTTGCATTCAGGCTTTCGGCGAAATCAATGAGGGCGCCGAAATGGATGCTGTGTTCCGTGTGGTTCAGGTGATGCACGCAGTCGTTTCCCGAAGCCAAGTTGCCAAATTCTGTGATGAAGGCCTTGCCGCCAGGCTTCAGTGCCTGCACCACATTCCTGATAAAGGCCATGCAGCCTTCAGGCGTTTTCCGCCCTGGCCCGGCATCGGCCATGCTCAGGTCGGCGATCACTTCATTGCTGATGATCAGGTCATAGGCATCTTGTTTTGGCAGGCTTTCTTCGGCGTTTGCACAGTGGAAGGAAATGGCGCCCAGTCCTTTCAGGGTTTGCTTTTGCCGGGCCAGCAGTTTGGGCGACAGGTCCTGAAGCGTGTAGTTGATTTTCTGCTCGTCCGGCAGATGGGTGATCAGCGCTTTCGCAAGCTGGCCGGAGCCACCCCCAACCTCAAGGATTTCTGCATCACCGGATACATCCTTGTGGCTGCTGACAGCGCTGAGGAAGGCAGCGCCAAAAGGCTGCCCGCCCAGCATGGCGTTCGGCTCCCTGAAGCTGTGGGCGACGGTTGTTTCAATCCAGTCGAAGTTCCACAGGCCGTCGATATCAAGGCCTTCATAATAGCCGGTTGGAGCTGTCGCAGAGGCGGTGCGCAGATGGTTCTGGTAGGGGAAATGATAGGGTGCCTTGAGGCTGCTTTGGAAAATCTTCGGGTCAACAAGGCGGATAAGCTGCCGGTTCGGGTCGTTCAGGAACAGAAGGCCATCCAGAACTTCAGCGGGTGGGTATTCATGGGCATCTATGAAATCGTGCAGGGACCCTTCTGCTTCAGCGAACCGCAAAAGGTCGATATGCACCGGCCCCAGAAGGTCCTGAACAACGGTGGGTGGTTCTGCCGTGCGGGGCAGCAGGCAATCAAACAACGGGTCAACCCGATAGATTTTCGCTGGCAGGGTGTTGAGCGTATAGATCGCGGGTACATGGGCTGGCACAACAAGCATGTGGTGGTGCCATTTTTGCCACCAATCGCTGCCACTTTCCTGCGGGCCGAAACCCAGTTCGGAAAGGGCCTGAAGGATGAAATCAGGCAGGTCTTCGGTATTCGTGTCCGGATCCTTGAGGACGGTATATAGGTCGTCATTCAGTTCTGCGGCCAGCCCGGTGAACCTGTTGGCAATGCCGTACTTGGGCCTGTCAGCATAATAGTCATTATGCAGGTAGATGGCCTGTTGCCTGATCATGAATACAGCTCCAGCATTTTCAGGTTGCCTGCGGTTTGGTAGCCACCCAGAACACGGCGCTTGAACAGATCTTCCACCAGGGCTTGCCCGGTTTGTGCATCAAGGGACAGGTCAGCCGCCAAATCTGTGATGGTGTCTGTTTGGATTGGCGTGCGGAATGCTTCAATGAAGTCACGCGCCAGCGGGCTGACAACGAAGGGCTCCACAACCTTTGTGTTGGCCGCAACGATATAGCCTGCCGTGCCTTCCATCGGCAGGGTCTGGACATGTTCTGGCATATAAAGCGCGCTTTGGTCTGCCCAGGTGTTACCATATCCGGCAGGTTTGTGAGGTTTTGCCACACACAGGCTGCCGCAAAAATCAGGTTTGCCCCAACAGGCAAGCTGAAACATCTGTGCCAGTTGGGTGAAGAAAAGATCCACATGGTTTTTGCCCCCCATGTGCCACCCATCGTCATTGAAGCTGGCGTCAAACAGGAGAAAACCACCATCCCGCAGGCGCTTGCGCAGCAGGCCAAGGTGGTGGGCGGGGTCGGGCAGATGATCAAGCACATCAATGGCCAGTATCAGGTCAAAGCGGTTGGCGGGGCTTCCCTGTGTCGAAAGCAGGTTCAGGGCCAGCTTGTCCCTGCAGTAGCGAAGGAAACGGCGTTTCACCGTGTTTGTATCGGCATAGTGAACCTGAAGGCCGTGGCAGGCCAGTTCAAGCGCAAAGCGGCCAGCGCCGCCGCCAAAATCATAGACGCGGTTCACGGGCAGGCTTTTGATGGTTTCAAGGTAATAGCTGTCCCTGGCTTGCAGGGTATCTGAGGTGCAGTGTTCCCACACATCCTCAATAAGGGCGGCCAGCAGCCAGAAGTTTTCAGCCTTGGTCTCCGTCGTGGCGTTTTCGGGTTCCTCCGGGAAACCGACGCGGCTTGCGTCAGGCATCAGGTCGGGCAGGGTTTCCTGCAGGAAATCGAACAAAAGGCCCGCCCAGATTTCAGTCGAAAAAGCGTTACA
Organism: Alphaproteobacteria bacterium; assembly: GCA_013372925.1. Taxonomy (GTDB): domain Bacteria; phylum Pseudomonadota; class Alphaproteobacteria; order Sphingomonadales; family Kordiimonadaceae; genus Kordiimonas. Next base: position 6,675 of record JABXIV010000110.1, read on the forward strand.
GTTGGTGTGGGCGCGTTTTTGACCTGTCAGCGTGTGAAGGTTTTGCAGAAAATGGAATTCGCTGGCCGGATACGGGAAAGACCCTGCTGGAATATGCTGCCGGAAGGCTGTTTCAAATATATTCACAGCCTTCCGGAATATGGTCGCGCCAACGGTTTTTTCAGCCATACTTTATACAGTCTGTCTTCTGGATAAGGCGCGGATTATTGCAAACGGTCGATCGCCAGTTTCAAAAGCTCCGTCCGGGGGTCATTTGAATCCCCCATATCCATTTCGCGTATGTCTGCCACCATGTTGGCTTTCATTTCGCCGCCGCGGGACCGGGCATCAAGCTCCGCAATCCCAAAGCGGCCCCAGGCTACGCCCGGCATGTCGCCCATGGCTTCGGCTTCCTTGATGGATTGTGTAAACAGGTCGCGTGCGCGATCGGTTTTACCGCGCATGCCCTCATATCGGGCGAGGGTCCATTTCGCGATCATGATCTCTTTGGACTGGTCCGCCTTGATCATCCGCCGGGTTTTGAGGCCCATCTTCGCGGCCCGGTAGCCTACTTTTTCGGCCTGCTTGGACATGTCACCAATGTCAGGGATCATGTAGGAGGCAATATTGTGGTAAATTTCCCCAACACGCACCAACAGGCCTTCGTCCAATACGGTGTTTTCAGCTTTTTCCATCTGATCAAGGATGCGCTTGTTGAAGGCCATGGCCGCCTTTGAAATGGCGATCAGTTCCTTTTCATTTTCATTGGTAAGGTCGTTGCCCTGCTGGTTCATGTATGCGATGTCGGTAATGGTCCAGAGATATTCATAGACGATTTTCTCCGGATTGCCTTCGCCTTCAATCACGGCAACGGCGGCATCCGTATTGCCTGCTTTCACCAGCAGCATGGCCTGCCTTGATGTATCGCGCATGCGTAGCGAATCTTCAAAGGCGCGGGTATCCTGTTTGATGGCCATCGATTTTTCGTCAGTGGCGCGGGTGTCAAGCGTAGCCCGCTCCCGGTACAAACGCATCAGCGCAACAGTTTCGGGGGCTTGCGGCGCTGTCAGTTGCTGCCGGAACGCGACATAGTCCTGCGGCATGAACAGATCAGACCGGAGCATGGCCACATCGTGGCTGGACCGATTGCCGTGTGCCTGCGCTTGCCAGCCGTTTAACTGAAATGCACCACCTGCGGCCAGCGTGCCGATGATCAGGCGCCGCATGGACGCACTGTTCCGCATGATGCCGCCTGTTGGCTTGGCCTGCTCACGCTTTTTCTGAGAATCGTCTTTGGTCATTTGCTTGTCTCTCTTCTGAAGGTCCGAAGCCGTGGGGGCGTTACGCTATTTGAAGGCAAATAGGGTCGCTGCTGGTGCCCCCCGGCACCTGATGCCCGTAAAATGCTTCTATGGCAGAAGCATCCATCTCTTTTGATTGCAAAGAGAAGTCGGTCCCGTAGCTCATTAAAAACCACTTGCCCCCCGGGGCTGCATTTAGCCCGGAAGCAAGGCACTCTCGAAAACTTACAAGGTTATTACTCAGAATATGACTAACTAAACCCAAGGTATCATATTTACAATTCAATAACCATACATAATTGCGCGCCGTTTCGGGCGTTTGTTGCGCAAAAGCCCGCATTTCTGTGCCAATGCGGCTGAATTGGACCAGCTCTTTCAAGTAGGCGGTTTCAGGCGTTCTGGACATGTCCTCGACCATAGCGAGAAAACGTTCCATAACCAGGTCGGTAACGGTGGCGCTGTCGGTAAACCGGATCGGGGTGTCGCCGGTCATGCGGTCAATCAGTTGTGACAGGCGCCCATCAAAATACTGCTGGATCATATGATTGATCAGCGGGACGCCGATTTCAGGCGCAATGAAATTCACAAAGGTGGATGTGGCGATGGTGCGCCAGCGCGGGCAGCTTGAGGGATAGTGATAAAAGACCGAAAACAGTGCGGGGTGGTTTTCGATCAGGCTTTCTTCCAGAAGGTCATCCGCTTCCGGCCCGATACCGTCAAACCGGATGGGAAGGTCTTCTTCATCCAGGTCGGTGCCGGGTTCCGGCGACAGCATATGAAGCTGGGCCCGAAGCTGCTGGGGAGCAAGCGCCCACAGCTCGCCGATCATGTTCAGTGTCTGGTTCTGGTCGGCTTCGGTTTCTTCGGGAAAGCCGGTGATGAAAGACGCAGTGCAGTGCAACCCTTTTGAGACAACCATCGCCAGCGAGGCTTTTGTTTTTACAAGGTCCAGGTTCTTTTTGATCAGCGTTTGCAGGCGCTCCGACCCGGTTTCAATGCCGAAATAAATGTCAACGCAGCCAGCCTCCGCAAGCTCGTCCAGCAGGTCAAGGTCCAGCGTGTCTGACCGCATGGAGCATTTCCATTTGAACCCTCTGCCCTTGGCCATCTGGCAAAATTCTCGAAGGCTTTTCTTGTGCAGTCCGAACAGGTCGTGATTGAGGTTAAAAAAGCTGGTGCCATATTCCTTTTGGCAATGGGCGATTTCTTCAAGGATGCGTTCGTTGGACTTCAGCCGGTATCGGCGCTTGAAGAAACGGGCGGTGGAACAGAAGGTGCAGGCGAACGGGCACCCGCGGCCCGCTTCCACGCTCAGTTCAACATTCCTGAGATACTTATCCGGATACAGGCCAAGCGCGGGGGCCGGGATGGCATTGATGTCTATCAAATCCTGCTCGGCCCCGGTGTGGGCAATCTCATCGCCCTGCCGGTAAAGAAGATTTGGGATGTGCCCCAGTGCATCGCCGTTCAGCAGGGCTTCAACAAGCGGTGTGATGATGGTTTCCGCTTCATATTGCACAACAACATCAAAAACCGGGAAGGCTTCAAGCAAGGTTTCGCCCACGATCGTGGCGTGCGGCCCGCCAGCAAGGATGGGTTTTCTGTACCCCTGCTGCCTTAAAATTTCCGCAACCCGAATGGCGTAGGGCAGCGTGCGGCCATAGGCGGTGAAGCCGATAATTTCGGGATTTTGGGCAAGGCAGTGGTGCGCCCAGTGGTGCAGGAAATCGTCTGTCAGCTCGGTAAAGCCACCTTCATTGAAGAGGATCTTTGGGTCTGTTATCGCGGCCTCATACCCTGCCTTTGAAAGCGTTGTCGCAAGGCTCATCAGCCCAAGGTGCGGGTCTGGCCGGGCCAGGGTTCTGCCCCCGCTTCTGTATACAAACATATTGTCGTTGAAGATGACTGTCATGTTTGCCCCGATCAGATTGCCCCTGCTGCGGCCAGAAACTCAAAGACCGGCCCAAGGTGGTGCGGTGCGGTTGGCCGCGTATTGGTGCTGACTGCTTCAAGGATGCGGCCGCGATCATCGTCTGAAACGTCTTCGAAAACGGCGGCGTGGCCATTGGCACATACGCACAGGCCGCCCGTTGATAGCCGTTCCATGAACAGCATGGGCGTGCCGTCAAGCTTAGCGCCAACTTGGCCTACGGGTAAAAGGGGCGGCGGCGTACGGAACCCGGAAGCCGACAGGAATTTCAACCAGTTGATCAGTAGGCTGTCTTGAAACAAAGGGTCTTCGGCAAGGGCCGCGATTTCAGCCTTTGCCGTCGTGATGCCCTTGGGCAGCGAAGCTGCGGTGCCGGTGCCTGTCCTGAAAGTGTGGTGCTTTTTCCCTTCGAAGGCATCGAACCCCATAAAGGTATCGGCAAGGCTTTGCAGCGTGCGTTCCCGCGGGGTGTTATCCCACCAGATGCCGATGTTCCAGGCCGCGGTGGGCTGATTGTCAGCCTCTGCAATATGCCAATAATCCGCCGGCCAATAGAGAAGCTCACCGGGTTCCGCCACGCGGTATAGCGCGTCCTTGCGGTAGGGGTCGATCTCAAGGGAATCCTGCATCTCGGGATGATCAAGGCCATACTGGTAAGGCCACAGCCAGAAGGCTTTCCGGCCCACAAGCGGCACGGTCAGCACGCTCATTTGCCCGCGGTGGATGCCGAAGGGTGTTTTCGAATAGCGCCCAAGGAACACGCAGCTATCGAAGCCGCCTGTGGGCATGCCCACCTTGTCAGTCAGTTCCTGCGCCAGCGCTTTGGCCTCACACCACAGGGCCGGGGAATAAAGATGCGCGTCTGCCACAAGGATTGTGAATTCTTTCGGCCACAGCAGTTCATTGACACGGTCCAGATAGGCCTGAAGGCTGGTATCATCGGTGGTGGGGAAATAGCTGGCTTCAAGCGTGCCAGCTTCGCCTTCGATCCAGATTTTTGCGCCCACATCTTCTTTCCCCTGCCGTAAGCGGTGGCCGATTTCCGTCAACGCATCCAGAAGCACATCCGTGTTTTTGCGCGCCGGGTTCGGGTCCTGGAAGGTGGCGGGCAGGCGTTCCCACACCGCGGCAAGGTCAGTATTCCAGGCAAGCGTGCCTTGCTGCATTTTCTGAGGGGCCAGCGTGTCGCTTCTGTTCATGTCAGTGCAGCTCCCTGTATGGCAGGATGGAAAGCCGGTAGGTTTGATCTTGCCCCCGCTGGACAGAGCCGATCAGTTCTTCGGCCGATTGCTGCATTTCTTCCGGCAGGGCCTGGCTCGCATCCGGGCAGGTAAGCACCCGGTGGATGAGCACATTTTCAATAACGGCCGGTATGTCGTAAGGCGACCGGGTGGTGTGATCGATATTGATCTGGATGGTGTCGCTGGAGGCCCTCATGGTCTCAAAAATCGTGCGTCCGTGCTTTTCCACATACAGATGTGTGTGGAATGTATCGATCCCGCCCACCCAGGGCCTTTCAAACTCGGCCTTCGCGGGAAGCTGGTCGTTGAAGGGCTGCAGGAAATCGCAGTTCGGGGCGTTTTTCTTGCCGTTGTGGCGATAGTTCAGCGCGCCGGAAAACGTATCATCATCCGGGAACTCCAGATCGCTCAGGCCGTATTTTTCTGCATTTTTGGCGAGGATGGAACCAGCCAGCAGCGTGAACATGCCGCCGCGGGAGATGGGGGTGAAAATATCTCGATATTCCAGCAACAGGTCTACGGTTTGCTGCCTGTCGTCGTCTGTCTCGCCGGGGAAGCCCATAAAAAACAGCGGCTGGAGCGCGATGCCAGACCCCCTGAAAGCCTCAAAGGCCGGCCGTAGGATTTGGTCCACCCTGTCTGTGCCTTTGCCCATCATCTCCAGAACCCGGGCGGAGCCGGATTCAAGCCCGAAGGAGGCCTGCACCAGCCCGCTGCGTTCAAGCAGCGCGACAAAATCCGGGGTGAAGGTTTTGGTCAGGAAAAGCTGGCAGGCCCAGCTTATTTTCACCTTCTGCTCGATCAGTTCTTCGGCGAAGGCCTTCAGGAAATTGGGCGGCAAGGCATCGGACGAGATATAGAAAAAGGTCACCCCTTCTTTCGCCAGATCGCGCACCACATCTACGGCTATTTTGGCATTCATGGTGCGCGACGGGGCCGTGGGCCGATCGCTATTGAGGCCATAGTCGCAGAAGGTGCATTTGTTCCAGAAACAACCCCGGACCGGGGCGTAGTTCACCCGGCGTTCTGGCGACAGATAGAGCGACCAATCTACCCAGTCGAGCCGTGGGGGATGGTTCTCCCAATCGAAAGGTTTGAAGCGCCCGGCCTTTTCACCCTTGCCGCCCAGAGAAACATAGGTTGGTTGGTGCGGCGCGCGGGGCTTTTCTGCAGCGGGCAAAATGACATGTTCCGGCGCATCGCCTGAACCCTGCAGCCAATCGATCATCTGGGCCATGCCGGTTTCCGCTTCGCCCACATAGATGGCGTCAGAGTAACGCGCAAGGGGTGCCAGCGCCTGATCACCCCGGGCGTATTTCACCAGATCGGTAACCGCTGTGCCGCCCGCGATGCGGGGTGTGCCCGGAAATACATCCGCCAGGGTATCCAACAGCGCGAAGCCGCCTGCTATATTGGCAGAAAACGGCATGCCGACGCCGATGAACAGATAGTCATTCCCTTTTACATACTGGCGCAGGAGCGCGGCCAGGTCGTGTTTCAGGCGGGTGCTTTTTTCCACCATGGTCGCCAGATGCGACGCTGTGCTGATATGGGGCGGCACGCTGAAAGCGGTGAAGAAATCCAGCGGCGCATAAAAATGGCTCAGCAGGGCTTCAAACATCCTGAACTGGCGCCGGGCCAAGTTATATTGGGCAGGGTCATAGAAGGCGTCACCCTGGAAAACCTGTTTGCAGGTGACAACCGAAATATCACGGCAAATAGCCTGCACGCGGATAAGCTCTGCCAGATGATCCTGGGCCGCGATATCCAGTACCGGGCGGGCATAGTGGCTTTTGATTTCTGTGCTCACTTCCCTGTCCCAGGCCTCGATCTGTTCTGGGGTCAGCAGGCTGTTCAGCCACAGGGCGTTCAGGTCCAGAATGTCGGTTTCATAGCCCGCTGCATTGACGGCAGAGGCCACATAGGCAAGCGCGTGGTAGGGATAGGTCAGATCCCCATAGGGCGGCTGAAGCAGCAGAACTTTTTTCTGTTTTGCTTGCGGTGCTTGCACCTCGCCCTGCTTTCTGGCTTCGGTCATAAAATGCGTCCCCGGTTTTTCAGAGCCTGCTTTCACAGGCTTGTGCACGGGGGTCGTTGTCCCCGCCATATCGTCGCCACTGTGCGGCCGCTTCCGCAAAATAGCGTTTTGCTTCGTCGGCCTCGTCCAGATCAGTTGTCAGTTCGGCCAGGTTCCCAAGCGCGATGGCAAGCTGGAAATCAGCCTTGCCCGGATGCAGATTGAAGATGCCAACCGCTTTTGTGAAGGCGGCCTTGGCTTCCTGCAGTTTTCCAAACGCATGTTGTGCAACGCCGAAATTCACAAGGATGTTGGCGGTGAAAAGATGGTCAGCGCCCAAGGTTGCTTCGCTGATCTGTTTCGCGCGCATCAGGTATTCTTCGGCCTTTTCCCCAAAGCCCAAAGACAGGCTCAGCGCGCCAAGGTTGTCATAGGCCTGCGCTGTAACCGGGTGGTCCTTGTAAACCACGCCAAAGATTTCCGCTGCCCGTTCAAACATGGCGAGGGCTTCTTCCTGCCGTTCCATATGCACATAAAGGGATGCCAGATTGTTCAGCCCTTTTGCGGTTTCCGGGTGGTCAGCCCCGCGGGATGTTTCGAAAATGTC
>JABXIV010000070.1 GCA_013372925.1 Alphaproteobacteria bacterium
CCGGATTCGTCAACCAGATCGATCAGGTGTGTGGCGATAAGACGGTCTGCCGGATCGTGAAGCAGGACAGCCATTTGTCGCATAAGGAAATCATGCAGGTTTTCTTCGCCTTCCAGGGTTTGGTCGAGACTGCGTTCATCGCTGAAGCCACCGCCACCCTTGATGGCACCGCCACCTTCATAAGAAAGGCTGCCACTACCGCTAGCCTCTGCACCAGATTGCACCCGGTCTGCTACGGCATCGTTATTATAGATGTTGGTTTCAAAATCTGCGTCCAGGGCGCTATCGGATGAGGAAGACGTGTCATAAGCACTGTCCATGCTTTTGTCTGAGGCAACAAGGTCGCCGCCTTCACGTAATCCTTCATCGGTTGCACTGCCGCCGCGTTCGCCACCTTCGGCCTCAATCGGGCCGTCAGAAGGTTCCCCCATCTCGAGAAGGGGGTTTCGTTCAACCTCTGTCGTGACATAGTCGGATAGTTCAAGGTTGGAAAGTTGCAAAAGCTTGATCGCTTGCTGCAGCTGGGGCGTCATCACCAGCTGTTGGCTTTGTCTGAGATCGAGCCTTGGCGTTAGTGCCACTTTCTCACCTCCTACAAGCTGAAGCTCTCGCCCAGATAAACCCTGCGAACATCAGGGTCCTTGAGCACGGCTTCTGCATTCCCCTCGAACAAGACATGGCCTTCATAAATGATGTAGGCGCGGTCAATAATATCAAGGGTCTCGCGAACGTTGTGGTCAGTAATCAATACACCGATTCCCCGGTCTTTCAGGTGGGCCGTCAAGTCACGGATATCGGCAATCGCAATTGGGTCAATGCCGGCAAAGGGTTCATCCAGCAGCACAAAGTTGGGGCGTGCCGCCAACGCACGGGCGATCTCACAACGGCGGCGTTCACCACCTGACAGAGCAAGCGCTGGTGTATTGCGCAGGTGGGTAATTGAAAACTCTTCCAGCAACTGATCCAGCATGGCATCGCGTAGTTTGCGGTCTGTTTCCACCACTTCAAGCACGGCGCGGATGTTGTCTTCGACTGTCATGCCGCGGAAAATAGACGTTTCCTGAGGCAGATAGCCAATACCAAGGCGTGCTCGTCGGTACATGGGCAGGTGTGTAATTTCCGTTCCGTCCAGCATCACGCGGCCATGATCAGGGGCGATCAGCCCGGTAATGGAATAGAAGCAGGTCGTTTTGCCGGCGCCGTTTGGCCCCAACAGGCCGACGACTTCGCCGCGATGCACAGAAAGAGAGACATCCCGCAAGATCGGGCGACCACTGTATGATTTGCCAATCCCGTCAACAACCAGCCCTTCGCCGCTGCCCTTTTTGGCTGCGCCGCCTTTGGAAGGCTTGGCCTGTTGAATGTCACTTTCTAGACTCATTAACTACCTCTCGGTGCGGCTAGATCCCCAAGGCCGCTTCTTGCTGAACAGGACAAACAATTCCTGTTGGCTCATTTTATGCATAAGCTTAGTCAATAAAACATGAATAACATGTTTACGCCAGTCAAATAGGCTGGATTAAAAAGAAAAGAAGGGCTGATTTTTCAGTTATATGCGGGGTATGCCCCGACCTACTGATCATCCGTTTTTTTGCTTGGCACATTGAAGGTGCCGCGCACGCGTCCGTCTTCAGCCGCTTCGCCATCCAGTTTGGCAAGGCCGGATACCAGATCAAATTCAAGGCGTTTACCACTGAGGGTGTTTTCCCCCTGCGCAAATGTCACATTGCCCCCAAATGTGACCAGACGGCGGTTCACATCATACACGCCCCAATCGCCTGTAAGGGATTCAGTTTCGGATGTGAGCGTTACGTTTCCTTGCGCATCCAGGCGGTCGATGGAAGGGTTCTCGATGCCGCTTTCAGTTTTGTAGAAAACGGTCAGGGTGTCAGCTGTAAGCGTCATGCGGCCCTGTTTCACATTCACTGAACCGCGGAAAATGGCACGTCCTTCCCGCTGCTTCATTTCCAGCCGCTCAGCGGAAATATCCAGCGGTTGGTAGGTATCATGGTTCTTGAGAACAGACTGAGCTGCCGCGGCGCCGGTAAAGGCAAGGGCGGCAAGGAATGTCACGGCAGCAACTGTAAGGGCGGTCTGTTTCATGGTTTAGCCTCGGAGTTCACATTTTCCTGCGGTTTATTGGTGTTGGCGCTGGGACGTTTGGGTGTAATGGCCAGCTTTACGCCACCGTCGAAATTTCCCTCGCGTTTGTCGACATCGATTTCCATGCGCCCTGCTTCAAGCCTACCCAAATCAGACAGGCCCTGAATATCACCATGGCCTGTAGCAGAATGTTTTTTGAGGTCAACCTCAGCGCCGGTCATCTCAAGCTTGTAGCCATTCGTTGTATTCACATGTACACCGCCTAGAAGAGAAAGCGTGCCATCCTTGGTGCGGTATATGCCGGTACGGGCTTCCACAGTTGCCGGGGTGCCAGGCTCCAGCTCCATTTCGGCCTGGATGTCGGTGAGGCGAACACGGGGCGCATGTGGATTTTCCTGCTGGCCAGAGGCGGCTCTTACACGGAACAGTCGATCCAGGCCATCGGTGCCGGCATATTGCAGGTTGGTCATGCGTATAACGCCATCGCTTTTCGCCACTTCTTCTTTGGAGAGAGTGAAGCTGACTTCGGTCTCATTCAGAATCGGCCACAGCAGGGTCACACTACCTAAAATCACGGCAACAACAGGCAATAATACGCGCATCAGGCGGATGAACTTATCCCATGCCGGGCCAGATGCATGGTGCGCCACAGGTGACAGGGCTGCAACCGCTTCCTCGCGGGCGCGCTCTGTGCTGGTAAAGTGGTCTTTGTGGCTTCTTTGCACCCAGGCGTTCCTAATGTTTTAATGGGAGAAGATATCCATCGGTTCAAAACCGGCAAGGTCCATCGCAGCCCGTGTTGGCAGAAAATCGAAAGCGGCCTGTGCCATGGCGGTGCGGCCTTCGCGTTCCAGCATCATATCCAGTTTTTCTTTGGCTTTATGCAGGTAAAGCACGTCTGATGCGGCATAATTTTTTTGCGCGTCGGTGATTTCATCCGCACCCCAGTCGCTGGACTGCTGCTGTTTGTCAAGTTCCACGCCAGCAAGCTCGCGACACAGGTCTTTAAGGCCGTGCCGGTCAGTGTAGGTACGGGCAAGTTTGCTGGCGATCTTGGTGCAATAGATGGGGGCAGTATCCACGCCCAAATAATGCTTCATCACAGCCACATCAAAGCGGGCGAAATGGAAGATTTTTACCACATCAGGATTGGCAAGAAGCGCCTTGAGGTTTGGTGCGTTATACTGACCCTGTTTGAAGCGCACCAGATGGGCATCACCATCGCCGCTTGAAAGCTGCACGACACAAAGACGGTCGCGATGCGGCAGCAGACCCATGGTCTCGCTATCAATCGCAACAGATGAACCGAAGTCCAGCCCGTCAGGGAGATCGCCTTCATAAAAATGGATGGCCATATATATTCCTCTTTTGCTCAGTATCAGCCTTATGCCCGATGCCTACCATTGCTGCCGCGCTTTGTCATGGCGAAAGCTTATTATAAAGAGCCTTGTGGCAGAAAAAAGAACTATATGGCGAAAGGGCTTGAATGCGTTTTGGTATGGCGGTCATGCAGCTTTGAAATCTTGCTTTTGTACGCCACCGTCTTAGTTATTTTTGCACAGCCCTTTCGGAGTAGGGCGATGAAGAACCGATAGAGGGAAGCTTGATGTCTGAAAGTACACTGTCTGAGATTTTGTCGGCGATCGATAGCGCGGACGCCAAAACAACCGTGACACAGCAGTGGATGCAGGGTCGGGCCGCATTTGGTGGGCTTGGTGCTGCCATGGCGGCCACTGGCATGCGCAATGCCCTGCCTGAAGGCAAGAGCATGCGGTCGTTGATGGTTTCTTTCGTTGGGCCAATCCCTGCAGAGGAAGTGACTGTAAAGTCTGAATTGATGCGTGAGGGCAAGAACGTAAGCCAGGTTACATCGCGGATCATGGCGGGTGACAATATCTGCCTACATGCGTCTGCCGCTTTCGGAAGCGCGCGTGATACCAAAACCGCTTCTCCTGTTGCTGAATACAAGCCTGAACCCAGAGATAGCGTTCCTGTTCTTGACGCCAGCCAACGAAAATTGCCGCCCTTCATTGGAAATTTTGACGTGCACTGGACAGGTGGCGGCATTCCGCTTTCAGGAACCGGCGACCGGCGGCTGGGCCAGTGGGTGCGCCATGCCACGGACATGAGCGCCTTCCCGCTTGAGAAAATAATCGCGATCGGTGATATCCCGCCGCCAATCATGATGGCGCATTACACGCACCCTGTGCGCACAAGCTCCCTCAGTTGGTCGTTAGAGTTTGTGAAGCCTGCTGAGGAGGTTGAAAGCGACTGGTTCTATCTTGACTACACGCTGGACGCAGCCGCGGGTGGATATTGCCAGCAATCGGGGATGATTTTCTCTGAAGACGGTGAGCTGGTTGCCTTGTCGCGCCAGTGCATGACCTATTTCGAATAGCGATCACGTTTAAGCGATTTTCTTGAAAATGGCAGCTTTCCCCTTAGCTCCTGATAGAAGCGCTATATCAAGGGGAGGCATTCATGGCTGCTGCAGATCAAAAACCGATTGGATCAGGGTTTCACGCCAAATCAACGGCAGCCGAAGTGCTGGCAGGGACTGACCTAATCGGCAAGAATGCCATCGTAACGGGCGGCTATTCTGGTATCGGCCTTGAAACAACAAAAGCGCTTTCAGCGGCAGGTGCCAGGGTTTTGGTGCCTGCGCGCCGTGTGGATGTGGCGGAAAAGGCCCTTGAGGGGGTTGAGGGCGTTTCTGTTGCGCATCTTGATCTGGCCGATATTGCCTCAGTACGGTCATTCGCGAGCAATGTGGTGGCTGATGGCGCCCCGCTCCATATTCTTATCAATAACGCGGGCATTATGGCCTGCCCGGAAACGCGTGTCGGCCCGGGCTGGGAAGCCCAGTTCGGGGTCAATCACCTTGGCCACATGGCCATGACGCTTGATCTGCTGCCTGTGCTAAGGAAGGCTTCGGGGGCCCGTGTTGTCGCGCTATCGTCTACAGCGCATATCATCACGGATATTTTCTGGGATGATCCGCATTTTGAGACAACGCCCTATGACAAATGGAAGGCCTATGGCCAGTCCAAAACGGCGGACGCTTTGTTTGCGCTTAGCCTTGATGGGCGCGAGGCAGAAAATGGCATTCGTGCATTTTCAGTGCACCCCGGCGGTATTTTCACAGACCTGCAGCGCCATCTGCCGGATGAAGAAATGGTCGCGCTTGGCTGGAAAAACGAGGACGGCACGGTGCCTGACCGTGTGAAGGCCATGTTCAAAACGCCGGAACAGGGTGCTTCGACAACCGTGTGGGCCGCTACATCGCCAAAGCTTGATGGTATGGGTGGGGTGTACTGCGAAAACTGTGATGTGGCGCAACTGGCTGATGAAAACAGCCAGCGGTGGGAACATGTGCGCACATGGGCGTGCGATGAAGCTGGTGCTGACCGCCTGTGGGGCATGAGCGAGAAGATGCTTGCTGAAGCCTAGGTTTTAATCCGTCAGCGGCGGCGTTGAATAAAGTTTCACGCGGATACCGCCATGGGAGAAATTCAGGGCCTTCTTCTTGAAGGGCAGGCCGGTTGAACGGGCCAGGTCATCTGAATTGGTAACCAGCCCAACACGCCACCCCTTGAAGGTGCCAAGCTGTCGGCCAAGCGTTTGATACAGGTTTTTCAGGCGTTTCACATCGCCGATCCGCGTGCCATAGGGCGGGTTGACGATTACAAGCCCTGCCGGGCCTTCCGGGGCAGTCAAAGCGCCGATTGGTTGCTGGTCAAAGTTTGTCAGGCTAGAGACGCCCGCGCGTTCAGCGTTGGCTTTGCTCATTTTAATGGCACCCGCGTCACGGTCAAAACCATAGAACAGCAGGCCTGTGTCGCTTGCCTTGGCCTTTTTTTTCATGGCCTGCCAAGCGGCTTCATCAAAGGTTGCCAGTTTTTCAAAGGCAAATTGCCGGGACCGGCCGGGGTTCATCCCCATGGCAATTTCGGCGGCCTCAATCACAAAAGTGCCGGACCCACACATGGGGTCAACCACAGGCTCGTCGCCGCTGAAGCCACATTCGCTAAGTAGCAGCGCTGCCAGATTTTCCCTCATTGGCGCCTTGTTTACGGCTTCCTTGTGCCCGCGTTTATGCAGCGCTTCGCCGGATGTATCGACGCTGATGGTGCACAGGTCATCAAAAATGCGGGCCTTGATACACACATCCGCGTCGGCCGATATTTCTGCGCCCAGTTCTTCACGGATTGCGGTTTCAATGCGCTGTGCGGCGGCCTTGTGATGATAGATGCGGGATTTCCTGCATGTTACCTCAACGCGCACAGGCACGTCCGAGCGCAAGGTGTCGCCCCACGGAAACTTCCGGGCTAGCTTATCCAGCTTGGCCAAGTGCATCACGCGAAACTCGCCAAGGCGTGCCAGTACGTGGCTCGCCCCGCGAATTTCCAGGTTCGCGCGCCAAACGTCGGCCCAACCACCGGTGATGGTGACGCCGCCCGTGATGTTTTTCGCATCCCAAAAGCCTTTGGCCTTTACTTCCCTATGAAGCGCGGCCTCAAGCCCCGGTGCGGCGGCGAGGAAAATTTCCATATTTTGATCAGCTTTCATGGCCGCATAGGTAGCCTGTTTCCGGGCCTTCGTCGATCAGTTTCATCATGCAAAAGGGTGATTACAGACCGTTTTCCAGATAGTAGCGCACGGCATCCTGCACATGGCGGAAACGGTCGCCCCCCAAATGTTTGCCACCATACCAGCGGGTTACCACGATGATATGGTTTTTGATGTCGTCCCGTTCCAGCATGCGGGCGATGATCATGCCTGCGCCGGTTTCGCCGTCATCGTTCTTCACTGGGCCATCATCCGACAGGAAGGCCCATGTGTTGTGCGTGGCCTTGGCGAACTTCTTTTTCCGGCACAATTTCTTGATGAAAGACTTCGCGTCCTCAGTGGTTTCGCAAGGCCCGCCGGATACCGCATATTTTGATCCGCGGTCTGAGATGATGCCGTCAAATATCTGCATGCGGTTTCTATAGGGTCAGTGGGCAGCGAAAGTCAAACCCGGGTCCAATTCAGTATCTTCCGGCTGGCACGCAAACCATGTATTGTCGCGTCAGGGCAAATGGGGAAAGAAGAGCTTTATGAAGCCAGCGCTGTTTGGGGTGATCTTGTCTTTGGTGATCTGCGTGCCCGGTTTTGCATATGCGCAGCCTGAAGGAAACGCCGAGCCTGTCTACACAGGCCCCGTTGAGGCCAAAATACCCATGCCGGACGGCATCAGTCTTGCGGCTGATTTGTATTTCCCGAGTGGCGTGGAGCCCGATGCCCAGCTTCCTGTGCTTTTGGAATATCTGCCCTACCGGAAAACGGAAAGCCGTGGTTACCGGTATGAGATTTATTCCTATTTTCTGGATCAGGGCTATATGGTGGCGCGGGTGGATATCCGCGGCACGGGCAACAGTGAAGGCCGCGTTATTCCCTATGAATATTCCGAGATAGAATTGGCAGACGGCGAAGCCGTGATCGACTGGCTTTCCAAACAAGCATGGTCGAACGGCAACGTTGGCATGTTCGGCATTTCCTGGGGCGGTTTTAACGCCATCCAGATGGCGGTTCGCAACCCACCCGCGCTCAAGGCCTTTGTCGCCCTGATGGCAACAGAAGCGCTCTATCAGGAAGACGTGCATTATATTGACGGTATCATGCACACCGATTCCTGGATGATGAGCAATGATCTGGATAATAGCCTGCCGGGCGCCCCTGATTATGCGCTGGATGATGACTGGCTGAAGAACCGGTTCGAGGCAGAGCCCAGCGTCTATACCTATATGCGGCATCAGCGGGACGGTGCGTTCTGGGACCGGGCTTCTTCGCTGGATAAATACGACCAGATAAAGGTACCGGGCCTTCATATCGGCGGTTGGTATGATGGATACCGGGATTCCATTCCCAGAATGCTTGAAAATGTTAAGGCGCCAACCAAGGCCATTATCGGCCCGTGGGATCATGAATTCCCCCACGATGCCACCCATGCACCGCAAATTGAATGGCGGCGTGAAGCCGTTCGCTGGTTTGATCATTGGCTGAAGGGCGAGGACAGTGGCGTGCTGGAGGAACCTAAGCTGGCGGTTTTTATCCGGGATTGGCATCCGCCCCAGCCGGATATTTCCGATATGCCCGGCCATTGGCGGTGGCAGGATGGATGGCCCATCGCTGAAGCCATGAGCAAGCGGCTGTATGCGGGGGCAGGCCATGATTTAACCACTGCCTCGGGCAGTGAAGCTGTGCACGACTTGCCCTATAAGGCCTCTGTTGGCCTTGAAGGCGGTGGCCCTGTGATGTGGTGGGGCAGTGTCGCGCCGGATCAGCAGCCAATGGATGATCATAGCCTCGTGTATGACAGCGAACCGCTGACCGAATCCATGGCCATATTGGGTTCGCCTACTGTGTCGCTGACCGTTTCTGCCAGCGCCCCAAGGGCAAACTGGGTTGTGCGCCTTTCAGATGTTGCGCCGGATGGTAGTGTCACGCTGATCACAGGCGCGGCCTTCAATGGCACGCATAGGAACTCGGCCCGCCAACCGGAAGATATTGTGCCGGGCGAAGTGTTTGAGCTTGAGCTTGAAATGCACGTAACGTCATGGACATTCAGGCCCGGCCATAAAATCAGGCTGGCTGTAAGCAATGCCATGTGGCCGATGCTGTGGCCCACACCTTACCCTATGACCACAACGCTGATGGTTGGCGGCCAGGCGGGGGCGTTTGTTGATCTGCCTGTTATCCCGCTTGAGGCGGGCCCGGGGCCTGAATTTGCCACACCCATACCGTCGCCTGAGTTACCAGGTTTTGGTGCGATTGACGCGGGCAACGCGACCGGGTTTGCGGAAATCGACAAGATCCATACAGATGCCATAACGGGCGAATCGTTCGGTTTTGCGCGCAATATGTCTGCCAGCCGCTATCCCTGGGGCACAAGCCGGTTTGAGGAACAGTTAGAGCACCGAACGTCAGACACAGATCCGGCACAAACATCTGTGGTGGGGAAATATGCCCTCGAAAAAGAGGTGCCCGGCCGTATGCTTCGCGTCGAACAGGACGTGACGTTCAAAAGTGGCGCGAAAAATTTCCGGCTGATTTTCGTGCGCCGCTTCAAGGTGAACGGCACCCTGATGCACGAAAAAACCTGGGATGAGACCATCCCGCGAGACTTCCAGTAGGAAAGGCTGTGGCCACACAAGCAAAGGCCAAACAAGCAAAAACCCGCTCCGAAACCGGTAGCGGGTTTTTAATTGGTGCCCAGGAGAAGACTCGAACTTCCACGACCATACGGCCACTAGCACCTGAAGCTAGCGCGTCTACCAATTCCGCCACCTGGGCACCGTAAGAATTGGTGGGCGGCATTTAGCGCGGGTCTTGGGTGTCTGTCAAGCGCCCAATGTGAAAAAATGGAAAGATTCTCAGGTGCCCGGAAATCCAGAAGGTGGGCAAGCTGCGTATAGGGTTCAGGTGGGGCTATATGAGGCCACGGTATTGCCGCACGGCGACATGTTAGGGTGTCCCCGTGCTACCCTTTCCACAAGACTGAAGGAGAGATTCGGATGGCGCAGCGATTGGTGACGGTTTTTGGCGGATCAGGCTTTGTCGGGCGATATATTGTCGAGCGGTTGGCGAAGGAAGGTGCGCGCGTTCGCGTGGCTGTGAGGCATCCTAATGAGGCGCTGTTTCTGAAGCCGCTGGGGGATCTTGGCCAGATCCAGCTTTGGGCAGCCAACCTCAAGAACGAGCAATCAGTGCGCCGTGCCATTCATGGTGCCGATGCTGTCATTAACCTCGTCGGTATTCTTTATAACAGCGGTGGGCAGACATTTCGGGCGCTGCAAGCCAAAGGCGCGGCCTGTGTGGCGCGTGTAGCCGCCGAAGAGGGTGTGCAGCAACTGGTGCATCTGTCTGCAATCGGAGCGGCGATGGATTCGGCAAGCAAGTATGCACGCACGAAGGCTGAGGGTGAGCGGGCCGTCCTTGAGGCTTTTCCAAAGGCTACAATCCTGCGACCAAGCGTGGTGGTGGGCGCTGAAGATGGCTTTTTCAATCGCTTTGCCAAGCTAATCAAACTATTCCCCCTTCTTCCCATCCCTGGCGCGGAAACCAAATTCCAGCCGGTGTTTGTGGATGATGTCGCCCGGGCTGCGGTGACCGCAATTCATGGGGGTGAACCATTTGAGGGCAATGTTTTTGAACTGGGTGGCCCACAGGTGTTGTCTCTCAGAGCGCTGCTTGAAGAATTGATGGACCATATCGGCACGCATAGGCCGGTCATCGGCCTGCCTTGGTGGGTTGCCACCTTGCAGGCTACATTCATGCAGATGTTGCCCAACCCACCTTTGACGCGGGATCAGGTCACGCTTTTGAAGAGCGATAATGTGGTTTCACCCGGTGCTATGGGGTTCGAGGCGTTCGGAATTAAACCTTTGAGCATTACTGCGGTGCTGCCACGGTACAGCACCCAATATAAGCCCAAAGGGCAGTTTCATCTGTCGTAGGGGCCTAGATGGTGCCTGTTCCGATCAGGGCGAAAAGGCCCAGGCCCAATAACACCCGGTACGCCACGAAAATCGTCATGCTGGCATGGGCCAGCCAGCGCATCAGGAAGTGAATGGCTGCAAGGGCGGCGAGGCAGGATAGGCCTGCACCGATGGCGGCATCCGCCCAGATGATAGGATCACCGCTTTCAACAATGTCTTTCCCGAGGAAAACGCCCGCACCAAGAATAGTGGGGATGGATAGAAGCATGGAAAAGCGTGCGGCTTCCTGGCGCCCAAATCCCAGATAGCGCGCTGCCGTCATTGTAATACCGGCGCGGCTGGTGCCCGGGATTAGTGACAGCACTTGAGCCACGCCGATTACCAGTGCCGGTTTGATGGCCATGCGGTCCAGCGCTCGCTCGGTGGCGCCTTTTTTGTCGGCAACGTACAAAAGGATGCCAAAGAAGATTGATGTTGTGGCGATCACGGTGGCGTTGCGCATCAGGTCGGCGGCTCCCGACACTTTCAGGGCAAAGCCAACAATGACCACTGGAATGGTTGCGATAACCAACGCCCAGAACAATTTGCCATAGATAGTGCCCGCTATAGCCCGCCTAGCGGGGCCGATGCCGAGAGTGCCAAGTGTGGCCAGTGTCAGGCCCTTGGTGTCTTCCCTGAAATAGAGGAGCACGGCAACGAGTGTGCCTACATGCACCGATACATCCATCGTCAGGCCCTGATCAGGCCAGCCTGTCAGAACGGGCACCAGAATAAGATGGCCGCTTGAGCTGATGGGTAGAAACTCAGTGATGCCCTGAACAATTGCCAGAACGAAAATATGCAGTGCTGTCACCCTTGGTGCCCCCCGTGATGGCTGGTCGCTATGCGCCGATTCTTCCGCTGGATTCTTTATAGCAGGCCGGTTTTGTTGTAGCGAGAAGCTATATAATACAGTTATGGTACTAAAATACCTCGATGAAGCTTGAAAAGAACCGTTGATTTTGCGATACTTAGCAATATTAGGTCAGTATAATTGACTTATTGTGAATTTTTTACGTGATATTTTGGTTTTTTGAACATATGATGCGCGCAAGCAGAATTCGGAACACTATTATTACGTGACAATTTGAAGGCTCTGCCGACGACCTTACCAGAAGGCCCGCCGACAGCTTCTTTTGTCTCTGGGTTTCGACGAAAATGACAAGACTTGTGACCAGAAGAAGGGTGACCTATGGCCGACGATCTTTTGAAATTTGTTTCGATCGACCAGAAAATGCCGTCAAAGCGCGCGGCTGAAGATCGCGTAGGCGATTTTGATGAAGTGTATGCGCGCTATAATATTGAAGGTGCGGAAGAGCAGGCCAGTCGGTGCAGCCAGTGTGGCGTTCCTTTCTGCCATATTCACTGCCCGCTCGGGAACTATATCCCGGACTGGCTCCGCCTGACAGCGGAGGGCCGTCTTGAAGAAGCCTATGAACTGGCGTCATCCACTAACAATATGCCGGAGATTTGCGGCCGTATTTGCCCGCAGGATCGCCTGTGTGAAGGCAACTGTGTTATCGAGAAGGACTTTAACTCGGTCACGATTGGCAGTGTTGAGAAATTCATTGCGGATAACGCTTGGGACCAGGGTTGGATCAAGCCGATCACGCCGAAGCAGGAGCTTGACCAGAGCGTCGGCATCATTGGCGCTGGCCCGGCGGGCCTCGCGGCGGCCGAGGAGCTCAGGAAAGCGGGTTATCAGGTTCATATCTATGACCGGCATGATCGCGCGGGTGGCCTGCTGATCTATGGCATTCCCGGTTTCAAGCTTGAAAAAGATGTGGTCTCGCGCCGCACAGGTCGCCTTGAGCAATCCGGCATTACCTTCCATCTTGATTTCGAAGTCGGCGGCCAGGCTGGCTTGAACGAGCTGAAAGAAAAGCATGACGCCCTTTTAGTGGCGACTGGTGTGTACCGCGCACGAGGCCTCAAGGTTCCGGGCGTTGGGCTTGGGAATATCCGCGAGGCGCTGGATTACCTCACAGCATCCAACAAGGTCGGGCTTGGTGATGATGTTGCTGAATATAATGACGGAAGCCTGAACGCCAGCGGCAAGAATGTTGTGGTGATCGGTGGTGGTGACACGGCAATGGACTGTGTGCGTACGGCCGTGCGCCAAGGTGCCAAGTCAGTGAAATGCGTTTATCGGCGCGACCGGGAAAACATGCCGGGCTCGGTCAGGGAAGTTCAGAACGCGGAAGAGGAAGGCGTTGAGTTTGTGTGGCTCGCCGGCCCAGAAGCCTTCGTGGGCGACGATGTGGTTGAGGGCGTACGAGTTTACGAGATGCGCCTTGGTGCCCCTGATGCCACAGGCCGACAAGCACCGGAACCGGTTCCGAATTCTAGTTACACCATGGATTGTGATCTGGCCGTTCTGGCGCTTGGGTTTGAGCCTGAAGACCTGCCGGCCATGTTTGGCGCGCCGGAACTTCGGGTAACGCGCTGGGGTACGGTAACTGTGGATCACCAGACCATGATGACCAGCCTTGATGGGGTGTTCGCAGCCGGTGACATCGTGCGCGGTGCATCGCTTGTTGTGTGGGCGATCCGCGACGGTCGGGACGCGGCCGCAAGCATCAAACAGTATCTTAAAGAAAAAGCGCGCAAAGCGGCGTAAGGCGAGGGAGTATCAGTAATGCAACAGTTTAACGAGCATGTACCTGGCCCAATCGGTCTTTACAACCCGGAAGACGAACATTCTTCCTGTGGCGTGGGCCTGATCGCTGCCCTTGACGGCAAGCCGAACCGCGAAGTTGTCCTGCGCGGCATTGAAGCCCTGAAAGCCATCTGGCACCGCGGTGCGGTGGATGCAGACGGCAAGACAGGTGACGGTGCGGGCATTCATGTTGAGATTCCGCAAGAATTCTTTAAGGAACATGTGCGCGCCACAGGCCATGCGCCGAGCGACGGCAAGCTGGCTGTTGGCATGGTATTTCTGCCGCGGGTTGACCTGTCTGCTCAGGAAACCTGCCGTACGATCGTTGAAAAGGAAATCCTAGCCCTCGGCTATACTATCTATGGCTGGCGGCAGGTGCCTGTTGATATCGATGTGATTGGAGAGAAGGCCGAAGCAACGCGGCCTGAAATCGAACAGATCATGATCGAGAATACCAAGGGCACAAGCGAAGAAGAGTTCGAGCGCGACCTGTATGTTTGCCGCCGCAAGATTGAGGCTGCGGTGATCAAGGCACAGGTTGGCGATTTTTATATCTGCTCGCTGTCCTGTCGGTCTGTTATCTACAAGGGGCTCTTCCTCGCCGAACAGCTTTCTACGTTCTATCCCGATTTGCAGGATGAACGGTTTATCTCTTCTTTTGCGCTGTATCATCAGCGCTACAGCACCAACACATTCCCGCAGTGGTGGCTTGCCCAACCGTTTCGCATGTTGGCCCACAACGGTGAGATCAATACGATCCGTGGCAATGTGAACTGGATGCGCAGTCACCAGATCAGGATGGCGTCGATCGCATTTGGCGAATATTCCGAAGACATCAAGCCTGTCGTGCCCAAGGGTGCATCCGACAGTGCGGCGCTGGACGCTGTATTTGAAGTGATGGTGCGCGCGGGCCGTGACGCGCCGATGGTGAAAACCCTTCTGGTGCCGGAAGCCTGGACCAACAAGGAAAGCATGCCTGAAGCCCACCGGGCTATGTATGCCTATACAAATTCTGTGATGGAACCATGGGACGGACCGGCCGCCCTCGCGGCTACAGATGGCCGCTGGGTTATCGCGGGTCTCGACCGGAATGGCCTGCGCCCCATGCGCTTCACGGTAACCAATGACGGGTACCTGATCGTTGGGTCCGAGACCGGCATGGTCGTTGTCGAGGAAGAGGATGTGCTTGAGAAAGGCCGCCTGGGCCCGGGGCAGATGATTGCGCTCGATCTCAAGGAAGGCCGCTTCTATCACGACCGTGACATCAAGGACAAAATGGCAGCGTCCCAACCGTTCGAGGAATGGGTCAATGACATTCAGGGCATTGAAGACCTGCCCGGCTTCCGCGGCCCGGAAGAGCCGGAATTTACGGGTGAGGAGCTGCGCAAGCGCCAGATTGTGGCGGGCCTTAGCCTTGAAGACCTTGAGCTTATCTTGCAGCCACAGGTGATGACTGCCAAGGAAGCCATCGGGTCGATGGGCGATGATACGCCCCTTGCGGTTCTTTCCAGTCAGTACCGGAACCTGTCGCATTATTTCCGGCAGAACTTCAGCCAGGTAACGAACCCGCCGATTGACAGTCTGCGCGAACACCGTGTGATGACGTTGAAAACCCGCTTCGGAAATTTCAACAACGTGCTTGATGCAGGACACACGCAGGCCGGTGCGATTGTGCTCGACAGCCCTGTGATCTCCAACCGCGAGTGGAACACATTGATTGCGCATTTCGGTGACGAGGCGCAGGTGATTGACTGCACTTTCGACGCCAAGGGCGGTGACGGCGCGCTTCGTCAGGCGCTGGACCGTATCCGCCGTGAAGCGGAAGATGCTGTCCGTGAAGGCCGCGGCCACTTGTTCCTGACGGATGAAAATATCAGTGCTGACCGCGCCCCCGTGCCAATGATATTGGCCACAGGCGGCTTGCACACACACCTTCTTAATGAAGGTCTGAGAACCTTTACCAGCCTGAATGTGCGCTCTGCAGAGTGCCTTGATCCTCACTATTTCGCGGTGCTGATCGGTGCAGGTGCGACCACGGTAAACGCCTATCTGACGCAGGATGCCATTGCCGAACGGCAAGCCAAAGGCCTGTTTGGCGATATGAACCTGAATGACTGTATCTGGCGGGCATCCGAGGCCATTGATCAAGGCCTTTTGAAAATCCTGTCCAAAATGGGCATTTCAGTGATCTCCAGCTATCGTGGCGGCAATAATTTTGAGGCGCTTGGTCTATCACGGTCCCTTGTCGCTGAGTTTTTCCCGGGCATGCCCACGAAAATTTCCGGAATCGGCCTTGCGGGTATCCAGCAAAAGGTGCTTGAGCAACATGCCAAAGCCTTTGACGATGAAAGCGCGCGCCTGCCGATTGGTGGCATCTACCGGTACCGCCGGGGTGGTGAAGTGCATGCGCATGACGGTCAGCTTATTCACCTGCTGCAAACAGCGGTAACGCAGGATAATTATGCCAAATACCTGACTTATTCGCGTGGCCTTCATAACCTGCCGCCTGTGAACCTAAGGGACTTGATGGACTTCAAGCGCCCTGAAAAGGCTTTGCCTCTGGATGAAGTGGAATCCATCACCCAGATCAGGAAGCGTTTTATCACGCCGGGGATGTCGCTTGGTGCATTGTCGAAAGAGGCGCATGAAACGCTGGCGATCGCCATGAACCGGATCGGTGCCAAGTCTGTCTCTGGTGAAGGCGGTGAGGATAGCAGCCGCTATACGCCATACGAGAATGGCGACAATGCCAACAGCCCGATCAAGCAGGTAGCAAGTGGCCGCTTTGGTGTAACGGCGGAATATCTGAACGCGTGTGAAGAACTTGAAATCAAGGTCGCACAGGGTGCCAAGCCGGGTGAAGGCGGGCAGTTGCCAGGCTTCAAAGTAACCGAAATGATCGCGCGTCTCAGGCATTCCACGCCGGGTGTGACGCTGATCTCCCCGCCGCCGCACCACGATATTTATTCTATCGAGGATTTGGCCCAGCTTATCTATGACCTGAAACAAATCAACCCGCGGGCGCGTGTTTGTGTGAAGCTGGTCTCAAGTGCCGGTATTGGCACAATCGCGGCTGGTGTTGCCAAAGCCCACGCAGATGTGATTTTGGTTTCCGGCCATTCGGGCGGTACCGGTGCCAGCCCGCAAACCAGTATTAAATACGCTGGTACGCCATGGGAAATCGGCCTTGCAGAGGTCAATCAGGTACTCACTTTGAACGGCCTCAGGCACCGTGTGCAATTGCGCACCGATGGCGGTATCCGTACGGGTCGTGATGTGGTGATTGCTGCCATGTTGGGTGCTGAGGAATTCGGCGTGGGCACGGCATCGCTCGTTGCCATGGGCTGTATCATGGTGCGCCAGTGTCATTCGAATACATGCCCTGTGGGTATTTGTACGCAGGATGAAGACCTGAGGAAGAAATTCGAAGGTACAGCCGACAAGGTCGTGAACCTTTTCAGCTTCATTGCTGAAGAAGTGCGCGAAATCCTGGCGGAGCTGGGTGCAACGTCACTAAATGACATCATTGGTCGTACGGACCTGTTGCATCAGGTTAGCCGTGGTGCCGATCACCTTGACGATCTGGACCTTAACCCCCTTCTGGTGCAGGTGGGCGGCCGTAACCGCCGTGCGGTTTGCACGCTTGAAGGCCGTAACGAGGTGCCTGATACGCTGGACGCGCAAATGCTTGAGGATGCTAAAGCGGTGTTCTCGAAGGGTGAAAAGATGCAGCTCACCTATTCTGTGCAGAACACGCTGCGTGGTATCGGTACGCGCTTCTCAAGCGAAATCACCCGCACTTTCGGGATGACGGGGTTGAAGCCTGACCATGTTACCGTACGCCTTCGTGGGTCTGCTGGCCAGTCGCTGGGCGCGTTTGCTGTACAGGGTTTGAAGATTGAAGTGTCGGGTGACGCGAACGACTATGTCGGCAAGGGCCTCAGTGGCGGCACGATTGTGGTGCGCCCATCCAACCGCGCATCGTTCAATTCGAACGACAACACCATTATCGGTAACACGGTTCTATATGGCGCAACCGCAGGCAAGCTGTTCGCAGCCGGACAAGCCGGTGAACGTTTTGCTGTGAGGAACTCTGGTGCGACGGTGGTAATCGAAGGATGCGGCGCCAACGGTTGTGAATATATGACCGGCGGTACGGCCGTTATTCTTGGCGGCGTAGGCGACAATTTCGGTGCCGGCATGACGGGCGGTATGGCGTTTGTTCTGGATCAGGAAGGCACGTTTGAAGAGCATGTAAACGAAGAGACCGTGCTTTATAGCCGGCTTTCCAGCGCGCATTGGGAAGGTGTGTTGAAAGGTCTGATCGAAGAGCATGTGCGTGAAACCCATTCACGCTGGGGCGCAACAGTACTTTCGAACTGGGAAAACAAGCGCACTTCTTTCTGGCAGGTTGTGCCAAAGGAAATGGTGAATCGTCTTGAACACCCTGTCAGCGATGCGGCGGAAGATGCAGCACTGACGGCTTAGGGCGTTTGCCAAACTAACGCCCAATTTTTTGAAAAAGATAGCCCCGAAGGACCACCATGTCCTTCGGGGTTTTTTCGTGCAGGAAAGTGTTTTCCGGATTGGCGGACCTGTTCACATGCGATAATAAGGGATTGTTATGCCAATACTTTATCATCACTGGCTTAGTCCTTCTGCGCGGTTCGTACGCGCGCTTCTGGTTGAGAAGCGTGTGGCTTTTGACCTGCGCCTTGAAAAGGAGTGGGAGCGACGCCCGGCTTTTCTGGCCCTGAACCCTGCGGGTGAAGTGCCTGTGCTGGTGATGGATGACGGCCATGCCTACTCAGGCACTTTGGCGATTGCCGAGTATCTTGAGGAAGTTATCCCGGAACCGCCGCTGCTGACCGGTGACGCAGAAGATCGCTATGAAATTCGCCGCCTGACCGGTTGGTTCCATAACAAGCTGGGCACCGAGGTAACGCGCCACACGGTTTCGGAAAAACTGTTCAAGCGCTTCCTGCGGATGGGCGAACCGGATTCGGAAGCGATCCGGTGTGCGGCCCATAACCTGAAGGTACACCTGAAATATATCTCATATCTGTCTGAGCGGCGGCATTATCTGGCTGGCCCGCAGTTCACCATGGCGGATGCGGCCGCAGCCGCCCATATTTCCGTTGTTGACTATTTCGGTGACATCAACTGGGAAGACTGGCCGCAAGTGAAAGAATGGTATGTGCGGGTGAAATCGCGCCGATCCATTCGCGCGCTTCTGGATGATCGCATTACCGGGCTCAGGCCCCCTGCCCATTATTCGGAACTGGATTTCTAATTGTCTGGCGTCGGCGACATTCGCGCCGAGCTTGAAGCCAAAGCCGCAGAGCTCGGATTTGATGCCTTCGGGATCACCAGGGCGGAAACGAGCGACAAAGTTGTCGAAGGCTTGAGGGCTTTTGTGGCGCTTGATCGGCACGGCAGTATGGCCTGGATGAAAGAGCGCTTGCACCACCGGGAAAGCCCTAAAAACCTGTGGCCTGAAGCGAAAAGCGCCCTCATGCTTGGCGTCAATTATGGCCCCAAGGAAGACCCACGGCAGCTTTTGCAGGAAAAGGGCTATGGCAATATTTCCGTATACGCGCGCGGCAAGGATTACCATGACATCATCAAAAAGCGCCTGAAGGCGCTGGCGCGTTTCATGGTGGAAAAATGGGGCTGTGAGCTGAAGGTGTTTGTGGACACCGCACCTGTGGCTGAAAAGCCACTGAGCGCTGCAGCAGGCCTTGGGTGGCAAGGTAAGCACACCAATATGGTCAGCCCCGAGTTTGGTAGCTGGTTGTTCCTTGGCGCGATCTACACAACGCTGGAATTACCGTTTGACGAGCCGCACAGGGACCAATGCGGCAGTTGCCATGCCTGCCTTGATGCCTGCCCGACCGACGCGTTTCCTGCGCCATACCAAATTGATGCTCGCCGATGCATTAGCTATCTGACGATCGAACACAAGGACCCCATCCCGGTTGAGCTTCGCAAGGCGCTTGGAAACCGGATTTATGGCTGTGACGACTGTTTGGCGGCTTGCCCCTGGAACAAGTTTGCGCAAACGTCGGCTGAAGCTGCCTTTCATGCGCGAGTGGAGTTAGGGGCGCCTGCGCTTGAAGATTTGGTGGCGCTAGATGATGCAGCGTTCCGTGAGATTTTTTCCGGCAGCCCGATCAAGCGTATCGGCCGCGACCGGTTCGTGCGCAATGTGCTCTATGCTATCGGCAATTCGGATGACGTAAGTTACTTGCCAGCGGTAACAGGGCTCTGCGATGATGAAAGTGATGTTGTGCGCGATGCGGCAGAATGGGCCCGGAACCAGCTTGAAGGTGAAGCGTAGCCATATTCGCGACTTCTTGAATGCCACCTATAAACCAATAGGGAATTGATATTGGATATTTGAAGCGATTATGTGGCTGTGTTGGTGCAGCCAGCAAACATAGCCGTATATTTTGTCCAAGCATCGATGCTTGAAACTCTATTGGAAAAAGTGATGAAATCGATTTTACATTTAAGTCTCTGCGCGTCTGTTTCTCTATTCAGTGCGGCGGCAAATTCAACTGATTCCATTACTGTAAGCGGTTTGGTTACCGACAGGGATGGGCAACCAGTGTCCAAATGTGATGTCTTTTTCAACAAGGAAGCTTGGATATCGGAAGATAGTGTGCACGTAACTTGTGACGCGCAGGGGCACTATGAAGCCCAGATCACGCCGGGCCACTATAATTCTCTTTATATTTGTGACGAGGAAAAATACGCGAAGACGGCCTTGGAGTTTTGGGGGTGGAACCTCAATCTGAACAGATCGCAGGTGATTGACGCGGCTTTTGATACGATGGAAGTTTATAGTTTGTCCGCTTGGGCCTCGAATGGCGGTTCAAATTCTATTTTCGCATCTTTTCGCCCCATGCGTTTGACGACACCCACCCACTACAACAAAGAAGTGGGGGGTAAAAATATTGCCGTTTTTGATTTGGCGCCGACCATCGATTTTTCTTCTATTGAAGGGGTGTTGGATGGAAAGGCAATGGAACTGGTGCATTTCAACTGGGCCTATGAAAAAGTTACCTGTAGCAAAAACGTGCCTGCGGAAGTGGACACTTCCAATGGCTGTTTTATGCCAATGATTGTCGCACAATTTAAGAAGCCGAAGATTGACAGTGGCCAGCATGTGCTGAAGATCCGCATGACCGATGCTGAGGTAGGGGAAATTGGTGAAGGTATCACGCACTTTACTTCCAACGAGAGTGGGTTAGGTTTCTAGAGACCTTAGTGGAGCAATAGGAACACTCATGAAAAAACAGCAATTGTTTGGGTTGCTTCTGGCGGGGGCTTGCCTTTTTGGGGTCTGGTATTTTTCCAAATTACCGACCAAGCCGACTTTAACCGTTGTTACGGAAATTGTGGCGCTTGAAGATGTGCCGGGTGGTAACGGCCGCCGATTGATAACCGTACGGTTTGCGGACGGCAGTGAACGTACGATCGAGACGCTCGCCCCTTTCTTTTTCAAACCTGGCTACAAGGCCAAGGTCGGGGTTTTCGAACGTACGTTTTTCGACGATGTCTATGACATCATCAGCGACAGCGTGGATTAGTCCAGCTTCATGACGGCGGTGGGCGTGATCTCGGCGCCCTCTTTGATTGCACCCCACTTCCCATATTTAGGCCACTGGCTGGCAGCTATGAAATAGAAACCATCTGGAGTGCTCACACCAAGCGTGGGTTCATCAAAGTCGGCAAGCGCCTGTGCCTTCACTGTTACTTTGCTGATGCTTTTGCCGTCGTTTGACAGGGTCAGGCCAAGGATGCGGTGGGGGGCAACGCCATTCTGGATGGCGATCAGTTCATTCCCATGACGCACAAGCCCGTCAATGCCGTGCAGGCTGACGCCTTCAGGTACGCCAACAAGTGTAACAGTGCCGCTGGTGCGGTCCAAGTGCCATAGGCCGCGGCCATAGTCAGCCAGAATTAGGTGGCCATTTGCAGTTTCGGCAAGGCCTTGTGGGCTCATGAAGCCATCGTGCACGAAAAGCGGAAACAATGTGTCACCGGTGATCTGGTAAACACGTTTACCTTTGGCGTCTGAGGCAAAAACACCACCGTCTTGTGTCACGGCAATATCGGCAAGCTGCTGGCCTTCTGTGCCGCCTGGCTGCGTCCAGACATGCTCGACCGCCCCTGTGTCCGGGTTGATCCGGGCGATGCCCGTTTGTCCCTCGCCTTCAATATACTGTGGCGTTTGTTCGATATTGGCGAAGGTTACGAAAAGGCGTCCTTTATGAAACGCCATGCCAAAGAAACTGCCAAATTCATGCTGTTTGGCATCGACAATCTTTGTGGGGCCGGTGGCATCCATGCGGTAAATTTCACCGGAAACAACGGTGCCGAAGAAGAAGCGGCCCTTATTGTCCCGCGCGATGCCTTCAACAAGCGCAAGGCTTTCCGGCAACAGGAATTTGGTTTCCGCACTGCCTTTGGGCGTCAGGTTTCGCTGAAAGTGTTCTTCCAGTGCGTTCGCCTTTTCCCCCAGTTTTTCCCCCAGTGCATTTTTTAACGCAAGCCGGATATCGTCTCCTGGTGCGATACCCATGGCGGCATACTTCATGGCAGCCTCATGCGCCTTGCCGGTCGCGCCTGTTTCAGCAGCCAGATAGGCAACGTACCCGAGTAACAGAGGGTGGTTCGGCCTGTGGGATAACGCCTCTTCCATATGGATCAAGGCGGTTTTCAGGTCACCCGCGCGGAAAGCGGCAACACCGTTGTTGCGTGCTTCCTGGCTGGCCGTGTAGGCGGATTCGGTTTCAAAGAAGATATCGGCTGAGACCGCAGGGCTCGCCCAAATGCACGTGAAAAGAAAAATGCCCAGGATGTGTTTCATGGAACGCATCCTAGGCATAAAACTGTACTTAGGCCAAGCCTGTTGGTGATCAGGCGCGGCGCTTCAGTGTGTCAAAGCCGCCAGATTTGGCCTTGCCGCCCTTAGGGCCGGCTTTCCGTGCGCCCGCTTTTGCGAAAGGCTTCTTGCCTGCGGGCTTGCCTTTTTTCGCAAATGGCTTTTTGCCCTCGGTCTTGCGGCCAAAAGGCTTGTCGCCCCCGGCTTTTTTGCCGAACGGCTTGTCACTACCAGTTCGCTTGCTGAAAGGTTTGTCGCCGCCAGCCTTTTTGTCTGCGAATTTCTTTTCGCCGAACTTTTTGCCTGCTGGTTTAGCGCTGCTGTCTTTCTTGTCAGACCACTCACGCTTTTCTGACCAGTCGCGTTTGGCTGGACGATCCCGATCCGCAGATGTGGTTGGGTCCCAAGCGGCTTCAGAGCGCTTGCCTGCAGGTTTTGCGCCTTTTGCGAATGGCTTCTTGCCAGCAGGACGTTTGCTTTTCTTGCCTTTGGCATCTTCAAAGCGTTTGCCCGGACGGCGGTTCTGGCGTGCAGGTGCTTTTTTCTTTTCGAAAACAGGCTGGGGGAACGGGTTGTCATACTCTTCTTCGATGCGTTCCTTGATCAGGCGCTCAATGGCACGCAGCAGGCCAATTTCAGACTTGCAGCAGAAAGTATAGGCTGTGCCGCTGGCACCGCCGCGCGCAGTTCGGCCAATACGGTGCACGTAGCTTTCGGCTTCCAGTGGCACGTCAATATTGAAAACGTGACCGATGTCTTTCACGTCAATGCCGCGGGCGGCAACGTCGGTCGCGACCAGAAAGTCGGTGCGATCACCGCGGAAGCCGCGGATAATGCGTTCGCGCTGGCGCTGTTGTTTGTCGCCATGGATCGAGCATGCCTTCAGGCCTGTTGCTTCCATCAGGTCGGCCAGTTCATCCGCTTCGCGCTTGGTGCGCACGAAGATCAATGACTTATAGACGCCATGCTTTTCGATCATGTGCAGCAACAGTTCATGTTTTTTCTGGCGCGGCGTAAAGAGAACCTTGTGGGTAAGGTTGTCTGCAATTGTTGCTTCGCGGGCCACTTCAATATGCTCAGGCTCTTTGAGCAGGCTGTCGGCCAGTGTGCGAATTCGCTCGTTCAAGGTGGCCGAGAAGAGCGCGCTTTGATGCTCTGAGCGGATGTTGGCAGCGATTGAACGCACATCGTCCACAAAACCCATGTCGAGCATGCGGTCAGCTTCGTCCAGAACGAAGTAGGTTACTTCATCAAGGTATACATTGCCGCGACGCATGTGGTCCATCAAGCGGCCCGGCGTGGCGACAAGAACGTCAACACCGCGGCGCAGGATGTGCGTTTGCGTACGGTAAGGAGCGCCGCCAAAGATAGTGCAGTTCTTGAGCTGCGTATGGCGCGACAGTGCTTTTACCGTATCTGTGATCTGGATTGCCAGTTCCCGCGTTGGCGCAAGGATCAGTGCCCGTGGCATGCCTGGTTTTGGCTTGTCGGTGAAATCCAGCAGGCGCTCAAGCATTGGCAGAACGAAAGCCGCGGTTTTACCACCACCGGTTTGCGATACGCCGATAACGTCCTTGCCCACCATGAGCGGTGGAATCGTAACGGATTGAATTTGAGTGGGGGCTGTGAAGCCCTGGTCCTGAACGGCAGCCATCAATGGCGCGCTCAGGCCGAGCGTGGCGAAGTCAGTCATCAATTTTCCTAACGCGGTTAAGCAGCCCATCGGGTTGCGTTTCAATATCGGCTGAACGCCTTTTCCTTAACCGGCAGGGACCCCGAGGGGCTTTGTAGCTGACATGGTTTGTGCGACCGTCGCACGGAAACTTCGTTCAATCGTTGCCCAAAACAATCGGGCCTCTGGCACCTTCAGTGGTGCTCCGGTGGATCTTTGCCACCGTTTGTTCGGCGCGCTGTGTGCCCGTTTTTTGTGGATAAGTCAAGAAATGCTTTTGCGGGTACGGCCCTATTGGCCGCCCACAGTGGGAACAGTATTGCTTTCAAGGGCCATGGATGCAGCGCCGATTATCGGGCCGTGTCCATAGTCAGACTGCAGCAGGATTGCCACATGGTCGGCACCGGCTGAAAGTCCTTCTGCAGCTTTCAGTGTCAGCGAAGCTGCCTCGCCTTTCCAGTCCATAATGACGTCTGAGGCGCGCACCACGTTGGTATAATGAAGAACACGGCCCTGATTTTCGCCATCACCGATCTGAACCTTGGCGTCCGCTAGGTACCATACAACGCGCACAGAGGTCATGCCATCCATCTCTGTGGCCGGTAATGTCACTTCGATCGCGCCTTCTTGTGTGGCTGCAATGGATGGTGTGACAACGGGATGATCTATCGCGCGAGCTCTTTCAATAGACTTGCGAACCTTATCCTGCCTTGAGCCAACACATTGTACACGACCATCGAGGATCATCTGAGGCGTGAAAACGCCGCCGCGCCCCAGCCTTTTGTTGTAGGCAGCTTGGCGCATGGCATTGTGTGGATGGGCGAATGTATCTTCCCAGCCTAATCTGTCCCAATAGTCAACGGGCCACGAAAGCGTAAGGACGCCGGGGCGGTCCCGCAGGCTTTTAAGGATGGCATCCGCCGGCGGACAGCTTGAACAGCCTTGGCTGGTGAACAGTTCAACAACAGTCAAACGGGAAGCAGCGGCATCGTCTGCCGCAGCGCTGAAGCCTGTTGATAACAGGGCAAGGAGTATTAACCACTTTCTCATAAATCCAGTCTATCTTCAGAGAACGTCAACTGCCAATCACCAGTGTGTGAGCACCCCTTTATCACGGTGGGCATGCCGCGTCGACACCGTAATCGGAGTAGGATTATCGAACGTGCTACAGTTTGAACATAGTGGTGGTCAGGAAGTAATTCGGCACAAATGGGGCCGATCCTGTTTTATGGCAATGGATGAAGATTTGTCTTCACTTGAAGGTTTTGAAACCATTACGACGCTGTATCGTTCGAAATCAGATGGTTCTTCGGTGCCGCCTTTCAAAGCGGATTTTCATTTCCAGGATTTAACGGGTTGGCATTCTTTCTTCAACCTGATGCATTTTGAGGGCGCGCCAGAACAGGGCGTGATCAAGATCTTAGGTGAGGACTATCGCCGGCTGTTCAGTGGCGTTTTGTGGCAAGGAATGACATTGGCGGAAGTTGACCACCCGCGCCTTGTGAACCTTAGTGGCTATTGCGCAAGGCTGTTGCGAACACCATGCATTGGCCGGTTTGTCGGGTTTTTGCCCCATAATGGCAGGGAGCATGTCGCTGCAGATATCCTCGATTTGCCAGCAAGGGACGAGCACGGAAATGTAACCTATCTGCTCTCTTTCATTAGGCCGCTTGATCCGGATTCCACAGCAGAAATTCTGTCTCACTAATTGTTTGAAAACTGCGGCCGACTCCGAAAAAAGGGCGGCATTCGCCACCCTTTCGTGATCTGACAATTCCCGTCGCTGACTATGCAGCCAAACGGCGCAGCACATAGTGCAGGATGCCACCATTCCTGAAGTATGCCACCTCGTCTTCCGTATCGATCCGGCACAGAAGGGTAATTTCCTTTGTTGTGCCATCAGGGTAATGGATTGTGACAGCCACATCCTGACGCGGCTCGATCGTCCCGTTGATGTCTTTAATGTCAAAAACCTCAGTGCCGTTAAGGCCAAGGCTTTCGCGACCGTCACCGTCTTTGAACTGTAGCGGCAG
>JABXIV010000271.1 GCA_013372925.1 Alphaproteobacteria bacterium
GGTCCGATGTTCAATCAGGCGGTTCATTCCTTCGTCACCAAACAGGGATTTGACGCTGTCTATAAGGTCCAGCGACAGGTCTCTGTGGGCATCCTGGAAATATACATCCGCCTTTTCGGTCAGTTCCCATTGCTTTGCAGGGCGCCCACGGCCTTGCGGCCTTGCGCAACATACAACGGCGCCTTCTTCCTGAAGTTGATAGAGATGCTGGCGAATAGCCATGGGCGTAAGGTCCAGCATTTTTGCAAGATCATCTGCCCTGGCACCGCCTTGGCGTTTCAGTTCAGTCAGGATGGTTTCGCGTGTCGTTTGCATCGTGTCTCCTTGCTTTGAATATTTTTTAAAGAAATAACTTGAAAAAAGCAAGCGGCGAGGTTACCTGAAATTAACTAAAGAAAATAATTTAGAAAACAGGAGGCTGCAATGGGCAGCGATTTAGCGTGGATAGAATATGGTCGAATTCGGGCCGAGTTACAGCAGCGAGGAGAAGGTGAATGGGTAAGGAAACCAACAAAGGCACAGAAGCCTGGCATAATTTGGGAGCTATTGAAGCCCTCAAGGAAAAGGGCCGCCATGTTCTGAAGGTTGAAGAAAAACAGATCGCAATCTTTGAAACAAAGGGGGGGCTATTTGCCATAAATAACCGTTGCCCCCATGAAGGGTACCCGTTGGTTGAGGGTACGCTGAACGATGATTGTACGCTGGCATGTAACTGGCACGGCTGGGCCTTTGATCTTCAAAGTGGGGAGGCCTTGCAAGGGCGTGATCCAGTCAGAACATACCCGGTAGAACGACGAGGTCAGGATATATGGATAGATCTAAGCTCGCTTGATAGTACAACACTTGCATCGCGCGCTTATGCCGAATTTGATGAAGCTGTAGAAGAACACGATTACGCGCGCATTGCCCGGTCTCTCTGTCGGTTGGAAAAGGCAGGTATCACTTTTGAGGAGGTGGCTAAGCGTGTCATCGACTGGTCGGTAGGCAAGTTTGAGCGCGGTTTTGGTCATGCGCATGCAGGTCTCGCTGATTGGATAGAGCTTGCCGGTGCCGATGGCGACTTGCGTTTGGTGGCATACCTGGAGGCATTCGGCCATTTTTCATGGGATGGTGTTTTCAGCCCGGCGCCCTCGTTGTCGCAAGATATTTTGCCGTGGGACAAGGACGCCTTGCAGGACGACCTGCAGGCTATGAAAGGCGCAAATGTTCAAGCGCGTATACGTGGGGCTTTCGCTGAAGGGTTAGGCTTTGCGGATATTAAATCTACAATGCTGGATTTCGTCTTCTCCCACTATATGGGGTTTGGGCATTCCGCCATCTATGTGAGCAAGCTGGAAACTCTCGTAAGGCTTTTGGGCACAGAGATGGAGCAAAGCCTCGCGTTATTGCTTGGGCGGCATCTCTGTTTGGCATCGCGCGAAGATCAAATCCCTGAGTTTCGCAGTTTTGGCGACTACCTGAATGTCGAGGAAGGCTTGGTGGAAGTTCCTTCGCCGCTGGCATTCTCTGGCCAATCGGTTCGACAGTCTATGGCTCTGGTGGCAGGCTCAATGGCGCATAAAGAAAGGCTGTTTGATAGCCTTTTGGCAGCTAGTGCTTTGAACATGTTGGTGTTTGACGACGGTCGCCAGCACCGTGTAGAGCAACCCATTGCCCAAAATGTCGGGTGGTTGGATTTTACCCATGCTCTTACCTTTGCTGAGGCCTTTTATGGCCACGCGCAGGTTAATCCTGAATATTGGAAATCGGGCTTGCTGCAGATGGCCTGCTTTGTTGGGCGAAATGCTCGCTACCTGGCTGACCAGGATTGGTCTGGTTGGCGGATTGACGACCGTGAACGGTTTATGGCTGAGC
Source organism: Alphaproteobacteria bacterium (assembly GCA_013372925.1). GTDB lineage: Bacteria > Pseudomonadota > Alphaproteobacteria > Sphingomonadales > Kordiimonadaceae > Kordiimonas. The sequence continues at coordinate 1,855 of JABXIV010000271.1, forward strand.
AGAAAGCCATGCTCTTCAATATGGATGTGGGCGAATATATCTACAGTGTGCATCGACTGAAGATCTTGGTGGCCCTCGAAAAATTGGAGAGGATTGCGTCCCCCGAGACTACAGAAATGCTCTATGCGGCAGTTAACCGATACTTGCATTCGCATTTGCGGCAGCGCCATCCGGCCAGGGTGGCATTTCAGGCTAGGGAAAGTGTCGCCCATGAGGGGTGATAAAATTGAAAATCCGTGTTGCGCTGCCGAAATGTGAAAGCTATAGTCCGCGCCAGCCAGCATGCTCTTGCAGCATGAATATGGCGGGGAGTAGCGCAGTCTGGTAGCGCACTACACTGGGGGTGTAGGGGTCGCAGGTTCAAATCCTGTCTCTCCGACCAAAAAGAACGGGTCAGTGCTTTGCACTGGCCCGTTTTCTTTTCTTGCGATTTTGTTGCAGTGCACTAAAGTGCGGGCGTTCATGTTGCACAGCAGCAAGGGAAATCATTTTGGAACAAATTCTTGAGCATATTCCAGTACTTCTGGGCGCGGGCCTTGTTGCAGGTTTTCTTGCAGGCCTTTTGGGTATTGGGGGCGGCATCGTAACAATTCCCGTTTTGGTTCTGGTTTACAAGAAGATGGGGGTGCCAACTGAATGGTTGATGCATGTGGCGATCGCGACGTCGCTCACCATCATTATCGCTACCAACAGTTCAAGTGTTTGGGCACACCACCGTAAGCGCAGCGTTGACTGGAGCATTGTCAAAGGCTGGTGGCTCATGGTTGCGGCTGGGGCTGTAATGGGCAGCTTCTTCGCCAAAGGCCTTAAAACGACAGAGCTTGTGTATTTCTTTGCCACGCTTGCAGCGTTTGTTGCCATCAAAATGATTCTGCCATTTGATCGCTGGAAGTTGGGGAAAGAATTACCACAGGGTTTGTACCGCTTTCTTGGGCCAAGCTGTATTGGTTTTTTCTCTGCTGTCATGGGTATTGGCGGCGGCAGTTTCTCAGTACCCTATATGACACTATACTCTGTGCCAATTCACCGTGCGGTTGGAACGGCCTCCCTGATAGGGTTGGTGATCAGCGTATCTGGTGGTCTTGGTTATTTGGTCGGGGGCTGGAATGTTGAAGGCATGCCGTTAGGTATGGTGGGGTTCATTCATTTGCCATCTGCGTTGGTCGTGGCCGTGGCAGCTGTTTTCATGGCGCCTTTTGGTGCTAAAGTGGCGCACCGGCTTCCTAAGGCTGCCTTGAGCATCATATTCGGGATTTTCCTGATCGTGGCGACGGCCAAACTGATCAATGCTGTTTGAAGCCAACAAAAGAATTTAAGGGACAAGAGA
>JABXIV010000083.1 GCA_013372925.1 Alphaproteobacteria bacterium
GATGAACCAGAGATGAACGGCACATTCATGGATTTTAGTTTAGTGTTCTGTTAGTTGTAGTAACGCTTACGTGAATGGGGGTGCGATGTGACGCCCCAAGGGAAACTGGATTTAGGGGGCTATCATGCGGATATTGTCTATATTGGTATTGTTCATGGGGTTGGTTGTGCCAACTGCCAGTGTGATTGCGGGTGATGTCATTTCCCCAACGGCAGTGAATAGCTCCTATCAGAAGCTGCAGGCAACCCTAACCGATGGGCGCTATATCAGCTTGAGTGAGTTGAGCTCCGGTATCTGGGCTTATGACCGCATGCCGGCCTTTGAAAACAGGGAAGTGGAAGCTCGCCACCAAATCCTGAATGCATATTCCATGATCGCCACTGATGAAAAGCGTAGCCGGGCAACACGTCAACGCATTGAAGGCAAATTGAAGAAAGCGCTGTCGTTGCTGCATAAACATCACGGTAAAGACAGCTTTGAACTCGCTTCCTATTATCAGGATATTGGCCAATTGTATTTGAAGCTGGCCAGCCTATACCCGGCATTGCCTGCGACAATGCGCAAGGGACAGAAGCTGTTTTCAAAGGCGTCTGATCTTTTTATAGAGCAGTATGAAAATGACAATAGGCAGCTTGCTGTTGCGATGTTGGGTATTGTGAACCGTATTCGCCATGAGCGCTACAGCGGTACGCGGCAATATTTCAGCCTTGCGAAGAAGCTGGTTGCTGATCTGGATATACAGACCCTGCAAGCCGATATTGATTATTTGCGCGGCATGAATGCGATCAAGCATGAAAATTATGAGAGGGCGGAGCGCAAGCTTTTGAAAGCCCTTGAGGTAGCCAAGCAGGAACAGGCTCCAGATAACCTGATACGCCGCATACATGCAGGTCTTGTTATCGCGGCTCAAAAGCTTGGCAAGGAAGAGATGGCGACCAACCATAGCGTTGCTGTGGCCCGATTGAACGCAGCAAACGCCGAAAAAGGTATGCAGGCAATTTATACAGAAGCTCTGGATTATTCGCAGGCGCTTGGCCAACGTACGGCTTGGGGCGGCGTAACAGTTGAATTCACTGTGGATAAAGAAGGCTTTGTGAAGGACCCAACATTTGTCGCAGGCCCAGAATCCCTTAAAACTGTTGCGCTTCGTACCGTGAAGAACTTCAGATATGCGCCGCAGTTTCAGGGGGGAGAGCTGGTAGCTACATCCGGCGTACGCTACAAGTTTGAGTTTGTTGACGTTCGCTTCCGGGCTGACCGATCTGTTAGCCAGAACTACACACAGCAACAGCAGGGGTCTTGGGACTAGACCTGTCATTCGGCCCTGGTATGCCAGCGCATGGTGTCCAGGGCCTCAACTTTGCCTCCCTCCAACTACCAACCAACCATCAGTCAATTCGCTGGTCGATAGTCGTGTGTATTTACCCTTGGATTATGTTTCTTGAAACTTCAGGACGATCCGCCTAGGTTGCCTGAATAAAAACAAATCTAACGACACAGCGAAGGACTGATACGTATGCGCAACATTGCGATTGTTGCCCTGTTGGCCATGTTTAGCATGGCTGTTAGGGCAAGCGATTTTCATGAAATTGAGCCCATTCAGCTAACCGATCAGTTTGTGATCGATTCCGGGGTCATGGCCGATGCCCGCACGATTGTGGTGTCATTGCCAGATGGGTATGAAAGCGGAAACCATAGCTATCCGGTGATCTATATGCTGGATGGCATGCAGAATATCTTTCATGCGGCAGGCACGCGGGATGTGCTTACGCGCACGGGGGATATGCCGCCAGTTATTCTGGTTGGCCTTAAAAGCGTGAACCGCAACCTGGATATGACGCCATCACGAATGGAAGGCAATGCACAGAGCGGCAATGGCTCGAAGCTGCTGGCACACATCCGCGATGAGGTCATCCCGTTTGTGGAGCAGACTTATCGCACCAACGGCTATCGCGTTCTGGCGGGGCACTCGCTTGGTGGCTTGTTTGCGGCATACGCTCTGTTCGAAGAGCCTGACTTGTTTGATGCTGAAATCATCATGTCTCCCGCCCTTTGGTGGAATGAAGAAGAAATGATTAAACGGGGCCCTGCGTTCTTTTCCGAGCACCCGACGTTGGAAAAAAGCCTGTTTTTCGGTATCGGTGAAGATGATGGCTATGGTATGCGGCAGGAACTGAAGCGGTTCGTGGCTGAAGTCAAGGAAGCCAACCCAAAGGGCGTGCGGCTGCAGCATCGGGAATTCGATGGCGAAGGACACATGTCTGCGCCGTTGCGGGCATTTTATCACGGTGTCAAATTCATCTTTTCCGATATGCATTTGCCAGAAGCCCTGATGAATAAGTTTACTGTTGACGGTTTTCTTGAGCACGAACGCTTCATCCAAAAAAAATACGGCACTGCGGCGCGCCAATCCCAGGAAATCTATGTGCCGATCGGCTATGCCCTGATTGAAAAGGGTGATTTTGATGGCGCGGTTGCGGTTTTTAAACGGAATGAAGAAGCCTATGCCGGTAATCGCTATCCGCGGAATAATGCATGGCTTGCCAATGCCTATGAAAAGGCGGGACAGCTTGAAAATGCCTTGAAGGAATATCAGGC
>JABXIV010000057.1 GCA_013372925.1 Alphaproteobacteria bacterium
AGGCTTCTTTACCAATGCCGGTGTTGTCGGGTTTTACGCGCTTATCGCCAGTAGTTTCCCGGCTGAAGTTCGCGCAAGCGGTACTGGTATTGTGATTGGCATCGGGCGCGGCGGAGCTGCGCTTGGGCCAGTGATCGCGGGGCTGCTGTTCGGGGCAGGTCAAGGATTGCTGACGGTCTCCATCGTGATGGGGGTTGGTGCCTTGATGGCTGCCGGTGTAATATATCTTATCCGGCCGTCTATGCCCGAGGGTGAGGCGGCTGCCTAGTAACTAGGAGAGCAGTGAGCAGCAATGTCCGCAGCGAATAATTTTCTGAGCGAACTTTACCGGCTGGCCCACAGCAATGGACTGGACGCTCAGGGGTTGCTGCGGCAAGCAGGCCTTGAGCCTTCGGTCATCGACCAGAAAGACATCCGCGTCGATACAGAAAAGCTGGCGGTTATCGTTCAGGGGATTTGGGACGGTTTGGACGACGAAGCCATGGGGCTTTCCTCTTCCCGAATTCCAAGAGGCTCTTTTCATATGATGGGGGCCATCGCGATCGGTGAAAATACACTCCGCAAGGCGCTTCAGATGGGTATCCGGTTTTATGGGATGGTCACTGAGGCCTTTCAGATCACCCTTCGGGAAGAGGGTGATCTCGCGTTTCTGGAATTTCGCATGGCTTCGCCGGAGAAAGACAGGGATCACCTTTTCTCTGAGATAAACCTGATGGGGTGGCATCGCTTTGCATCCTGGCTGATCTCAGAGAATGTTGTGCTGCATGAGGTCTTTTTCGATTATGCGCCCCCCAGCCACATTAGTGAGTATGCTTATCTGTTCCCTGGGGAGCACCGCTTTGGCTCTGACTTGCAGGGTATTTCCTTTCACCGGAAGTTTCTCGACTATGAAATTTCCAGAAGCAAGGCAGCCCTGAAACGTTTCATCAAACGTTGCCCGAATGACTTTTTTATCCAGCCCCGTACGGACTTCAGTGTCTCAAGCGAGCTGAAGCGTATGCTGAAAAAAAGTCTGCCAGATAGCTTTCCGATTGTTGGTGAAGCAGCGGACAAACTTCATATGACAAGGCGCACGCTGATCCGCAAACTCAGGGACGAAGGCACGTCCTACCAGAAGATCAAGGATCTGGTGAGGCGAGATCACGCAATCTATTTGCTAACGAATAGAAGTACGCCGCTTGCCGAAATTGCCGAGGCGGTCGGATTTTCTGATCCAGCAGTGTTTACACGGGCTTTCAAGACATGGACCGGCATTTCACCAAGGGACTATCGTCGAGAAACCCGGCTTCCTGCCTCAAAGACCTAGGGCTGATTTTAGTGTCATGCAAAATGGTTCGAAGGGGTCGTTTTTGCATAGTTTTCTGGCACCAGCTGCAATTCTCACTATTCCAAGAATCGAATATTCTTCTGATCCTGCGCAGGGAAGGCGCGCTATCTCCACGGATCAACAAGGGGAAGTCCGGAGGCAACTCGCGGACAGAGGAGGGAATACCATGATAAAGACATTTGAAACCACAGGTGCGGCCGGTCGTATGAAACGGGCAGCGCTAACGACAACAATTCTCGCCGCTGGTGCCGCTGCTTTGGTGCCTGCGCATGCGCAGGAAGGCGAATCTGAAAAAGCGTCCGGCGGCTTCATGATCGAAGAGATTATGGTGACTGCCCAGAAGCGGCTTCAGAGCAGTCAGGATATCGGTGCTGCAATCACCGCTATCGGCAGTGACGAGCTGCGGAAAAACAATTTCGACAATATTGAAGATTTGCAAAACCTGGCACCCAGCCTTCAGATTGGCGAAAGCTTCGGTTTTGCCCAGGTGATGGTGCGGGGCGTTGGTACAGATAACCCGTTCGCCGGTGGCGATCCATCTGTGGCGATGCATATTGACGGTGCTGTGCTCGGCCAGTCTTCTGCACAGTTTGGTGCTTTGTTCGATATTAACCGGATCGAGGTTCTGCGCGGCCCGCAGGGTACGCTCTATGGCCGGAACGCAACGGGTGGCTCGGTTAACGTGATCACCAACCGGCCAACCGAAGAAACCAGCGGTTATGGCAGGGTAACATACGGCAACTATGATCTGCTCAAGTTCGAAGGTGCCGTAGGTGGCTCGCTTAGCGATAACCTGATGGGCCGTGTTGCTGTGCGGTATGTTGACCGGGGCGGTTACGGCAAGAATATCGCGGATGGCAGCGATATCGATGACGCGAACCAGTTCTCCATTCGTGGTCAGCTTCTGTGGAATATCTCAGAAGGGGCGTCTCTGCGTCTTGCTGCTGAGCATCACGAAGAAGACGACAAGAACTATATCCCTAAGTTCCGCGCTGCTTCATATGATCCGGCACCGCTTCCAGCGCTTGAGCCACAGCCAACTGATGGTGTAAGGGCAACAGATCCGCGTGACATCAATTCGAACGTGAATCTGCAAAACAAGCGTAGCCAGGATTCTTTCAGCGCAGAGCTGAATGTAGAACTGAGTGATACCTTCACCCTGACGTCTTTGAGCAACTATCAAACCTTTGAGAAGACGCCGCAGGCTGATTTCGACATGACGGCCGATGATTTTTATATCTGGTCAGAAAGCTTCGATACGAAACAGTTCAGTGAAGAGCTGCGCCTGAATTTTGATACAGACCGGCTGCATGGCCTTATCGGGGCCTACTATTACACTGAGAAAATCGAGTCAGATAACCGCCTTGATTTGCCACTGGTGCCGCAGTTTGTTGCCGATGCTACGCCGCCATTGGCTGGCTGTGGGTTCGATAGCAATGTTTCAGACCAGATTATCGGCGCAGCGCCAGAAGACCTGTGTTTCCATTTCCGCGGCACAAGCGAAACTGACGCTTATGCGATCTTCGCCAATGTGGCCTATGACCTGACAGAGAATGTAAGCCTGAACCTTGGTGGCCGTTACAGCCACGAGAAGAAACAAGGCGATACTGACCGCTGGACGGCCCCAGGTGCCCCAGTACTGACGTTTGCCGACGAGAAAAGCTTCAACAAGTTCACGCCAAGCGTGAAGCTGGAGTGGAACGTGAATGACGATGTGCTGATGTATGCCGGCTATTCCAAAGGCTTCAAAAGCGGTATTTTCCTGACTGGCCAGCGTTCGCCTGTGCTGGACCCGGAAATTGTCGATGCGTACGAAGTTGGTATGAAGGGCATGTTC
>JABXIV010000139.1 GCA_013372925.1 Alphaproteobacteria bacterium
ACGGCAAACAGTTCCAGCCTGCCGATCAGCATGCCGAACGATAGCAGCCATTTCGCCGTATCTGTAAGGCTTGAGAAATTGCCCGCTGGACCAACCACATCCCCGATACCGGGGCCCACATTGGCCATGGCGGTGCCAACGGCTGAAAGCGCGGTTTCCCAATCAGTGCCGGTGGCGGCAACACCGATTGAGAGCACAAGAAAGATCACCATGAACAGCACAAGGAAACTGAGGACAGACCCACGCACATCCGCCGGGATCGGACGACCGTTATAGCGCGCGACAAACACCCCGTTTGGCTGGATCGTGCGCTCGATCCAGCTACGCATGGACTTGAGAAGCACCTGAAACCGGAAAATCTTGATGCCGCAGCTTGTAGACCCTGCGCAGCCGCCGATGAACATCACGAAGAAAAAGAGCGTGGCCGAGAAGGCCCCCCACTGGCCATAGTCGGTGGAGGCATAGCCCGTGCCGGTCAGCACTGATATGATGTTGAAACTGCCGTATCGGAAGGCTTCCGAGACCGTGAAGTCTTTCCAGATCACCAGCCAGAAGGTGACCGTGAAACACAGGAAGGCCACCAGATAGAGAAACCCGCGGGTTTGCTCATCGCGCCAGAGGGCAAGCGGCCGCCCGCGCAAAACCTGCAGGAACAACAGGAAAGGCATCGAACCAATAATCATGAACACAAGCGTGATCATGTCGATCGCATAGCTGTCGAAATAGCCCATCGAGGAATCGGACGTGGAAAAACCCCCGGTGGAAATAGCGGTCATGGCGTGGGCGATCGCTTCGAAAGGCGTCATGCCCGCAATAAAATAGAGAAGCGCACACAGGGCGGTGAAGGCCACATACAGCCCGCTCATGGCCACAGAAATCTGGGCCGCGCGTGGCAGGATTTTTTCCACGGTTTCAAAGCTTTCCACCCGGAAAACCTGCATGCCGCCAACCTGCAGCATCGGCAACACAGCAACCGCCATCACAACGATCCCGATGCCGCCAAACCACTGCAGAAGCGCGCGCCACAAAAGGATGCCGGGCGGCGTGTGATCAAGGCCCGAGATAACGGTAGAGCCCGTGGTTGTGATGCCGCTCATGGCTTCGAAATAAGCGTCGGTATAGCTCAGATCCAGTTCCGAGAAGGCAAGCGGCAGGGCCGCAAAGCCGGGCATCACGGCCCAGGCAAGGGTTGTCACCAGAAAAGCCTGCCGAAGGTTCAGTGCGTCGCCGCTGTCGCGGTTTGCCAACAGCAGCATGCCGCCGATCATGCCTGTCAGGAAGGTGGCGATCAGGAAGGTCTGCCAGTCGGGATTGCCCATCACAAGGTCGGTGAAGGTGGGCAAAAGCATGCCCCCGGCCAGCATCACGATAAGCGCACCAAGCGTGTAAAGTACGGGTCTCAGGTCAATCAAAGCAGGCCATCCGCCTAGTTGATGTTCAGGGATGTATGGGGACTATCCAGTGAAAAGGCTGGAATTTCAACATCAAAGGTGGCCCCGTCGGCGCGGCGCATGCCGTAGCTGCCTTGCATGAAGCCTGATGGTGTGCCAAGCGGCGTGCCGCTGGTATAGATAAAATGGTCGCCGGGGTTGATGGTGGGCTGTTCGCCCACAACGCCTTCGCCCTGCACTTCATGCACACCGCCTGTGCTGTCGGTGATAACCCAGTGCCGGTTAAGAAGCCTCACGGGCGACGCGCTTTTGTTGGTGATCCTGATCCGGTAGGCCCAGACATATTGCTGCGCCTCCGGGTCGGATTGTTCGCTCAGGAAATAGGATTGAACAGCAACATGAACGCCTTCGGTTTCCGCCTCATAGGTGAGGACACCATCGATCAGGTCATCGTCGCTGTTCATAAAATCTCCCGTTTTGCCTATACGCCTGCTTTATCGAGCGCCTGCATGACATCCTGAACCAGATCGTCACCACACTCAAGGCCTACAGAGAAACGGATCAGCCCGGGCGTTACGCCAACCTCCAGCCGGTCTTCTTCCGGTAGGGCTTTGTGGGTGGTGGACCAGGGGTGCGTGGCGATCGACCGGCTGTCCCCCAGATTGTTGGAAATGTCGGCGATCTCAAGGCTGTTCATGAAGGTGAAGGCCTGGTCGCGCCCGCCGGGCAGCTCAAACACCACCATGGTGCCGCCGCGCTCCATCTGGGCGCTGGCAAGCTTTTGCTGCTTGAAGGTTGGCAGGCAGGGGTGGCGCGTGTCGGCCACCCGGTCGGCCACGGCTTTTGCCAACTGTTCCGCATTATCACACATGCCGTTAACCCTGAGGCTGAGCGTTTCAAGCCCCTTCAGGTTCACCCAAGCGTTAAAGGGCGACATGGCGCAGCCGGTATGCCGGTAATAGGCATACAGATGTTCGTCGTCGAATTCCTTGCTGCACAGAACGATACCGCCAAGGCAGCGGCCCTGCCCGTCGATATGCTTTGTAGTGGAATAGGCCACGATGTCGGCGCCCAGTTTCATCGGGCGCTGAAGCACAGGTGTTGCGAACACATTGTCCACAACGAGCAAGGCGCCGTTTTCGTGCGCAAGGTCAGCCAGTGCGCGGATGTCCACGATTTCAAGCGTCGGGTTCGCGGGCGTTTCCGTGAACAGGATCTTGGTGTTGGGGCGCACATTCGCCTTCCAGGCTTCAAGATCGGTCCCGTCCACCACTGTGGTCTCAATGCCGAAGCGCGGCAGGTAATTATCGAGAAGCCAGCGGCAGGAACCGAACAGCGCCCGCGCCGCCAGAACATGGTCGCCCGCCTTCAGGCTGGCCATCAGTGAGGCTGTCATCGCCGCCATGCCGGTGCCGGTGGCACGGCCCACGTCTGCGCCCTCAAGAAGCGCCATGCGTTCTTCGAACATGGCCACGGTCGGGTTTGTCTGGCGCGAATAGGTAAACCCTTCAGCGCGCCCGTCGAACCGGGCTTCGGCTTCTTCGGCGGTGGGGTATGTGAAGGCAGAGGTCATGAACATGGCTTCTGACATTTCCCCGAAGTCAGAGCGCATGGAACCGGCGCGCACCATCTGGGTCTGGCGGGCCCATTTGGAGGTGAGGCTGCGGTCTGTGCCGGCGCGGTTCTTCATTGTCTGTCTCCCAGTTATCATCAACATCGGGGGTTAAAATTGGTGCACACGCATGTGCGGCATCTTTGATGCGCCGCGTGTGGGCAGGCGTCAAGATAAAGCTTATGCGCTCAGTCTATCATTTCTTGCTTTTATGAGAAGCTGTCGTTAATGGTGATCTCACCAGCCTAGGGCATGCGGGTGTAGCTCAATGGTAGAGCAGAAGCTTCCCAAGCTTAAGACGAGGGTTCGATTCCCTTCACCCGCTCCAAATCCCCTCAAAATTTCTTGTGAATTGATTGGTTCACGTGGCGTAGCCAGAGTTGACAGGCTTTTGCTTTTGATATTATAGTTTGTAATACAAACCATATTGCAACACAGAGGTAATGCCATGACACATTTAAGCAAGATGGAAGGTCTTCTGACCCGACAGTTCTTTGATGACGGCCTGCTTGATATGTTCGTCGGTGTTGGTTTGGCGCTGATTGGTATCGCTTGGCTTTCAGGCCTTTTGGCTCTGGGTGCGATTGTACCCGCTGTAATGATGCAATACTGGAAACCTTTGCGACAAAAACACG
>JABXIV010000202.1 GCA_013372925.1 Alphaproteobacteria bacterium
CATACCCGCACCTTGTGGAAGGCCTGATGAAACGCGGCTATTCAGAAGCCGACATCAAGAAGATCCTTTCCGGCAACCTGATGCGCGTTTGGCGGCAGGTAGAGGCCTATGCGGCCCAGCACTGATTGGTGCTATAGACACTGTTGAAAGCCGCCCTTGTCCGGGCGGCTTTTTTATTGACCCACGGCTCGTCCCCTTTTCGGCACAGTTCACCGAAATTAGTTTCATCCGTTACTGGACGAATAGCGATTTTTCTTTAAAGTTTTCCGCCATAGAAGAACAACAGTCCTCAGGGGGAAAACATGAGAAAATCAATCACGACAGCGCTGGCGCTGAGCCTGCTGGCAGGCACCAGCCTTTCCGCCAATGCCGCGGCCAACAGCGACTGGTTTACCGATGCCGCAATCTCGCCAGACGGTAAGACCATCCTCGTTGCTTACCAGGGCGACATCTACAAAGTTTCATCCAAGGGCGGCACCGCAGTGCCCCTGACAGTGAACGCGGCCTGGGAAGGCCATCCTGTATGGTCGAAGGACGGCAAGCAAATCGCGTTTGCAAGTGACCGGAACGGCAATCTGGATATTTTTGTAATGCCTGCCGAAGGCGGCGATGCAAAGCGCCTCACATTCCACAGCGCTAACGATATCCCGCACGATTTCACACCTGATGGCAGCGCTGTGACATTCAGCTCCACCCGCACCGACGATGCAGACAGCAGCCTGTTCCCTCGCCGCAGCCTTTCTGAGCTTTATAGCGTCAGCACCAAGGGCGGCACACCAAAGATGGAGCTGACCACGCCCGCGTTTGAAGCCCAGTGGAACAAAGATGGCAGCAAGCTGTTGTACCGCGAGGAAAAAGCGCTTGAAAGCGACCTAAGGAAACATGACACAAGCGCGTTCGCCCGCGACATTTGGATGTATGACGCTGCTTCTGGCGCGCATACCATGCTCACCAACTATAAGGGGGGTGACCACAACCCTGTGTGGGGCAAGGGCGACACGATCTTCTACACCAGCGAAGAAGCTGATAGCACCTTCAACGTTTGGGAGTTGAACCTGAAAAGCGGTGAGCAAAACCAGGTAACCAAATTCACCAAGCACCCTGTACGCGACCTGACCCGTTCAAACAACGGCAAGCTCGCCTTCGTTCATCACGGTACTGTTTACACGTCCACAGAGGGCGGCCGCACCAAGGCCCTGAAGATTGACGTGAAGAACGACGGCCACGGTATCGACAGCAAAACCATCACCGTATCTGGTGATGTGAGCGAGTTTTCCGTGTCGCCAAACGGTAAGGAAATTGCCTTTGTTGCCCGCGGCGAAGTGTTCGTTACGTCAACCGAATTCAACACAACCAAACGCATCACCGACACGCCAGCGCAGGAACGCAGCGTTGATTTCCACCCGGATGGGGATAAGCTGGTATACGCTGCTGAACGCGACGGTAAATGGAAGCTGGTTGAAGCCTCTATCCGCAGTAAGGACGAAAAGTATTTCTTCGCCAGCACGCTTCTGGATGAAAAAGTTCTCTATGACGCCGACACTGAATCCTTCCAGCCCAAATATTCGCCAGATGGCAAAAAGGTCGCCTTCCTTTCTGGCCGCGATGTGCTCAAGGTTTTGGATATCGAAAGCGGTGAAGCAAAAGAAGTATTGGGCCCTGACTATAACTATTCCTATGCCGACGGCGACATCACGTTTGACTGGTCTCCCGATAGCAAGTGGCTGACCATCGACTTCATTGCCCGCAAGCGGATTTTCATAACAAATATCGCAGTTGTGCCAGCAGATGGCTCTTCTGGCCCGGTAGACATCAGCCTTTCCGGTTATCAGGATGGCGGGCCCAAATGGCATGCCGGTGGCGAAGCCGTTCTTTGGTTCTCCTCTCGCTATGGTCAACGCGACCACGGCAGTTGGGGCCGCGAATTCGATGTAATGGCAAGCTTCCTCAACCAGGATGCCTATGACCGCTTCCGTCTTTCGAAAGAAGAATACGAGCTGATGAAAGAGCTCGAAAAAGATGAAAAGAAAAAGAAAGAGGAAGAAGAGAAGAAAGCCAAGGAAGCTGAAGGCGGTGACGCTGAAAAAGCTGACGGTGCCAAAGACGCCGACAAGAAGGAAGAAAAGAAAGAAGACACCAAACCTGTTGAGATCGAATGGGAAGGCATGCAGGATCGCACCGTGCGCCTGACAGCCCATTCCTCCAACCTGGCTGACGCGGTGCTCACTAAAGAAGCCGACAAGCTTTACTATCTTTCCCAGTTTGAAGGTGGGTATGACCTCTGGATGCAGGACCTGCGCGAGAATGAAACCAAACTGATCTCCAAGCTGGATGCCCGCAACGCCACAATCGAGCTTTCCAAGGATGAGAAAGCCCTGTTCGTTTTGGCTGGCGGCAAGCTCATGAAGTTTGAACTGAATGGCGGGGGCGCAAAACGCAAAGGCATAAGCCTGTCTGCCAGCATGGAAATGAAGGGTGATGCCGAGCGCGAATATTTCTTCGAGCACATCTGGCGTCAGGTGAAGGAAAAATTCTACAACGAGAACATGCACGGCGTTGACTGGGCCGACATGAAGCTGGAGTACAAAGCCAAGCTGCCTAGCGTGGGCAACAACCGCGACTTCGCGCGCATGATGGAAGAAATGCTGGGTGAGCTGAACGCTTCGCACACGGGCGCCTACTATAGAAGCGGCGGCGGCGATGATACGGCGGCACTTGGCCTTCTTCTGGATATGACAGATACTTCTGGGGCGCTTCTGATCGACGAAGTTCTTGAAAAAGGCCCGTTTGACAAGGCCAAGAGCAGTGTGGAAGCAGGCATGAAGCTTGTTGCCATCAATGGCACCGAGCTTGGTGAAGGCGTAAACCTCAATGCTCTTCTGAACAACAAGGCAGGTGACCGCACCCGCATCACGTTCGAGAAAGCAGATGGCAGCCGTTTTGATGAGGTCATTAAACCAATCAGCGGTGGCGCGCAGGATCAGCTCATGTATGAGCGCTGGGTGAAGAAAAGCCGGGCCATGGTCGAAAATCTTTCTGGCGGCAAGGTCGGCTATGTTCACGTTCGCGGCATGAATGACAGCAGTTACCGGGAGGTTTATTCCGACCTGATGGGCCGTAACTTCGACAAGGAAAGCGTTGTTGTGGACACCCGCTGGAACGGTGGCGGCTGGCTGCATAACGACCTGGCCAAGCTGCTTTCGGGCAAGCAATACCTGAAAATGGAAGTACGCGGTAATCGTGTCTTTGAAGGTGATCCGCTTGACCAATGGTACAAGCCTTCCATCGTTGTGATGGGCGAAGGCAACTATTCCGATGCCCACGCCTTCCCTTATACCTACAAGGCGCTGGATATCGGTGAAACTGTGGGCATGCCGGTTCCGGGCACCATGACCGCCGTATGGTGGGAACTGCTGCATTCAGGCGATATTGTATTCGGTATTCCGCAAGTTGGTCAGCGGGACATGGAAGGTAACTATCTTGAAAACCAGCAGCTAGAGCCGGATTACAAGGTGAAGAACGACCCTGCCAAGGCTGCAAAAGGCAAAGACGCCCAGCTTGAGAAAGCCGTTGAAGTGCTATTGGAAAAGAAAGCTGACTAGGCCTGAAGCCACAAATTCCCAACGATTGAAATGGCGCCCTTCCGGCGCCATTTTTTCTGTGCTAGAGGCTCAACCTCGCTACCTTTTATGACGGGATGTCAAACCATGAATACCGACGATATGCCAAACATCGAAAAAGAGTGCCTGCACCCTATTGATGCAGAAAAGCTGACCGAGTTTGATCAATCAGACCGAAAGCCCCGCATTTTGTTGCTGTATGGTTCCCTGAGAGAACGGTCTTTCAGCCGTCTGGCAACAGAGGAAGCAGCCCGTATTCTGGAAACCTTTGGCGCTGAAACTAAAGTCTTTAATCCTTCCGGCCTGCCACTTCCCGATGAAACCGATGACCAGCACCCAAAAGTGCAGGAACTGCGGGAACTGGCAACCTGGGCCGAAGGCATGGTTTGGTGCAGCCCGGAACGGCACGGCGCAATGACAGGCATCATGAAGGCCCAGATCGACTGGATTCCACTTGCCCTTCAGGGCGTACGGCCCACCCAAGGTAAAACCTTGGCTGTCATGCAGGTGTGTGGCGGATCGCAATCATTCAACGCCGTGAACCAGATGCGGGTGATCGGCCGCTGGATGCGCATGGTGACAATCCCCAACCAGTCATCTGTACCAAAAGCGTGGCTCGAGTTTGACGACAACGACCGTATGAAACCATCGTCTTTCTATGACCGCATTGTGGATGTGATGGAAGAACTGATGAAGTTCACGCTGCTGCTGCGCGCCAACAAGGACTATATGGTTGACCGCTATTCCGAACGTAAGGAAACGACTGAGGCGTTCCGGAAACGGATCGACACACGCTCGGGCGAATAGAGTAACCCGTCAGATCTCAAAAAATGTTGAAAACGGCGCCACAAATTGAGGCGCCGTTGTTTTTAGCTTTGAAGGGTTCAGCACCTTATTTCGAGAGCTTCTCGCCAATAGTCGTCAAGAGGCCCATAACCTCTTTTGATGCTTCATTTGCTTCGTGAACGCTCTTGATGGCTTCATCAAAGTTGCCCTTGGCATAGGCACGCGCAGCCTCAATGCCAAAGGCATGAACCCGCCGGTGTGGTTCCTTCAGCGCTGCCCATTCAGGCAGCCGCGTGAAGGTTGGATCTTTTTGCGCATCGTACCATTTGCCCAAGCGGCAACTGTGATGGTCGGCCAACTCGTCAGCCTTCAGGGAAGTCCTGCCAGCGAGCATTTGCGCCAATTTACGCATCCAGATCATATGATCCGATTTCGCGGCGAAAATTGTCGCGGTTTGATCGCCATGGGCCACAAACTCGTTCACACATTCAACGATCGGCGCTTCTGTTTGCTCCAGAATGTCGATCACCCGGTCCACTTTCTGGACGTTCTCTGCACTCATGTTTGCAATGATGCCAACACCGCCAGATACTTCGCGCGATGCCTCAGATTGCTGTGCCAGAATGCCGTGAATTTCCTGGATACGGCCGTTTACAACATCTACCTGATCAGAAATACGGATCATTTCATCGCTTGATGCCGCAATAACCTCTTGCCCCATTGCGGCCTTTTCCTCGCCTTCCTTCATGGAGGAGACAATCCCAGCCATTTCTGTGCGCAAATTCTCAATCCGGTTACGGATATTTTCCGTGGATTTCGCAGTCTGGTTCGCAAGGCTCTTTACCTCGCTCGCCACAACAGCAAACCCGCGCCCTGCATCACCCGCGCGAGCAGCCTCAATTGTTGCATTCAGCGCCAACAGGTTTGTCTGGGCTGCAATATCTTCGATCTCTTTCACAATCTGGCCGATTTTCTCAGATGCTACAGAAAGCTGGTCAACCTTGCCTGCTGCATCCTTCACGGCCGCACTGATCTCTTCCATTGTGGTGCGGGCATTGTTCGCCGCCTCCATGCCGGAAGATGCACTTTCGGCCACATGCCCTACTTCTTCCGCAGCAAGGGAAGAACTCTCGGAAATCGACTGCACAGACGCGGCCAGCTCTTCAACTGCTGCTGCAATCGACTGGGACTGCTGATCAACAGCCCTGATTTCGCGCGTCATCTCTGCAACGCCCATCACACCCTTGTTGGCCGTAACGGACATTTCCACGCTTCTTTCCAGATTGCGCTGTACACCTTCAAGGCTCGCGTTTGCCAGTTGCTTCAATTTTCTTGTCAGGGAACAGCTTCCATCTGGAACCGACTTGAAATCACCAGCCAACATCATGTCGATGGCCTGCTCAACCATAGTAAAATTTGAATCCGCTACTATGGTTTTTGATATCTCATTCATAAAAAAATCCCGCGTTTAACGCGGCGAAAGAACTAAGCCTAAAAAAATATATAGGCCGCCTGTAACGCCTGATAACACTCGCCCCAATGACTTTAATTGAGGCGCATACTGCCCCAACAGGCCTACTTTGCCAAGAGTTGTTCTATGACAAACTCATAGTCATGTTCCTGATTGCAGATACCGTCGCTTTCCCGCGCGCAATAAGAGGCGGACAAGTTAAAAGCAGCGGGTCTTGCTTCATGTCCCTCAAGGGTCAATGATAGCGCTTCACCGCCACCTTCCAGAACCGCCTTAAGCGCCAGCGGGCTTAGCATGCCAGCCCGTTCCTCGACCAAAAGCCCCGACAAATTATGTAGCGCTGTCAACAGCTTGGGCCCAATGAATTGCGGCACGATTGGTAGCCTGGCTTGCGTTAGCAACCGCTCGGCAGTATCCGCATAGAAAGGTAGAAAGCTGTCACCGTTGGTAGCCATCAGAAACGCATTGTGCACTTTCCGATACGCCTTCAACTGCTCTTTGTTTTTCTGGACCCACACCTCGCGCCCCACTGCATGCGGCACTTCCGGCAAGGTGAAGTGGTCAGGCGCAAACACAAGCATGTCTGCATCCAGCCACACCACGCGTTCGTATCCCTTGTGCAGATAGTGCTGCATCAGTCTCAGCCGTGCGAGGTCGGTGGCAATAACCAATTGGGTGCCTACTTTTTCCAAAACCCAGGCGGGAACATAGTCAAATAACTCATCGTCAATAAAGGCGTAGTCTGCTCGTATTTGATCTGCCCAATTTTCAACCGACGCCAAGCAGGATTTCATCCAGGGCGCTAGTTTTGCCGGATTGTGAGATTGCAGAACAACCGTTTTCATATAGCCCCCAAGTTTCCGTAGCGTCAGCCCTTGCCTGCACCAAAAAGCAGCCTAGCTTTTATCTTATGCGTTTGGGAAGGCGCAGCTGCCTATAATTTCGCATGGTGCGAACCTGGGCAGCGAGGGGAGACATATGAAAGAAACTGTTGAGGCACCGCCAGTGGGCGGTCTGAGCAACAAAGCGCGCACATATGCGCTTGTGGTCCTGACCATTGTTTATGCGTTCAACTTTATCGACCGGCAGATCCTCGTGATCCTTCAGGAAGCGATCAAGAACGATCTCGGACTTTCAGATACGCAACTAGGTCTCCTGTCTGGTATATCGTTCGCTTTGTTGTATACCATTCTTGGCCTCCCCATCGCCCAACTTGCTGACAGATATAACCGGCGAAACATCATTGCCGTTTCCCTGACAGTTTGGAGCGCCATGACCGTGCTTTCCGGTATGGCACAAAACTTCGTACAGTTATTGCTCGC
>JABXIV010000213.1 GCA_013372925.1 Alphaproteobacteria bacterium
AGACGTGATCGAGATCATCCGCAAGGAAGAGGAAAACGGCACAGTGAAGGGCGTGATCGTGCAGTTCGGCGGCCAGACCCCTCTGAAGCTGAGCCACGCACTTGAAGCCGCCGGTATTCCGATCCTGGGCACCAGCCCTGATGCGATTGACCTGGCCGAAGACCGTGAACGCTTCCAGGAACTGGTTGAAAAGCTGGGCCTGAAACAGCCGAACAACGGCCTTGCCCGCAGCCACAAGGAAGCCATTGCTGTGGCTGACCGGGTTGGTTATCCGGTTCTGATCCGCCCAAGCTATGTGCTTGGTGGCCGTGCGATGGAGATTGTGCATGATCAGGAAGGCCTTGACCGCTACATTAACGAGGCCGTGCAGGTTTCCGGCGACAGCCCTGTGCTGATCGACGGCTTCCTCAAGGACGCGATCGAGGTGGATGTAGACGCCCTGTCTGACGGTGAAAACATCCATATCGCCGGCATCATGGAACATATCGAAGAAGCAGGCATCCATTCTGGCGACAGCGCTTGTTCCCTGCCACCATACAGCCTGCCTGTTGGCATCGTGAACGAGGTGAAACGCCAGGCGCGTGCGCTAGCCAAAGCGCTGAATGTGGTGGGCCTGATGAACGTACAGTTCGCCGTGAAAGATGGTGAGGTTTACCTGATTGAGGTGAACCCGCGCGCAAGCCGCACCGTGCCGTTCGTTGCCAAAGCGGTTGGCTATCCGGTTGCGGCCATTGCCGCAAACGTAATGGCAGGCCGGAAGCTGACCGACTTTGAACTGAAGGACCCGATCACCGAGCATGTAGCCGTGAAAGAAGTTGTGATCCCATGGGCGCGCTTCCCCGGCGTTGACGTGCTGTTGGGCCCTGAAATGAAATCCACAGGCGAAGTGATGGGCATTGCCGATAACTTCCCGATGGCTTTCTACAAATCCCAGTTGGCGGCTGGCGTGAAACTGCCAGAAAAAGGCCAAGTATTCGTTTCCGTGAAAGACAGCGATAAATACGCGCTGGTACCGCTGGTACGCGAACTTCTGGAAATGGACTATGACGTCATCGCAACCGGTGGCACTGCCGATTACCTGAAGGCAAACGGCCTTGAAGTAAAACGGGTATTCAAGGTAACGGAAGGTCAGCGCCCACACGTTCTGGACATTATGAAGAACGGCGAAGTGCAATTGATGTTCAACACAACCGAAGGCAAGCAAGCCATCGAAGATAGCTATGAACTGAGAAACACAGCCCTTCTGATGAAACTGCCGTACTTCACGACCATGGCAGCAGCAGCCGCGGCCGTTAAGTCATTGAAGGTGCTGAAATCCAACAAACTGGACGTAAAGCCCCTGCAGGATTTTGCAGCCTAAGTGGCACAAATCCGATCTCGCTTGATTTTCGCGGGGAAAATGGCTAAATGAAAAGGAAATGCGCCGATCCTCGCGGGTCGGCGCTCCTCTTTTGTATAGAGCTGACCACATAGGTCATCAGAGATAAAAACATAGAAACGGACGGGACACATGAACGAAAAAGTGCCCATGCTTCAGGACGGTTATGACCGTCTGGCTGCAGAACTGAAAAACCTGAAAAGTGTTGAACGCCCTGCTGTGGTAGCAGCGATTGAGGAGGCGCGCGCCCACGGCGACCTTTCAGAGAACGCTGAATATCACGCCGCGAAAGAGCGCCAGGGCCATATCGAAGGCCGCATCATAGAGCTTGAAGGCAAGCTTTCCCGCGCCCAGGTTATCGACCCAGCGACGCTTTCAGGCGACAAGGTTGTTTTTGGCGCCACAGTGACACTTCTTGACGAAGACGACGAAGAAGTTGTTTACCAGATTGTGGGCGCTGACGAAGGTGATGTTAAAGGCGGCAAGATTTCTTACCAAAGCCCGATTGCCCGCGCCCTGATCGGCCGCAACGTGGGTGTTGAAGTGGAAGTAAAAACGCCGGGCGGCGAGCGCTACTATGAAATCACCAAGGTGGAATTCAAGTAAGCGCCAGCATCGCAAACTAATATAGAAAAGCCCGCTTCATGAAGCGGGCTTTTTATTTGATCTCTTCTGGTGCTTGCTACTTCACTTCAGGAAGCGGGACACCCGGTGTATGCTTTGATGTGCGGATCGTTAGCGACGTTTTAACGCTGGCCACATTCGGCGCCGGTGTCAGCTCCGATGTCAGGAAATGCTGAAATGCTGCCAAATCCTGCGCAACAATTTTCAAGATGAAATCGATCTCGCCATTCAGCATGAAACACTCACGCACCATGGGCCAACCCTGGCACTGTTCCTCGAATTTCTGGAGGTCGGCCTCGGCCTGGCTATGCAGCCCCACCATGGCGAAAACTGTCAGGCCATAGCCCAAAGCTTCCTGATCCAGATCAGCGTGATAGCCCTTGATGAAGCCCTCTTCTTCAAGGGCGCGTACACGACGCAAACAAGGAGGAGCCGTTATCCCCACACGTTCAGCAAGTTCGACGTTGGTAATCCGCCCTTCTGATTGAAGGCACGACAGAATTTTACGATCGACCGCATCAAGTTTGACACGCCCCATATTATACTCCTTGCAATGTCCCCGAAAGTCCCCCTCGGGCCTTGCAGGCATACTACAGAAGCGCGTTTTTAAAATAAAGTTCCAATTTCAAACAATTATATTTCTAATGCTAATCATCACTAGCATCATGATTCTTTTTGGGTAGTATAGGAAGCAGGGTGATTCGGGAGCTATTTTCACCCCACATGAAAAATATAAAATTCCCAGGCAGGGACGGCCATGGCATCACCCGGATTTTCCGGATGATGAGTGACAGTTGAAGTGGGTATCATTGTGGGCAAAGTGTCGGCATTCGATATGGATGCGCTAGACAGTCGGATTCGGGAGTTGGTCGCCTACGCGCGCGAGCGTGATGGGGAAGACCGCACAACGCTTTTCCGGTCTCTTGTTGACATGTTCCTCACGGGCAAAGCGCCTGTGAAAGAGCCTACGCGCGCCCAGCTTCTGGATGTGATTGAAGCGCTTATCCCCCACGTGGACACTGAAGGTCGCCGCACCGTTTCCGAAATTCTCGCGGGCATGAGCAAACCACCCAAAGATTTGGTTCACCGCCTTGTGCGTGACCGGGCTGCTTTGGTTGAGGACCTGCTGAAAAACGCCCCGTTCGATGAAGATGAAATAATTGACCTGATCAGCCAAACAGGCCGCGAACACCATCAAATTCTGGCCACCCGCAGCGACCTTTCCGCCAACGTGTGGATTGCACTTGCACGAGCAGCCCCGTCGGCACCACCGTTTGAGGGCCGGTCAACGCTTGCATTGTGGCGCGATGACCTCGGCTTCGCTGTGGAAGAAAAGATCGAGACACACTCCCAATCGGCCGCACAGGCAGTGTTCAATGAAGAACTTGAAGATGCCTATGAACCACAGCGCGCTGTTGCTGGCGGCGGCGCAGGTATTGGTGCCAGTTTCCCAGCAACCGTAACACGCATCCACCCGGAAAAGGGCCCGGAAAAGGGTTCAGACAGCCTACCCCCAATGGATGACCGCAAGGCAGCCAGCCTTAGAATTCTGCGCACCGACGAAGACCTGATCGCCGCACGCATGAACGAACAGGCGGCGGCACCCGGCACAGAAATGGTTCACGGTGACGAGACACCAGAAGATGAAAGCCACAAGCTGACAACAGCGGCCCCTGCCGTTTCCGGGAATGACGAAATCGCTGCTGACGTTGTCGCGACAGCGTCTTCCCCGAAATATCTGCGTGACCCAGGCCCAGGCGGCTGGGCATGGCGCAGCGACCGAGATGGTTTCATCAAACTGGTATCACCTTATGCTCTGAAGGTTTTCGGTGGCGCTGAACGCCTGGTTGGCACCGCCATGCTGGACATGCTGGGCCTGAACACGAAACTGGATCATCCTGTAAGCCGCGCTTTCCAGCGCCGCAGTACGATCCACGATGCACCGATCAGCCTGCCAAACCTTGAGAAAGGCCATCATCACTGGACGCTTGAAGCGGCCCCTGTGTTCAGTGGCGGTATTTTTGAGGGCTTTGAAGGTATCCTAACTCCTGTCGTACCAGCAGAGGCCGAGCACGAAGTGGAACACTCCATCTATCACCAGCCTTTGTTCCTGGATGAAGTTGAAAAGGCCTCCGACACCGCTCCTGTCGCAGGTCCGGAACCTGCTTCTTTCACCGACAAGCCCAGCGTACTTGAAACCAACGTGGATGATCAGCCCAACACTCAAGTACAGAAAGAACAGCCAAGGCCAGACAACAGGCCCAGCAATCCGATCGCAGACATGATCAACAGCACCGCAGCCGCCATGGTTCGGGAAGCAGTGGCCGATGCCCTGCCACGGCTTTCCCCGCGCGAAGAAGCCGAGCGCTATGGTTCTGAGATTAACGAAGTCGAAAAAACGGCTGCAGAGCAAACCGCCTCGGAAAGCGGCCCTGAAAGCGGCCCTGAAAGCGGCCCTAAAAGCGGCAATGAAGAAATGCTGGCAACGCTTGAACTGCTTGAAGAAGCCTTAGCGCGTCTGACCGAGGCTGGCGAAAAAGGGGCCACCGCCCAAGTTCGCCTTCAATCGGAAATTGCCACGGCGTGTGCCCGCGCGCTTAAAGAGCAACTGCGCAAATAAAGAACCAACAGTCATGTTCGGTTCAGCTTGACCTGCTAAAATCCCAAAAAACCAGATCACCTAAATTTTTTCGAGATAGCTTGTAAGGTTATCTGCATGCTTAAGACTAAAGGTGTAAGAGGCTCTAATCCGGGCCCGAGACATGACAATGAATTGCGGGGAACACACCATGACGTTAAACCACACCTTGAAGCGCTCACTAGCTGCCTTGTTAGCACCAGTCATCGCCCTGATGATACTGGCCGCCAGCCAGCCAGCGCGATCAAATGATACAAACGGTCCAGCAATCTGGAAACTTGAGGATGCCGACAGTGAAATCTGGCTGTTCGGCACAGTTCACATTCTGAAACCCAGCCTTGCGTGGGAAAACGACCAGATCAGCGCCGCCTTCAATGCAGCAGATACACTGATTACCGAAGCCGCAGTTCACGATATAGAGCCTGCTGCCATGCAAGGGCTTGTCATGAAGCATGGCATCAACCAGACGGGACCAAGCTTCCTTGGAAAGCTATCCCCTGAAGGCCGTAAAAACTTCGAAACTCTTCTGACCTCGCTTGGCATGCCAGCAGCTGCAGTGAACAACTTCGCTCCCTATCGCCCATGGCTCGCGGCCGTAACGTTGCAAACACTGAAGATCCAATCCATGGGAGGCGACCCAGAAGCAGGTGTAGACAAGCTTTTGTGGAAACAGGCGCAAGCTGCAGGCAAAAAGCTTGAGTATCTGGAAACTGCAGAAGAGCAAATTCAGATTTTTGGTAAACTGAGCCCCGAAGAAGAACTTTACTTCTTTGAAGAGGGCCTGAAGCAGATGATTGAAGAGCCTGATCTCCTGGACAAGATCGTCGCAGACTGGAAAGCAGGCAATATCGAAGATCTGACGGCCAAGATGCAGGCTTCAATGGTTGGGCAAGACACCCTCTATGATGTGTTGCTGACCAAGCGTAACAGCAACTGGGCGGATCAAATCAAAACCCTGATGGATGGCGAGGGCAAAGTGTTCATTGCCGTGGGGGCCGCCCATCTTGCAGGCGAAGATTCCGTGCAGGACATCCTCAAAGAAAAATATGGCCTGACAGCAAAACGCCAATAACAGGCAGACACCTTCAAAAGAAAAATA
>JABXIV010000067.1 GCA_013372925.1 Alphaproteobacteria bacterium
CTTTTGATCAACAGGAACACATGGCCACAGCACACATAGATGTGGCCGCTAAATTGATCAGGAGATACATCATGACAACCGCCACTGAAACAAACGAGACCCCATCTGGCTTCCTTGGACTGCCCACCCTTGAGGGCCTGCTCGGCCAATATGCTGGCCTTGGCGACGCTGCCGCACGGGTTACCACAGGCGCATTCCTGGTGCCGCACGGCGCACAAAAGCTGTTCGGCTGGTTCGGCGGCTACGGCCTTGACGCGACGGGCCATTTTTTCCAGACCCAACTTGGCTTTTCCAACGGTTTTCTGGCGGCCCTTGGCGCCGGTTCAGTAGAATTCTTCGGTGGGCTGCTGCTCGCGCTCGGCTTGTTCACCCGCTCTGCAGCAATCGCCATCACGGTCATGCTGCTTGTTGCGTCCAGCGTTCATTTCGGGGCTGGCTTTTTCTGGACGGGTGGCGGTTGGGAATACCCAATTCTATGGGCTGTGCTTGCGCTGTCTTACATTGTGAAAGGTGGTGGGCGCTATAGCCTGGATGCCAAACTCGGCCTCAAATACTAAAAAACCAAGGGCCGCAAATGCGGCCCTTTCTGTATCTTATGCCAGCGCTTCCGTGAAGGCGCGTACAGCCGCCGCAGGACCATCCGGATGGTTCCAAACGCTTGAACAAGCCGCCACGAAATGGGCGCCAGCATCTGCCAACTCGCGGCAATTTTCCGGTGTGATGCCACCGATGGCCACACACGGCAGTTCCGTTACCTCATCCCATACTGTCAGGATATCGATATCCGGCTTGTATTCCGTGTCCTTCGTGTCACTTGGGAAGAAGGCACCAAAGGCCACATAGTTCGCGCCCTCTTCACCGGCCTTGTAAGCGAGATGCATGCTGTCATGGCAGGTAACGCCAATGTCCTTGCCGTGCCCAAGAATCGTGCGCGCAGAAGGCACATCACCATCGTCCTGACCCAGATGCACACCGTCTGCATCCACTTTTGCAGCAAGGTCGGCCCTGTCGTTGATCAGGAACACCGCATCATGCGCGTGAGCGATTGGCATCAGCTTTTCTGCGGCCTGAATGATCTCGTCATCCTCCGCGCCTTTCAGCCGAAGCTGAACGCAGGCCACTTCGCCAGCCGACAGCGCTTCGTCAAGCTTGGCCGCGAAATCGTCCAGATCATCAATCCGGTCTGGCGTAATAAGATAAAGGAGGCAGCCTTCCGTTGTTTCAGACACCGCGATCACCCTTTCAAAAATTGAAAAACCCTTCCCCCGCATATGCCTGATTTTGGCGGCTGCGAAAAGAGGAAGGGTTCAAAAAAGATAGAAAGGGGCGAAAACCCCTTTCCTGAAATCTTAGCTATCAGCGATGGTTTTGCCGCGGGAGCCCAGGTCAACGAACGCCTCATCAAGGCGTGCAACCATGGATTCTTCACACTTACGAAGCCACGCACGTGGGTCGTATTGCTTCTTGTATGGCTGACCAGTTTCAGGATGAACCTGCCATTTGAAGGCATCTTGGTTGGCGTTCACATAGTCGCCAACAGCTTTTGAGAAGGCAAACTGTGTATCAGTGTCGATGTTCATCTTGAACACACCGTAGCCCACAGCTTCTTCGATCTTGGCTTTCTCGGAACCGGAACCACCGTGGAACACGAAGTTCAGCGGGTTGCCGGAAAGGCCACGCTCGGCCATCACAAGATCCTGACTGTTCTTCAGGATTTCAGGGCGCAGCTTCACGTTGCCTGGCTTGTATACGCCGTGCACATTACCGAAAGACGCTGCGACGGAGAAATGACCGAGTGGCGTCAACAGGTCGTAAGCTTGAAGCACGTCTTCTGGCTGCGTGTAAAGCGCCGGGTTTTCAAAGTCGTCATCAACGTCTGAACCAACACCGTCTTCTTCACCACCAGTTACGCCCAGCTCGATCTCGAGGCTCATGCCCAGAGGGGCCATTTCCTTGAGAACACGAGCACAGGTTTCAAGGTTGTCGTCAATCGCTTCTTCGGAAAGATCCAGCATGTGGCTTGAATAAAGCGGCTTGCCCTCTTTCTTCAGGTTCTTGCGGCTTTCTTCCACCAGTGCCTCAACCCATGGAACCAGCTTGCGGTTGGCGTGGTCGGTGTGCAGCACAGCACAGATGCCGTAATGCTCAGCCAGCAGGTGCACGTGGCGGGCAGCAGATACTGCGCCCAGAACCTTCGCGCCGAACTCGTCAGGCATGCCCTTACCGGCATAAAATTGTGCCCCGCTGTTGGAGAACTGGATAATAACGTCGGAGCGGTTTTTCGCGGCTGCTTCCATCACAGCATTGATCGTGTTCGTGCTGGTTACGTTCACAGCAGGCAGAGCAAAGCCTTTATCCTTACAGTTCTGGACGAGCTGAGCATACTCATCGCCAAAAACAACACCTGGTTTCATGATTAATCCTGTTCCTGATAGCTAGTGGGGCCTCTTTGTCGCGCTTATGGTGCGCAAATTCAGTGGCCCCTTGATACACAAACGGCCCTATCGAAGCAACGCGGATCGGGCGAGAAAAAACCACTTTTTGTGCGGGTTTGAGGCCAGAAGCAGCCTGAAGAAGAATTGACAGCGCTGCCAATTCCTCCCCCCCATGAAACAACATCACCCGCGGCACAAAAAAGCCCCCGACCAACAGGCCGAGGGCTTCAGTGATTCGGTATTCGCCCGACCTAGCCGAGCGCAACCACACCCGGCAAGGCCTTGCCTTCCATCCATTCAAGGAAAGCGCCGCCTGCGGTTGAGATATGCGTGAAGCTGTCCTTGACGCCCGCGTGCGCGAGGGCTGCAACGGTATCGCCACCGCCCGCAACAGTCAGCAGCTTGCCCTCGTCCGTCAGCTTGCCAGCCGCTTTTGCGAGCGCCACAGTCGCCATATCGAACGGCTCCATCTCGAACGC
>JABXIV010000276.1 GCA_013372925.1 Alphaproteobacteria bacterium
CCCGCTTACTTCTTCCTGTTGCACGATTTCGTCCTCACCAACTACTAGTGTTCCGGGCAGATCTTCAAAAGATGACAATACCTGTGTGCGCACACCATATGTCATTGCCATAGCGACAGACCTGGTCTGCAGAACCTTTGCCCCAAGGGATGCCATTTCGAGCATCTCTTCATACGTGATTTTATCAAGCTTACGTGCTTTTGGCACGATACGGGGGTCGGTCGTGTAAACGCCGTCCACATCCGTGTAAATATCGCATTGGTCAGCTTTCAGTGCGGCTGCGAGGGCCACAGCCGATGTATCTGACCCACCACGCCCCAACGTGGTGATGCGTCCGTCATCGGCAATTCCCTGAAAGCCAGCCACAACAGCCACTCGGCCACCCTTGAGGCATTCCTCAAGCTTCTCTGTTTCGATCTCTTCGATTCGGGCGGAGCTGTGAACATCGTTTGTGCGGATCGGCACCTGCCAGCCAAGGAAAGAGCGCGCGGGCACTTCCATTTCCTGCAGGCAGATCGACAATAGGCCGATGGTTATCTGCTCACCTGCCGCGACAACCGTGTCATACTCTCGGGCGTCATGCAGCGGGGCAGCTTCGCGGCAAAAATCCACAAGTTGGTTCGTTGTGCCTGCCATAGCGGAGACAACAACAACAACTTCATGGCCTTGATCCACGGCTTCCTTGACGCGGCGCGCCACGTTCCTGATCCGGTCAACATCGCCAACGGAGGTACCACCAAACTTTTTAACAATCCGTGCCATCTTTTATCCGGCTCCTGTCGTATTCATGCCTGTTTCCAGCAATTTGACGCAGCCTCTTGACCCAAAGGCCACAAAGGTGCGTATTGAGAAACAGCGCGATATTGTTTAAAGGCTGGCGCAGGCGCGTGCAAGCGCTCAGTCGGCCTGATACGCGGTAAAAGCTTGCTTGGAACAATAGATATGCTGAATGAAAACGATACATCACCAGACGTCAAAAACACGGGCACCATCGCCGGTGGTGGCACCGTAGACGAATCTGAAGTGGCGTTCTTCGCCCGTATTGCCGATAGCTGGTGGGATCCCAAAGGCCCGTTCAAGCCCCTGCATATCCTTAACCCGACGCGCCTTGGCTACATCAGGCAGGAAGTTGAAAACCATTTTTCGCTGGGAAAAGGCCTCAAGGAACCTTTTAAGGGCCTGCGCCTTCTTGATATCGGCTGTGGCGGCGGGTTGGTTTCTGAACCCATGGCACGCCTCGGTGCAGATGTGGTAGCCGTGGATGCGTCCGAGAAAAACATCAAGACCGCCAGCGTCCATGCGGCACAGTCGAAGCTTGAGATTGACTTCCGCAACACCACCGCCGAAGCCCTTGCCGAGGCTGGCGAACAGTTTGATGTAATCGTGAACATGGAAGTGATCGAGCATGTGGCCGATGTGGACGCGTTTCTTGGCGCGTGCCGCAAGCTTTTGAAGCCGGGCGGCATCATGCTGCTCAGCACGATTAACCGCACTGCCAAATCCTATCTGTTTGCCATTGTGGGCGCAGAGCATGTGCTGCGCTGGCTGCCCGTTGGCGCGCATGACTGGAACAAGTTCATCAAACCGGATGAACTGAAGGATTTTGTCAAACGCGCCGGTTTTGACGCTGGCCCTCCCACAGGTTTCGTCTTTTCTCCAATCGGCGGCAAGTGGCGCCTTAGCACCACAGACACAGGCGTCAATTACGCGATGACAGCGACCGCCCCCAAATAGAGAAACAGTCGCCGCCATACCCCCATCAAACTCAGTCTTGGGTTTTCTTCTTGAGACCGCGATAGGCCAGCAGGCAGCCCGCAATCAGCACCAGCCCCGTTATCGCGCTGTTTTCAGGCCCTTGCGCCCCACCCGAAAGCCAGTCTGGCGCACCGGTTTGGATCATCAGATCCACCCACAGCGGCTTCACGTCCAGCGCGATACCTGTGGTTGGCAGGCCAAACCATGTGATGAACGACCAGTTCCAGGCAGCGTGCCACGCACAGGCCCCCCAAACCGAGTTCTGCCGAATTGTGATAAAACTGGCAAAAATAGAAAAAAACATGGTCATCAATGTGAAGATTGCGAACACAAGCGGATCAAACCCTTCACCGCCGATCCCTTCAACATGCATCAGCGTGAACAGCAGGGAATTACCAAGCACACCAACCCATATATTGAAGCGTTCCGAAAGACGCGACAACATCCAGCCTCGAAACAGGACTTCTTCCACGCTAGACTGGATAATAAACGCAACCCCCAGCAGTAAAATAGGCCCATAGCTAACGAGCGAGAAATCCTGCGCGCGTTCAAGTGTATAGCCGCCAACCAGCCAAACACCCACCACTGAAACTGTGGCCATTAGAAGCCCAAACCCGAAGCCTTTCGGGAAGAAAGATTTAAAAGCCTTGTCGAAGCTCAATCCAACACCAGCCAAGCTTCGCCGTTCAAAAAAACGGACCCACAAATACAACAACAGGAATGACGCCCCGA
Source organism: Alphaproteobacteria bacterium (assembly GCA_013372925.1). Classification (GTDB taxonomy): domain Bacteria; phylum Pseudomonadota; class Alphaproteobacteria; order Sphingomonadales; family Kordiimonadaceae; genus Kordiimonas. The sequence goes on from JABXIV010000276.1 coordinate 2,488, forward strand.
AGGAGGCCATCAGGAAATACAGGATTGTTGGATAAGTTTCGACATTCTCGCGGGTCACCAGATTCGTGACTTTCGCTGGCAATAATACGGTCAATTGCCCGCCGATAAAGAACACCGGCAATAGGATAAATACAGCCCAAAACCAGGTCCTGCGACTGTTTTCACCAAAATCTGAAGAAAATATTTTTGTCATTTTTTTTGCTCCTCGCTGTTGTGCTCGTCTTTTTGCGAGCTACGCCTCCCCTAACTAAAGATGCGAGCGCCCTATATCAAAATCTTGCGGTTTTGGTGGATCGCGCCTATTTGTTAAAAAAAACGGGGAAACCATGCGCTCCCAAGAACAAAAAATAGATACAGCGCCACTTATACGCTCCAATGCCACCATCACCGGGCAGTTTGATCTGCACAGGGAAGTGGCTGTGGCCACATGGTCAATTGGCCGCAATCAGGTTTCTTATGAAAAGCCCGACAGCCACACGCTCAGCCTGTACCTGAAAGGTGGTGAAACCAGTTGCCGTGCGGACCAGCTCGGGAATTGGGGACACGCCGGCACACTATGCCTCATGCCACAGGGGCATGCCTCCAACTGGCATATCGGCGGGGAAATTGATTTCGCTCACCTCTATTTCTCGGACCACATCCTGAAGCAATATGCCTCGGAACGGCTGGAGCGGGACGTGCGGATGATCGATTTGAAAGACCTGACATACCAGAATGACAACACACTTCAGCAACTCCTGACCGGGTACCTCTCCCACTGCCACTCAATGCCAGAAGGTATCGACATGCTGGGAGAACAGCTTCTATACGAGATTTTCGAACACCTGATCCGCACCTACAATGGGTACGACAGTAAAGTAACCCCCATTAAAGGTGGGCTTTCGCCCCAACGTATCCGGCTGGTGAAGGCCATGATTGGCGATCATTTAGGGGACCCGTTAAGCATACAAGGGCTGGCCGCACTTGTCGGCCTCAGCCCCTATCACTTTGCCCGACAATTCAAGGAAAGCTTTGGCGATGCCCCTGCCCAATATATTGGCCGGCAACGCCTTCAGGCTGTGAAACATCTTCTGGAAAGCGACATGCCGCTGGCTGTCATCGCAGTAAAAACCGGGTTCTCGCAACAGAGCCACATGACAGCTCAGTTCAAGCGCCACACAGGGTTCACGCCGAACCAGTACCGGACATTACTGAAGCATTAAGCGTCTTTGCGGCCAAGGCCTGGCAGAGGCATAATTTCCACGCCTTCTTCCAGAAGCTCTTTGGTCTCCTGAAGTGTGCTTTCACCATAGATGCCGCGTTCTTCAGACTCGCCATAATGAATCTTACGCGCTTCTTCGGCGAAATCCTTGCCCACATAGTCACATGTGGTTTCCACATGATCCTTCAGCTTCGCAAGAACCTTCTCGGCCTCCGCCACAACTTCCTGCATCTTCGGGTCGCGTGGGCTCGCCGCCACTGGGGCTGGCTCAGGTTTCTGGTTGCCTTTGGACGCAACGTTCGGTGCCATCAGGGCTTTGCCAACATCGTTGCTGCCACAATGCGGGCATTCAACCAGCCCGGCAGCCTTTTGGTCTTCATAGGCGCTACTGGAACGGAACCAGGCTTCAAACTGGTGCCCGGTGCTACATTTCAGATCAAAAACAATCATGGCACTTCTTTTGACGTTACTTTCACATCGCGATCATGCATCAGCGATGGGATTTTCTGCCGTGCTTCCGCGCATTTTGCAAGGTCCAAATCAAAAAGCAGTGGCCCCGTGGCCGTGCCCGCGTCGGCAATAATCTCACCCCACGGGTCTACAACAAGGCTGTGGCCAAATGTTTCCCGCCCTGTTGCATGAAGCCCGGTCTGTGCCGCAGCCAACACATAGCAACCTGTTTCAATGGCGCGGGCACGCAAAAGCGTATGCCAGTGCGCCTCACCGGTGGGTTTGGTAAACGCGGCCGGGATCAGCAGGATATTGGCCGCTGCATGAGCCAATGCCCGATAAAGATACGGGAAGCGCAGGTCATAGCAGATGGAAAGCCCCAGATTGCCGATCGGCGTGTTAACAACAAGGGCTTCATCACCCGCATCATAGAGCGCAGATTCACGGTAAGTTTCACCGCCGCCCAGATCCACATCAAAAAGATGCATCTTGTCATAGGTGGCAATCATCTCACCTTCCGGGCTGA
>JABXIV010000178.1 GCA_013372925.1 Alphaproteobacteria bacterium
ACCTCATGCATGGATGCAACCAGATCCTGCTTTTCGGCTCTTTCCACTTTTCTCGTCTCCGACTTTTGAAAACATCCCTCAAACTTCGAGGTCAGTCTCCGGTTCATATGAGCCATGTATCCTTTCTAAAAGCAGAAGCTTTCATCGGGGATACGCTACCCTGTCCAGGGCGCAGGATGGGCCACACCCAATCCTGTAGGAACCGCGGCTATCAACTCGAAAAGTCAATAATTCCTATTACCCATCTCATGCAGGCCACGACGTCGCGAAGGCCGATTGTTTTAAACGCTGAAGGTCAACTACTAGCAACACACTTCAGAGCACCTGCAATCTCGGACAGTACTCTTACCTCAGGCAACACATCCGCCTTCGGTATTCGTGCCGCCCACATGGGGCGACACAAATTCTTCAATCGTTACGCTTCGATCACACCAGTGTCGATCTTCAGGCCTGGGCCCATAGAAGATGACAGAGCGATTTTCTTAACGTACGTACCTTTTGCGCCGGTTGGCTTGGCTTTAACAACAGCACCGATGAACGCTTTCGCGTTTTCAACGATTTGCGCTTCATCAAAGCTTACTTTACCAACACCGCCGTGCACGATACCGGCTTTTTCAACGCGGTATTCAACCTGGCCAGCCTTAGCCGCTTCAACAGCAGCTTTAACGTCCATGGTAACAGTGCCCAGCTTTGGGTTTGGCATCAGGCCTTTAGGGCCGAGAACTTTACCGAGGCGACCAACAACAGCCATCATGTCTGGCGTTGCGATTACGCGATCAAAGTTCATGTTGCCCTTCTGGATGTCTTCCATCAGGTCTTCTGCGCCAACAACGTCTGCGCCAGCAGCTTTTGCTTCGTCAGCCTTCTCGGCACGAGCAAATACAGCAACACGCATCGTTTTACCCGTACCGTGCGGCAGGGAAACAACGCCACGAACCATCTGATCAGCGTGACGTGGGTCAACACCAAGGTTCATAGCAACTTCAATTGTCTCGTCGAATTTAACCTTGGAGCGGCTTTTCAGCTCTTTAACGGCTTCTTCAACGGTGTAGAGCTTCTCGCGGTCAATCCCTTCGAGAGCATTTTGCATACGCTTAGCAGTCTTCGCCATCTGATTAGCCCTCTACCTTGAAGCCCATGGAACGAGCGGAACCTTCGATAATCAGCATAGCAGCTTCAATATCGTTGGCGCTCAGGTCCACCATTTTCGCTTCCGCGATTTCACGTACCTGATCTTTGGTTACTGTACCAGCAACCGCACGACCTGGCTCTTTACCGCCAGACTTGAGGCCAGCAGCTTTCTTCAGGAAGTAGCTTGCTGGTGGAGTCTTGATTTCAAACGTAAAGGACTTGTCAGCAAAAACCGTGATGATAGTTGGGCAAGGCTGGCCTGGCTCCATCTTCTGGGTCTTCGCGTTAAACGCTTTACAGAATTCCATAATGTTAATACCACGCTGACCAAGAGCCGGGCCAATTGGAGGCGACGGGTTAGCTTGACCTGCTGGCACCTGAAGCTTCAGATAGCCGTCAATCTTCTTTGCCATTTCATTTCCCTTTCAATTTATTACGCGGGGCATTCGGCCTTGTACTATTTCAGGCCACCCCATCTAGGGTGCGCGGTACGGCTAATGGCGGGCCTTCCGCGCGTCTTCTGGAGCACCTGCCCCAAAATCCTTAAGAAATCTTCTCAACCTGCGTGTATTCAAGCTCAACTGGCGTTGCGCGACCAAAGATCGACACAGACACCTTCAGGCGAGCCTTGTCCTCATCCACATCTTCAACAGTACCGTTGAAGGAAGCAAATGGACCATCCGTAACACGCACTTCTTCGCCGATCTCGTAAACGATATTCGGACGTGGGCGCTCAACACCTTCCTCAACCTGGTTGAGGATACGAGCCGCCTCTGCATCCGTAATCGGCGATGGCTTACCTTGCGGACCAAGGAAACCTGTTACCTTCGCGTGGCTGCTTGCCAGGTGATAGGTATCGTCCGTAAGAATCATCTTGATAAGAACGTAGCCAGGGAAGAACTTCCGCTCGCTTGTGACCTTCTTACCTTTGCGAACCTCAACAACCTCTTCGGTCGGGACGATCACTTCATCAACCAGAGCTTCCAGCCCTTGCTGAACAGCCTGCTCTTTGATGGCCTCAGCCACCTTCTTCTCAAAGCCCGAATAGGCGTGAAGAATATACCAACGAGACTTGCTCACATTAACCTCCAAGACCCAGCAGGTATTGCACACCGGCGTTCAAAACAAAATCGACACCAAGAAAGAACACAGCCATGATCACAACCATAATAAACACCATAACAGAGGTGATTCCCGTCTCCTTGGTGGTAGGCCAGGTCACTTTGGACCCTTCCTGCCGCACCTGACGGACAAATTCACCTGGGGTGGTCTTCGCCATAGCGTGTCCTTCTTTCTAGCTCACAAGCCCGCGCTCAGAACCTATAAAGCGCAGGCTTTTCAAAACCTTATCAATTCAGCACTCAAAAGTAGCTGTTCACTTTTCCGGCTTGGCAGGGGCGGAGGGACTCGAACCCCCGACACCCGGTTTTGGAGACCGGTGCTCTACCAACTGAGCTACGCCCCTAAAGCCGTTCTTGCTTCTTTTGAGGGGTGCGGTTTAACGCCCCTACCCTAAGCTTGCAAGCACTTTTTTCCATTTTTTAAATGGCTTAGCGGAAGAGGCCATACCGCCCAGAACTCCGCACAAGAAAATGGGCCGACTTAGTCGGCCCATTTCCGTATTCTTATCGATTACTCGATGATTTTGGCAACAACGCCCGCGCCAACGGTGCGGCCACCTTCGCGGATAGCGAAGCGGAGGCCTTCATCCATAGCGATCGGAGCGATCAGCTCAACAGTCAGGTTCACG
>JABXIV010000038.1 GCA_013372925.1 Alphaproteobacteria bacterium
GGCATCGAAGCAGAAGCAGCCATGCTGGGCCAGCCGATTTCAATGCTGATCCCGGAGGTTGTCGGCTTCAAGCTTACCGGCAAGCTGCAGGAAGGCATCACAGCAACAGACCTGGTCCTGACCGTTGTGCAAATGCTGCGCGAGAAGGGCGTCGTTGGCAAATTTGTTGAGTTTTATGGTAGCGGTCTTGATGAACTGACGCTGGCAGACCAAGCAACCATCGCCAATATGGGCCCGGAATATGGTGCCACTTGTGGCTTTTTCCCGATTTCACAGCGAACGCTTGATTATCTTACCTTCACGGGCCGCAGTGAAGAAACTGTTGCGCTTGTGGAAGCCTATGCAAAAGAACAAGGCATGTGGCGCGACGGAAGCACGCCCGAGCCAGTGTTCACCGACACACTTGAACTTGATATCGCCACCGTCAAACCCTCACTTGCGGGGCCAAAACGGCCGCAGGACCGGGTTGAGCTGGACGTGGCCGACACAGCCTTTGATGCTGTTCTTGAAGGTTTTGGAAAACGTGGGGACGATACTGAATACAAGGTGGAAGACGAAGACTTCACACTCACCCACGGGGATGTCTGTATCGCTGCCATCACAAGCTGCACCAACACCTCAAACCCCGGTGTTCTTGTTGCGGCGGGCCTTTTGGCCAAGAAGGCCCATGAACTGGGCCTCAAACGCAAACCCTGGGTAAAAACGTCGCTTGCGCCGGGCTCACAAGTTGTCACCGATTATCTGGACAAGGCGGGGCTGACCGAACATCTGGATGCCCTTGGTTTCAATCTGGTGGGATATGGCTGCACCACCTGTATCGGCAACTCCGGCCCACTAGATGCGCCGATCTCCAAAACCATCAACGAAAACGATCTCGTCTGCACCAGCGTTCTTTCCGGCAACCGGAATTTTGAAGGCCGTGTGAACCAGGATATCAAGGCCAACTATCTGGCCTCACCCCCGCTTGTTGTTGCCTACGCCATTGCAGGGTCCATGAAAATCAATGTCGCCAAAGACCCAATCGGCAAGGATGAGAATGGCAAGGATGTCTTTCTCAAGGACATCTGGCCCACAAACGCTGAGGTGCATGAGGCCATTGCCAAATCCCTGACCCGCGAAATGTTCATCGAACGCTACGCCAACGTTTTTGAAGGCACCCCGGATTGGCAGGCCGTGCCCGTCACCGAAGGCAAGACCTATGAGTGGAACGACAAGTCCACCTATATTCAGCACCCACCCTACTTCCAGGGCATGGGCATGGATATTGCCGACACGCAGAACATCATGGGCGCACGGCCCTTGGCACTTCTGGGTGACAGTATCACCACCGACCATATCTCGCCCGCAGGCGCCATCAAGGCTGACAGCCCGGCTGGTCAGTATCTGCAGTCGAAAGGCGTGGCCAAGGCCGACTTCAATTCATACGGTTCGCGCCGCGGCAACCACGAAGTGATGATGCGCGGCACATTCGCAAATATCCGCCTGCGCAATCTTATGGCCTTGGGCACGGAAGGCGGCTGGACCACGCACCAGCCTTCCGGCGAAGTGATGAGCATCTATGATGCCGCAATGAAATATCAGGAGGCTGGAACACCGCTTGTGGTTATCGGCGGCAAGGAATACGGCACTGGCTCAAGTCGAGACTGGGCAGCCAAAGGCACGAACCTTCTGGGCGTAAAAGCCGTGCTTGTGGAAAGCTTTGAACGAATTCACCGATCCAACCTTGTTGGCATGGGGGTTCTGCCGCTGCAGTTCAAAGACGGAGACGGTCGCGAAAGCCTTGGTCTTAACGGCACTGAGGTTTTTGACATAAAAGACATCAACGGGACGATCGAGCCACGTCAGGATGTGACCGTCACAATCCATTATCCTGATGGCACAACGAAGGAAATTGCTGTTTTATGCCGGATCGACACCGAAGATGAGGTCGCATACTTCAGGAACGGTGGTATCCTGCACTATGTGCTGCGCCGTTTGGCTGCTTAGTCAGCAACAGGAATTTTCAGATCACGAAAGAAGGGCGCCTGCCGCCCTTCTTTTGAGGCCTTCCGGAATTTTCAAACCACTAGTGAGATAGAATTTCTGCTGTAGAATCCGGGTCAAGCGGCCTAATGAAAGAGAGTAGATAGGTTACATTTCCGTGCTCATCCCTTGCTGGTAAATCAAGGATATCAGCAGCAACATGCTCTCTGCCATTATGGGGCAAAAAACCGACAAACCGGCCAATGCATGGTGTTCGCAACAGTCTCGCGCAATATCCACTCAAATTCACAAGACGCGGATGATCGACCTCCGCCAATGTCATTCCCTGCCACAAAACACCGCTGAACAACCGGCGATAGTCCTCACCTAAAATCTTGATCACGCCCTGTTCAGGCGCGCCCTCAAAATGCATCAGATTGAAAAAAGAATGCCAACCTGTCAGATCCTGAAAAAGAAAATCCGCCTTGAACGGCGGCACCAACCAGTTTTTTGACTTGGAACGATATAAGTTCGTAATAGCTTCAAAGCCTTCGAGGGAGGACAGATCCTCACCCATTTCCATAAAACAAGCCCGACCCCACTTATGCCGGATAACTTCCTGGCCCCCACTATGTTCAAACTGTAACACGTTCGATAATCCCACTCCGAATACGTTGTCGACGCGACATGCCCGCCATGATAAAGGAATGCTCACACACTGGTGATTGGCAGTTGACGTTCTCTGAAGATAGACTGGATTTATGAGAAAGTGGTTAATACTCCTTGCCCTGTTATCAACAGGCTTCAGCGCTGCGGCAGACGATGCC
>JABXIV010000018.1 GCA_013372925.1 Alphaproteobacteria bacterium
AAAAGCGACCGCACACCGCTTGATGTGGGCATGTGCTTTTCAAACGAACCCATGCTGGTGATCGACGGTGCATTCGGCGTGCGGCTTGAGGACCATTTTTACATGACCGAAAATGGCCCCGAATGGTTCACCGAGCCAAGCCACAGTATAGACGATCCGTTCGGGTATGAGGCCTGATCAGGTTAGGGCGTGCGCGGTTCGCTGTATGTAATGCGGTAAGAGGCTTCGCCGTTATCCCCGATGGTTACGATATAGATCCGGTCGTATTGATCTTCGTTCAGTTCCCCAAGCGGTTCACCAATCAGGTGCCCCACGAGAACGGGCGTTGTGTTGCTGTGGCCTGATACCAGTACAGCTCCTTGTTCCAAACGAAGCTGCTCCGCGAAGGCTTCAAGTGTGCGCGGGTTATAAGGCTCAACGGGCAGGCCGGTTATTGCCGCTATGGGGGCTGCGGTTTGGCGCGTGCGCTTGTAATTCGTTGAATAAATTTTCCGCAGGTTTTTGTCTTTCAGGAACGTGGCGATCCACGCAGCGCGCGCCTCGCCTTCAGGTGTCAGGTTTGGGTCCTTGGTGCCGTCCACGGCCTTTTCCGCATGGCGCACCAGATAGATCGTGGCATCTGCCAGCGCCGCAGGGGCCAGCACAGAAATCGCGATAAAGCTTATAAAAAGAAGGCGAGTCATCATTTGAGCTCCTTACATGCAGTTGCGGGACATCCATCCCACAACAGCGCTGTTGAAGGCAATGCGGGTCCAGGCGAAACCATGATCGCCTTCCATCACCACATGGCGAAACGGTTTGGCCCCGGCTGTTGTTGCAGCGTTGGCCAAGGCCTGCTGGCCAGCGGGTGGCACCACGGTGTCCTGCTTGCCGGTAACAATCATCAAGGGGCGGCCCTTGAAGCCGGTCATTTTGGCATGCAGGTTGAAGCTTTCTTTATCCGCAAGCGTGTCCTCAATGAGGTTGGCGAAGCTATAATCTTTCAGGCCCGGAACCGGGGTGTTTGCACCAGCACTAACCACAATGTTCGGGTCGGCGCTTTCCACGAAATTCACCATGTCAGCCGGGGCGGCGGCGACCGTACAGCGAATGGCCTGGTCTGCGGCCCCGTTCAATAGCGCGTTGAAGCCGCCAAGGCTGTGGCCGAACAGACCAACACGGTTGGCGTCAATACGGTAGTCACCTTTTGCGCCCTTCTCGCGCACATAGGCGATGGCTGCCTTGGCATCAGCCACGACATTTTTGAGGCTATAGTCACCGCCTGAACCCCAGGCTCCGCGATAGTGGAAATACAGAACATTGAAGCCCGCGCGACGCAGCGCTTGCGCGGTATCCAGGTTTTTCTCGTTTCCCGGAAAACCGTGGAGCATGACGATGGTCGGGTGCGGGCCAGCGCCGTCAGCGGTATAGAGGATGCCGTTCATCATGGTACTACCTGACGGGATCTGAAGCTCGATCATGCCGGGTGGGTTGTCGCGGTCAATGGTTTCCGGGTCTTTCAGGAAGTCTGGCGTGGGTTGTGCGGTCACCGCATGTGAAATGCCGGCAAGAACGGCTAGCAGGCCAAAGAATTTGCGCATGAAAAGGCTCCCCCACGCTTTGATACGGTCTGGCTCAGTAAAGGGGCTGTTGCCGGGCCTGTCAATCTTTCGCCTTAAGCCAGGCCACCACACCCTCGGCCGCCTGCTTGCCTTGCGCGAAACAGGCGGTCAGCAGATAGCCGCCCGTTGGGGCTTCCCAGTCGATCATCTCGCCCGCGCAAAATACGCTGGGCATGGTTTTCAGCATCAGGTGGTCATCCAGCTCATCAAAGGCGATGCCGCCCGCCACGCTGATCGCTTCTTCGATTGGGCGTGGGCTTTGAAGGATTATTGGCAGGGCTTTTATGCGGCTTGCCAATGTGCCTGGGTTTGTGAACTCCTCTTTGGTCAGGAACTCATGCAGCAACCCGGTTTTAACACCTGACAGGCCAGTCGCCTTTTTGATGTGGGTTGCCATGGATTTCTTGCCGCGAGGACGCGCGAGCGCTGCGGCCAGTTGTTCCTGGGTCCGGTCAGGTGTCAAATCAAGCGTCAAGGCCACGGGGCCTTCCTGTTCGATGCTGTCGCGAATGGGGGCGGAAAGAGCGTAAATGGCGCTGCCTTCAACGCCGTTTTTTGTAACGACGAAATCTCCTTTTACCGTGTCGCCGCCGAATGTCAGGATCGTGTTCTTAACAGGTTCGCCTTGGAACCGGGTTTTGAAATGGTCGCTCCAGTCCACATTAAAGCCGCAGTTTGCGGGCCGGAAGGGAACCACGCGAATGCCGCGGGCCTGCAGGAACGGTAGCCAACTTCCGTCTGACCCAAGCTTTGGCCAACTGACACCACCCAGCGCCAGAATAGTGGCTTTGGCATGAACATGGACCGTCTCGTCGGCCGTTTCGAAAATGAGGGCACCATCGTTCGCCCAACCCGCCCAGCGGTGCAGCGTATGCAGCTCTGCATCACCCTCATGAAGCCGGGCTAGCCACGCTCGCAACAAAGGCGACGCCTTGAAACTGTTGGGGAAAATACGCCCAGAGCTGCCGACAAATGTCTCAGACCCCAGCCCCTGCGCCCAATCGCGGATTGCCCAGCTATTGAATTGGCGTACCGCATCGCCCAATCGGTCTTCCTGTGCACCATAGCGCTTCAGGAATTTCTGGATCGGTTCAGAATGGCTCAGGTTCAGGCCTGATTTACCCGCCATCAGAAACTTGCGTGCGGGCGTCGGCATGGCATCATAAATCGTTGGTTTGATGCCTGCGTCGATCAGGTCTTCCGCGGCCATCAGGCCAGCCGGGCCGCCACCAATAATGGCAACATCAACATGTTCGGTACGCTCTGTCACGAAGCTGGTTCTCCGGTGGTGGGGTTTGTGCACGGACACTAATTCCAAACAGGCGGCCACACAAGCGGCATAGTCACGCACCAGTTGCATGGCAGCTAATCGCAGGTCACTGATTTTTCAAATAACTGCGATAATGCTGAAACCGTTTCTGGGGCATTTAGGGCGTGCGCAATGGGCGCCTGATGTTTTCTAGGAGCAATAAAAATGTCCCTCTCCCTTTTCAAAGTTGCGGCCTTGTCAGGCTTGCTTATCTCAGCTTCCGCTGTTCCTGCCTTTGCTGCTGACAGCATTCAGGAATGGGCCGATGTGGTTCGCCAGGAATTTGCTTCCAAGCAGCGGTATCCTGCCCGCGCCAAGCAGGCCAATGAAGAAGGCACTGTGAAAGTGCGTGTGCGCGTGTCACCGAACGGCGCGGTAAACGGTTTTGAAATCCTCAAATCTTCCGGCAGTGAACTGCTGGATGCGGAAGCCATTGACCTGATCGCACGGGTTGACCCGCTTCCGGCTGTCCCGGGCGGCAAAGATGGCTATGCCTTCACAATCCCGCTTAGCTTTAAACTGAAAGACGCCGGCGCAGCCTTCGACCAGGTTGAGTTTGAGCGCGATACCACAGATATGCTGAGCTGGAGCAAGGCAGCAAGCCGCCAGATCTTGGATCATCAGACTTATCCTGATTATCTGATCAACCGGGGTGTTGAGGGCAGCGTAAAACTGCGTGTGGATGTGGCATCAAACGGCCTTGTTACAGATGCGCAGCTCCTTAAATCTTCCGGCAATGAAGAACTGGACGAGGAAGCGCTTCTGATGGCGGGCGATTTGCATTTGCCCCGCCTGCCGGAAGGTGTGGTGAACTATTCGATCGTTTTGCCGCTTAAATATAAGATCGCGGAAGAGCGTACAATTTTCGCCCGCCGCTAGTCGGCATAAGGTTGGCGAAATAAACAAGGGGCTGCCTGGTTATGGCAGCCCCTTTTGTTTTTTAGCTGTTGATTACGCCAACGCGTAGTTCAGGATCTTGTATGCCAGTTTGGCAGCCAGGAAGTTGGGTGCGTGGAAGCCTTCAATCGGTGCAAGCTCGTTGATATCCGCGCCCACGATCGAGCCTTCCTTTGCCGCGGCCTTGATGATTTTCATGGCGTCATTCCACATCACGCCACCCGGTTCAGGTGTGCCGGTTGCGGGCATCAGTGATCCGTCAAAACCGTCCAGGTCGAACGTCAGATAGATGTTGCGGCCTTTCAGCGGTGCAACGATTTCTGCCACATTCCAGTCGTCCCGGTCTTTGCCCCAATGGATGGTGATGCGGTGCCGGTTGGCATCTAGGAACGGGATTTCCTCGGCGGAAATATTCCTGATGCCGACAGAGACCAGTTCCACTGTCGGGTGGTCCAGCACGCGCCGCAGCGCTGCCGCGTGGCTATAGTGCTCACCTTCATAGCCGTCCCGCAGGTCAGCGTGGGCATCGAAATGCAGGATGATCAGGTCGTCAAATTGTTCCAGAAATGGCCGGATCGCGCCGGGCGTTATTGAGTGTTCACCGCCGAACACCAGCGGGAACTTGCCGTCATCCAGCACTGCACGCGTATAGCCTTCAAGCGTATCGAGCGCCGCCGGAATATCGCTACCGTCCACTGGCTTTTCAGCCATGGTAGCAACACCATAATCCCGGAAAGGCTCTTTCCACAGGTCTTCATCGAACAGCTCAACCTGATGGCTAGCCTCAATCATGGCCGATGGGCCAAGGGCAGTGCCGCCACCATAGGATACAGAAGCCTCAAGCCCGAACGGGATGATAACAGCCTGCGCATCTGCGTAAGTCGCGGCATCTTCTGCCTCAAGCCCGAGGAATGCGTCCTCGGGCGGCAGCAGGTCAAAAGGCGCTGTCTTGATTGCGTCTTTCATAATGATTGCCCTTTGGCTTACTTCTGAAAGAGTTTCGCGAATTCACGGCGTGGACGGTTCTTCCAGGCGCCATGATGATAGGCGTCAGACGCC
>JABXIV010000225.1 GCA_013372925.1 Alphaproteobacteria bacterium
CTGGGACTGTCACGGCCTGCCGATCGAATGGAAGATCGAAGAAAAATATCGCAAGAAGAAGAAAAACAAGGACGATGTGGACCCGGTTGAATTCCGCAAGGAATGCCGCGATTTCGCTGACCACTGGATTGACGTGCAGCGCGAGCAGTTCAAGCGCCTTGGCATCTTCGGTGACTGGGAAAACCCATACACCACCATGGCCTTTGACGCGGAAGCCAAGATCGTTGAAGAACTTTTGAAGTTTTCCATGGATGGTTCCCTCTATCGCGGCTCCAAGCCTGTAATGTGGTCACCAGTTGAAAAAACCGCGCTCGCGGAAGCAGAGGTTGAATATCACGACCACACAAGCGTGCAGATCGATGTGGCCTTCCCGTTTGTGAATGTTCCGAACGAAGACCTTGAAGGCGCGCGCGTGGTTATCTGGACAACCACACCCTGGACCATCCCGGCGAACCGTGCCGTGTGTTACGGCCCGGATATCGATTATGTGGTGGTTGAAGTAACAGAAGCTGCAGAAGGTGCGTTGACGAAAGAAGGCGACCGCCTCGTTGTCGCAGAAGCGCTTCTGCTTGATTTCGTCAAGCGTGCGGGCATTGAAAATTATCTGGTGATCAGCAACCTCAAGGGCAGCGCCTTTGAAGGCGGTGTGCTGTCGCACCCATGGCGCGGCCATGCTGACGCACAAGGCTATTATGACTTTGATGTGCCACTGCTGCCGGGTGATCATGTAACCACTGATGCCGGTACAGGTTTTGTACACACAGCACCGGGCCATGGTGATGACGACTATCAGGTTGCGCACGTTCAGCACGGCATTGAGCTGCCATTCACCGTTGATGAAAGCGGCTGCTACTACGCCCATGTGACACTGGTGGCAGGCAAGCATGTCTATAAGGTGGCGGATGATGTGTGTGATTTGCTTACAGGCGTAAATGCGCTGATGGGCAAGGGCCATATCACCCACTCTTACCCACATAGCTGGCGCTCCAAGGCGCCGCTGATCTTCCGCAATACGCCGCAGTGGTTCATCTCCATGGAGAAGAACGGCCTGCGCGACAAGGCCCTGAAGGCAATTGAAGATACCAACTGGTATCCGGCAATCAGTGAAAATCGCATTCGGTCCATGGTTGCGGATCGTCCTGACTGGGTGATCTCCCGCCAGCGGGCGTGGGGCGTGCCGATCACTGTGTTCGTGCACAAGGAAAGCGGTGAAGTGCTGCGCGATGAAGCCGTGAACAAGCGTATCGTTGATGCGGTTCTTGATGGCGGCGCAGACGCATGGGTTGCAATCCCGGCGCAGGACTTCCTGGGCGCGGATTATAACGCCGATGACTACGAGCAAGTGTTCGACATCCTTGATGTGTGGTTCGATAGCGGCTGTACGCATGCGTTTGTGCTTGAACAGCGAGAAGACCTCAAATGGCCTGCAGACCTTTATATGGAAGGGTCTGACCAGCACCGTGGCTGGTTCCAGTCAAGCCTGCTGGAAAGCTGTGGCACCCGTGGTCGCGCGCCATACAACGATGTGATGACCCACGGTTTTGCGCTGGACGGTGAAGGCCGCAAGATGTCCAAGTCTTTGGGTAACACAGTGTCGCCACAAAAGATCGTGGAGCAATACGGCGCTGATATCCTGCGTCTGTGGGTGGCTGCTGTTGACTATAAGGAAGATGTTCGCATCTCCGACCAGATCATCCAGACACAGGTTGATGCCTACCGCAAGATCCGTAACACGCTGCGCTATATGCTGGGTAACCTCGCGGGCTTCTCTGAAGAAGAGCGCCTGCCGATTGACCAGATGCCAGAGCTGGACCGCTATATCCTGAACCGCCTGTCTGAGCTGGATAAGTTGATCCGCGATCATACGGCTGTTTATGATTTCAACCCGATCTTCCGCGAGCTGTATCAGTTCTGTATCGGTGAACTGTCTGCCTTCTATTTCGATATTCGGAAGGACGCGCTTTACTGTGATCAGGAATCAAGCATCCGTCGCCGTGCGGTGCGCACGGTGCTCGATGAAGTGTTCATGCGCCTCACTACTTGGTTCGCGCCGATCCTGTCGTTCACGGCGGAAGAGGTTTGGCTGTCCCGCTTCGGTGATGACGCCACAAGCGTACACCGCCAGGTTTGGCCGGAAACACCAGCAGAATGGCGCAATGAAGCCCTGGCTGAAAAATGGACCATGATCCGCCGCCTGCGTCGCGTTGTAACCGGCGCGCTTGAGCTGGATCGCCGCGAAAAACGCATCGGTGCAAGCCTTCAGGCGGATGTTGCCATCTATGTGGCTGACCATGCCTATGTGGATGCCATGGCGGGCCTTGATGTGGCAGAGCTGATGATCACATCAAGCGCACGCATCATCGAATCCGAAGCGCCAGAAGGTGCCTTCACGCTTGAAGATGTGAAGGGCATTGCAGTGGTAACGGCTGCGGCAAGCGGTGAAAAATGCGAACGCTGCTGGGTGGTTTCTGAAGAAGTCTCCGCCCATGGTGAGCTGTGTAACCGCTGTGCAGACACGGTTGCCGTGCTTGACGCCAAGGCAGCAGAGTAAGCCGCCGCGTGGCCGGGCCATATGTAAAAAACGGTCTTCTGGGGGCGGTGGGCTTGCTTATCGCCGACCAGCTTTCCAAATGGTGGGTTCTGGAAGGTCTGAAGCTGCCCGCGAAAGGCAATATTGATATATTGCCTTTCTTCAGCCTCACCATGGTTTGGAACCGCGGTATTTCCATGGGCATCCCGCTTGGGGAAAGCCTTGGCCGGTGGGGCATCATTGCCTTAACAGCAGCGATCAGCATCTGGGTGGCCAAATGGCTTTTTGAAACCCCAAAAAAGCTTGAGGCCTGGGGGCTTTCGCTGATCTTGGGCGGGGCCATCGGCAACATCATTGACCGCTTTATCCACGGCGCAGTGGTGGACTTTGTGCACCTGCATGCGGGTGGTTACAGCTTCTATGTTTTCAATATTGCAGACAGCGCCATTACCATTGGTGTTGTCCTTCTGCTCATTGATGGGTTGCGGGGAGACAAGAAAGGCCCTAAAAATGCCCAAAAGGTTGGCGAAAGTGCTGCCGACCACAAAGGAGAGAATGAATGAATCTCAAGTCTGTTTTGCTTATCGGTGCGGCCTCGGTTGCGCTTGCTGCCTGTTCCGGCGGCAAGAATAGCCCGGACGAGTTTGAAGTTGTCAGCCGTGCACCACTGGTGGTGCCACCGGAAGCCGACCTGGCGCCGCCGCGCCCGGGCGAGCCGAATGCACAGGCGATTGATCCAGGCCAGCAGGCATATGAGGCTTTGTTCCCTGGAAAAAAGATTGAACCTTCTGAGCCGAAAAGCGATGCCGAGCGCGACCTGCTTTCCCGTGTAGGGGCTGGCGGTCCGGACGTTCGCTCGAACGCGGGTCAGAAGGATTTGAAAGTGGTCAAGAAAACGCTGATTCTGGCAGACATCCTCGACGCGGAAGAGCGTCAGTTCAAAACCGATAATATCTCGGTTGAGCGGGTATCTTCCGGCAGCTAAGCCACACTGAAACCAGTTTATCGAAGGCCGTGGGTTTTTAACCTGCGGCCTTTTTCTTTAAACCAATGGTGGGGGGCTTGGGGCATGTGCCTTGCATGGGCAATTGGGGGCCGGTTGCACAGACAAGGATGATGAAATGAAAATTTCTGATTTGATGGCAAC